>CAMCRP010000035.1 GCA_945877315.1 uncultured Ruminococcus sp. | reverse complement strand
CATACTGTCCTCATAAGCATTTACGAGAAAATCCGCCTCCATAAGGATCCTCAGCTTCTGCGAAATATCCTCGGCATAGCTGTGATGATGTCCCACAAGATAGCATACCTCCGAGATAAAGTCGTCGCTGCACCCGAATTTCCGAAGAATTTCCTCCGCAACGGGAACACCCTCTATCTCCTGATATTTCCCCGAAGCAGAACCGTGAATACGTTCGGCGTTCTTTATGCCAATGTCGTGAAGAACCGCCGACGCCTCCAGAACAAGCTGCTCATCAGCCGAAAGCTTCTCCGATTTTCCGATAACTGCCGCAAAGCTGTGAACCTTGATTAAATGCTGAATACGCTTGGGATCTCCCCTGTCATACTCAACTGCCGCTTCAATAAGCCTTTCGATAAGCAAAGCAATCACTCCCAAAACCTGATACATTGAAATTGTACCACATTTTTGAGGAAAATTCAATACTCTTATGTAACCAAATATGCCGAATTTCATAATATACTATAAAAACCTTTAAAGGAGCTGATTTTATGAAAGACGGAACCATTGAGTTTTTCCTGGGCGGAGTGTCCCCCGACGGATTCAGGACTCGATTCGGTGACATTTTAGCAGACAACGAGTATTTCACCTACATAATCAAGGGCGGTCCGGGAACAGGAAAATCCTCGCTGATGAAGAAGTTGGCAAACGCATTTCCCGATGAAGAAAAGGAGATCTACCGCTGTTCGTCGGACACAGATTCTCTTGATGCCGTAGTTTTCAAACGGTTCAAGGTGATATTTATGGACGGCACCGCACCTCACACCTTTGACCCCGTTTATCCCGGAGCAACAGCACAGATACTCAATTTGGGCGAATATTGGGATTCGGGAAAGCTATTCTCAAAGCGTTCGGAGATCATCGCCGCAACTGAGGAAAACGCCCAGTATCACGGCAGATGCAGACGTTTTGTTTCGGCAATTGCCTCACTTAACAGCGACAGCTTTACCATTGCATCTCAAACACTCAACCTTGAAAAGCTGGAAGGCTTTGCAAACCGTTTCACCAAAAAGCTGTTCCCAAAAAAGGACACCGACGGCAAAGGCACTCTCTCCTACAAGCAGTTGTCCGCACTGACAAAGGACGGTTACAAGACCCTTATCCCCGACGGCTACACGGTTTACCTGCTGCATGACCCCTACTGCGCCGGCAGCGATTTTCTGCTGAGAAGCCTGTCCGACAAGCTTATTGAGCGGGGCTATGACATAACCGTCAGCGAATATTTTATGCTCCAGACTAATGCCTTTGAGCATATTCTTGTCCCTGAAATGAAGCTGGCACTTATAACCGCTTCTAACTTTAACGGACTTCACGATGTGGAAGGTTCGAGGATAAACTTTGCAAGATTTTACGGGAAATCGGCGATTTCAGCCAAAAAACAGCGTCTGAACTTTAACAAAAAGGCTGCGTCCGAGCTTTCCGAAGAAGCGTCGGAGGCACTGACCAAGGCAAAAGAAATTCACGACAAGCTTGAAAGCTACTATATAGATTCAGTCAGCTTTGACGAAATAAACCGACTGTCATACAAACTGATCTCCGTTCTGAAAGGAAAAGCGTGATTCACGAGGCGTTCCTGTGGTAAAGAGTGATTGGCTTTTCTGCCAACTTGCAGGAACGCTTCAAGCTTCCGCCATTCATGCAGATAGAGATAAGCTGCCTGAGAATAGTAATCGAACGCCTGTCAAGGACAATATGCTGACCTGATACTGCACTCATACCCAGAAACAGGACAACCATTACCGCCGCCAATCCAAACCCACTGAGCAGTTCGGCTGAAAATGCCGCAGCAGCAAGAAATACCAGAGTCACAAGCTTGATAATAAGTCTTTCTGTGTAATTAAAACCTTTCATAATGCACCTATCCTTTGTTTTTCAGCCCTTTTTATCTGTCGGGCTATGTGATGTTGATTCGCATAATTCCAATAATGAACTGCGCATATTCATTTTAGAATAACTGTTCTATTCTTTTTTAAACAGTAAGAACAATTTGTTCGGAACATTGTTTCTGTTTATATTATAGAACATTATTTTGTATTTGTCAATACCCGATTGTCCAAATTTGGGTACATTAAGGCTAAAATCGAACATTTTTTCTTAATTTTGTAGAACAAAACAAATTTCAGGGCTTATTTTATTGCTTTTTGCATAGAACAAACATATCATTTTAGAAAAAGCAAAAAGCTGAATTCCCTTACAAAAGGAAATTCAGCTTTTGCAATTCACACTATAAACTCAGAAATACATATACATCTGACATCTGAGCATACCGTTGTAAAGCTTTCTGCGTCGGTTTGCCTTCTTGCCGAAGAATTTCTCAAATTCATCGTGAGGAGAAATTATTGAGCAGGGGTGTTCCCTGTCTGCTGCAAAAACCTTTCCCATTTCGGTATACAATTCCTCAGCTTCCTTTATTTCAAGCAAACGCTCACCGTAAGGCGGATTGCAAACAATAACAGAACCCTCCGAATTGACAAAATCCATGACATTTTTCCGTTCCACAGTAACGCATTTGGCGATTCCTGCCTTTTTGCAGTTGTTCAGGGTAAGCTCTACACATTCGGGGTCAATGTCCGAACCGTAAGCATGGAACGGCTCATTTCGCTTAATACCGTCAAGTGCCCTCTGACGCTCGGTTTCCCAGATCTTTCGGTCGATGCACTCCCATTTTTCCGCAGAGAATGTGCGTTTAAGTCCCGGAGCAATGTTAAGAGCCTTGTAAGCCGCTTCAATAAGCATTGTTCCACTTCCGCAGAATGGGTCGCAGAAATTAGAATTGCTCCTGATCCTTGCCAGGTCAATCATTCCCGCCGCAAGTGTTTCCTTGATAGGAGCAGCATTTGAATTGCGGCGATAACCTCTCTTATGCAGTCCCATACCCGAGGTATCAAGGTAGATCGCTGCATTGTCGTTCATTATGTTAAACTGTATCTGATAGGTAGTTCCTGTTTCCTCCAGCATACCGATCCCGTAAACAGAACCCAGCTTTTCCGCCGCAGCCTTTTTTACGATAGACTGACAAGTTGGAACACTTGACAGCTTTGAATTAAGACTGCTGCCCTTTACGGGGAACGCATCATACTTCCCAACGAATTCCTGCCAGTCGATCTTCTTAACGCCCTGAAACAGCTCCTCAAAGGTCATAGCCCTGAACTCGGCAAGCTTTATCAGCACTCGTTCGGCAGTGGCAAGGCAGAGATTTGCCCTTGCAAGTATAGACATATCTCCCGTAAATGACACCTTTCCGTCAGTAACGGTAATATCCTCTCCGCCGATCTTCTGAACCTCAAATTTCAGCACACTTTCCAATCCAAAATGACATGGACAGGTGTAGGTAAGCTTGTCCATTTAAAATCCCCTTTACTTATAATAGTTAAAACGCCGTTCTCCCCCATTACTGAGGGAGAACGAAAATTACTCATCCTGAGCAAGCTGTGCAGCAGCGTTCTGACCGCCTTGTGCAGCAGCAGCCGCAGCAGTGTTCTGAGCTTCTGTCTGTGCCTGTGTGGTAACTGTCTGAGAGGGCTTAGCGCCGCAACTTGTGCAGACAGGAGGAATGTTGGAGGGCTTATAGTAACCCTTTGCACCTGTGGGACAAAGTCCGCTGGCTATCATTCCCGTATTTGCACAATAGTATAGCTCCTTAACGTTGGAGTTAGACGGGAAATTGGTAACAGGTCCCGCTTCGGCAATATCTCCGAAAATATTCTTCCACAGCTTAGCAGAGCTGTAATAAATGTTCTGAACCGATTGACTGCGGTCATCATAACCATACCAAACGCCGCTGACATAATCGGGAGTACAGCCGACAAACGCAAGATCTCCCCAGTTCTGAGTAGTACCTGTCTTACCCACAAGCTTCTTGGTGGGCAGCTTAGCGGCACGGCCTGTACCGGATACCTGATCCTCAATAACACATTCAAGCAGTTTGTTCATAACATATGCGGAATCCTTGTCAAGTGCCTGAACAGGTGTGTAGGTATTCTGCAAAATAGCATTTCCCGTAGGGTCAATGACCATGGAATATGATGTAGGCTCGTAGAATTTTCCCAGATTACCGAAAACCTGATATGCACCAACCAACTCGGTAAGAAGAATACCGTTGTTAAGAGCACCAACGCTCAAAGGAGCAAGGTCGGCATCGTAAGGCGTCAGCGTAGTAATATGGAATCTTGATTGCAGGAAGTTATACACATTTGTGGGACCTTCCATCTGAATAAGCTGCGCAGGGATAGTATTCAGCGAACGCAGGAGAGCCTGGAAGGTATAATATTCGCCGTAGCTCCAACGATTGGAATAGTTCTGCGGCCACTGTCTTTCGCCGCCGGGAGCATTTGCGTCCTTGATGGTAATAGGCTTGTCGGTGAAAATAGTTGACCAATGGATAAGGTCGTTTTCAATAGCATAACCGTAAGCAGTAATAGGCTTTATACAGGAACCGGGCTGACGTGGTTCACGGGTAGCATAGTTCCAGCTGTTGTCGATAGGCTTTTCGCCCACGTCACCAACAACTGCAAGAATATTTCCCATATAATCCATAGCCACAAATGCAGCGTGTGGCGGGTTTGCAAGAACTTCTGCCGAGAATGTGGTATAATCCTCAAACTTAGCTTCAACAGCCTTCTGCATATCAATATCAACTGTGCTGTAAATCTTGTAACCTCCGTTATAAAGACGCTTCTGAGCTTCATCGAAATCAATTCCGTATTCGTCCATCAGACCATAGGTAACATCTCTGATGACCATATCCACGAAATAGCTTTGAACGCCCTCATTAACGAGAGAATTTTCATCTTCAACGGGAGCATCGGGGTCACGGAACACAAGCTTTGTGTTGCATGCCTCCTCATACTGATCCTGAGAGATAGCACCGTTGTCCAGCATAGCTTTAAGAACCAGCTGGCGGCGTTTTTCGTTTCTTTCAAGAGCAGTATAGCCATCACTGTCAACATAGCTGCTGAAAGGATTAAGTGTGTTCGGTGACTTCGGAATAGCCGCAAGGCACGCCGCTTCCGCAATAGTCAGTTCGGAAACGTCCTTGCCGAAATACTTGTTTGCGGCAGCCTGAATACCCGCAGTGTTTCCGCCGAAGCCGATATAGTTAAGATAAGCCTGGAGAATATCCGCCTTTGTACAGGTTTCCTCAATATTCTGAGCACGGAAGATCTCACGAACCTTTCTGTCCCAGCTCTGATCATCATCACCCGTAACGTTTTTGATTAGCTGCTGGGTGATGGTCGAACCGCCGAATTCATATCCGAAAATGTTGTCCAGAATTACATTGACAAACGCCGAAAATGTACGTTTCCAGTCAACGCCCGTATGGTCGTAGAAACGCTCGTCCTCGATGTAAACGAAAGCGTCCTGAACGTGCTGCGGTACCTGCTCGATAGAAACGGGCTTACGGTCTGCACCCCTTGTTATCTGCTGTATCTCAACGGGATTTCCGTTTTTATCGTAGGCATAAATAATGGTAGTATAGTCCATTTCCAGCGAATACAGGTCAAGTGTAACGTCATTCGCCTGATCCTGAAACTGAAATATATACACCGTAAGAGCCGCCGCAATTATGGAAATAGTTATAACGACAATAAGTATAAGTGAAAGCAAGGTAGCCCCAATAACCATAAAGGTACGCTTGACGGGGTGCATTCGCTTTGCTTTTTTCTTCTTGACCGCACTGCTCATAGGAAAACCTCCCTGAAATTATTCAAGGCGTCCTGCAAAAATGCCGCACCTTGAGATCGCAAGATAAAACGAATATGATATATATTATACCACAAAATCTGATAAATGGGTGAAAATATCCGCATTAAAACCGAAATGTAATTATTTTTGGCAGATTTAATAAAATTCACGTCTGTAAATCGGCATAATAACAGACTTGAAAAGCAAAATGTCCGAAAAATAGCATCAAATTACAATTCCGTATCAATTTTCCGAAAAGAAGATGGTCTTGAAACCGTCCTCTTTCAGAGCCGAAGCCATTTCCGAAGAAGGCTCCGAACCGTGAAGCACGGGGATAATGCCAAGGCTTCCAGATTTCAGGCGGACAGCATTCATAACCGTAACAGCCTTCTCCGCCTCCGACAGCGTTGAAAGGTCGATCTCGCTGTTTTCCACAACGATAGTTCCGCTGAAATCCGTCGGATAGTATTCCACACAGATAAGGTCTGCTGTAAGCTCATCGGGCTTGAAAACCTCTGCCGTACCGTTTATAATGTCCTTTGCGGAAACGCTGAGTGCCGTTTTTCCTCCCGCTTCATCGGCAGATTTTTTGACAATGTCCACCGAATTTATCAGTATCTTATACCTGTCGGCGGATTTTACAATGTCACCGATATAGTTAAGGTCGGAGTTATGGAACGGCGGGAAAATAACACCGTCGCAGATTACCAGCTCAAAGCCTGCCGAATATATCTCGTCAGCAAGAAACCTGATATATTCCTGAGTGTCTGTGTCAAAAGGTGACAGCCATGGCTTTCCGCCGTTAGTTGGACGGTTATCCAGCCAGTTTGAATTGTCCGACGCAAATTTGTAGGAGCATATTCTCGTTCCGTCGGGATAATCGTAGCGGTTGTTATCGTTCAGCAGATTTATCCTTGCAATAGGAGTAATTCCCATGCTTTTCAGCGTCATTGCAAGCTGCTGTGCAGGCATTGCAGACTTTATGCTTTCTTCGCTGAGTGCGGCGATCTCCGAATAGGTCTGATAATAGAACGCACCTCCCGCCGCTTTAAGTTCAATAACAGCAGCCGTACAGCCCTGTTTTGAAGCCTTTTGCGCAGCACTGCCAAGCTCTTTGGCGGTGAGTATCTCCCCTGCCTTGAATTCCAGAGCGTAAAAACTTTCGTTGGAAACAGGCTCGGTAACAGCCGTCGTTGTTTCCGATTCTAATACGGAGGATTGCTCCGTTTCTGCCGGTTCAGACTGCTGAGATTCAACGGGCATTATGTCATCAATGGTGAGATTGTCCCTGTTTTTCCAGCTGTTTATGAAATTCACAACAGGGTCGCATATACTGTAACCTACAAACACAAGGACAGCCATTATCAGAAAAACAGCTATCCATGAGGCTATTTTCTGCCCCTTTGTTTTGGGCTTTCGGTAATGCTTTCTCTTATTTGAACGATAGACCTTTATTCCGCCTTTTCTGTTCATATATCTTTCCTTTCAAACCTTCCTGCAAATTATCAAATGCTATAGGTCAGCTGATGTCCCGTCAGACCGTAGCAAGCCATTGCCAGAATACCATTATATATCAGAAGCGCAGGAAATCCCCTGAAAAAAGCAGGCATTTCGTTGGAATACAGTTTGTCGTATACAATTGAAGTCATATAAGCCGCCGTCATAAAGCCCAGTCCCGAGAACAGCCCGAAAACTGCGAAATCTGCGGGAGATGTGCATTTGTCAACGCTCAAAAACAATATTCCGAAAACGGCACAGTTAAACGCCGAAATATGGACATACTTTTTCAACCCGTCAAAGGTATCATACTTGAATTTCCATAGCATTAACAGTGTAATAACGTAAATAAGGCTTAGCACGGCAATAAACACTATTGGCATATAAAGCGGCTCATATTCCCCTTTTGGAAGATAGGAAAAGAGGAAATAAGCTATTATTCCCGTTATGGTCGTCATATATGTTATGCAGATGCCGAAGCCCAGCAAACGGCTGCGTTTTTTTGCGACCATAAGTGCAGTGCTCATGCCTATGGATCGGGTAAAAACGGCATTTTCGGCAATCATGGAAATAAAGGCTATCTCAACTAATCTCAGAAATACACTCATTCTCTCTTTCTCCCTGCAGCGTAAATTACGGCTCTGAAAAGTGCGGCACAAAAGCCCAGCAGGATAAGTCCTCCCGCCGTTGTGGAAAACATGGGCATAACCGTAGGTATTCCGTAGATAGAGCCCATCAGCGAACCACCCGAAAGCAGTTCCCTCACCGCCGAATATAAGATAACAGCAACATCATATCCGAGGATATAAAAGATAATATCCGTAACCATTTTGCTGCGCTTTTCTCTGAAAAATTTTACCTCCGATTTGGAAATGATAAATGAATTGGTAATAAGCAGCGGAGCAAAAACTCCCATCTCAGCCAGATCGGACGGAAAAAGCTGATTTGCGATGATATAAACAGGTACATACACCAACGCCGCAATAAAAGTATATAATATTATGCGGACTGCATAAACTATATTTCTCGGGACAAAGGAAGCAATAAGCAGCGAAAGAAAGGTCACAGCCGTAAACATTGCCGCCAGCATAAGACCATGCCTCAGGCTTGTGGCATAGGTCACGGCGGGGGCAATTACCAGACCGCTTATAAACAGTGCATTTTTCGTGGTCAGACCTTCATAAAGGCTGCCGTCCTTATCGCTCATTTTCATCGCCTCCGTCTATGGTAAACTGCATCATAGGCATATCCTCCAGCAGCTTTTCTGCGGTTTGCTGCGGAAAATTCTTTTTTGACCGAAACAGTCTGGAAAACAGCTCCCTTGCATTATCAGTCAGACGGTCGATCTCCCCGCTGAGGGGCGATACGGCAAGAGCAGCGTAAACCACCGCATTTTCAGCCTTACCGTAAAATCTGAATGCGACAATGAACAGCCCCGCCAGCAAGCCGTAAATTACCCTTGCAAGCCGTGTTTTCGGAACAGCCGAGCTGTCACATACAAGAAATATCAGCCCGAAAAGCAGCATACCGCTGCAGTAGGTCAGAAGAACTCCGCTTATAGGTGTCCGTCCGTAAGGGTGATAGAAATATGTAAATGTCAGCAGAACCGCCGAAGCACTGAAAAGCGTCAGTCCCGAAGCAGCCCGTCTGCCAACCAGAATAACGGCACATACCAGAAGTATCAGCATATGACAGGCACCCATAGGCCCGTAATACTGTCCCGTCAGCAGGTCAAGGGGCGTCAGGGACGGGTCATCGGTCAGGATAAGCGTTTTTGACAGCGACTGTCCCAGATTTACAGAAACAACATTAGCAAGCTCGGGAAAAACAAAGGGCTTAGGATACATCAGCACCGTGTCGGGGAACGAAAGTGCCATCATCAGAAACCCAATAGCGGCGCAGTTGAATATCCTGCCGTCCTTAAAGGTGAAAATGTACCGCCCGATAACTATGGACAGTACAGCAGACCCCGCCAAAACTGTATATCTCACGGAGGCGGGCATCATCATAGCAAGTGTCAGCCCCGTAGTTACTGCGCCCATATCTGCAAGGCTTGCCCTTGATGAACGCCCTCTCAGCTTGCAGCAGACAAAATCCGTCAGACAGCAGGACAGCACAGAAACTCCTATTACAACAGCCGCTCTCGCACCATAGTAATAAACGCTCATTCCCGCAAGAATTATTAAAACAAATATGTAATCGGGACGATTTTCACGTTCCGTTCTGATACTTACATTGTCTGACATTTCCGCAAAACCTTTCGTAAATTGAATATGAAGAAAGGAGAAATTCCCCTCGGGAATAGTTCGCAGCGATGAAAACCGAAATTCTTAGCTCCGTAACCTTGAAGGTCACCGTTCCGCCGCAGGATTTTGAACTTCTGGGTATTGATAATTATGACGTTGAATCCCCTGTTTTCGTGGAATTTGTCATTTCGGGGATAAAGTCCGAAACAGGGATAGACCTTTCCGAAGAAAGGCTTTGCGCCGAAGCCTTCGACACCCCCGACGGCGGCTGTATAATGTATCTCTCCGCCCCCGACCTTGATGAAGGCTTCATTTCGCTAAGCGAGCTTGCCTGTCCCGTCTACGAAACGAAAAGCATCTCCGACCTGATAAAAATGTCGGCAATATTCAGAAAAGCCTTCGGAGATACAGAAACAAGCCTTTACTGCAACAGCAGCATTATCAGACTGACCGCAAGGCTGCCGTCCTCAAAGCTGTCCGCCGCAAAAATGATATTTGGAGAATTCGGCACATATCTCGGGAAATCGGAAGCATTGTCCGCCCAAACAGCCGAGCATTTTGAATTGATAACCTCGGGAGATGCCGTAAAAAAGCTGTCGGAACTTAGCCTCTAACAATTTTAACAGCATCGCTCATATTTTCCGCCTTGAACAGATATGAGCCGGAAACAAGGCAGTCACAGCCTGCTTCTCTTACAGCGGGAGCGGTTTTTCCGTTGATACCGCCGTCTGTCTGGATAATGGTATCAAGTCCCTTTTCATTAAGCAGCCTTCTAAGCTCTGCAACCTTGTCCAGCGTTTCGGGAATAAAGCCCTGACCGCCGAAGCCCGGCTCAACGGTCATTACAAGGAACATATCCACCTTTCCAAAGAACGGCACAAGCTCCTCCACAGGAGTTTTGGGACGAACAGCAATACCGACTTTCAGCCCCTTGCTGCGGATGAATTCAATGGTCTTTTCCGTGTCCGAGCTGCTTTCAATGTGGAATGTTATCATATCGGCACCCGCATCTGTAAAGGCGTCAACATATTTGTAAGGGTCGGTTATCATCAGGTGGACATCAAGGAACATATCCGTTGCCCTATTTACCGCCTCAAGCACGGGAATACCATAGCTGATATTGTCCACAAAAATGCCGTCCATTACATCGAAATGTATCCAGTCAACGCCATTTTCGGCGCATTTTTTCAAGTCTGCACCCAAAGCGGTAAGGTCTGCGCTGAGTATTGACGCGGACACGATAGTTTTATTCATAGCAAATGCCCTCTTTTTCATTATTTTCACGATTACTATTATAATACATTTTATCGAAAACGTCAAGAAACCGAGCAAAATTTTTGACATTATGCAAAAAAATGCCGCAGTTCGGCACCTTGAAAAGAACAATTTACCGAAACTGCGGCTATATCTATAGAAATCGGACTGCGAAAACGCCGCAGAAGCTATTCTGAGGGCATTATTTGCCACTTTCTGCTTTTCTTCATCACCGCTGTCCGCACAATATATTTTATGCCTTTTCTCAATTGCACGACACAGCGACATAATTTGACACATCTCATTGAAACATAAAAAACGCTCCGATTTTCCTCGAAATCAGCGTTCATCGGAAAATCGGAGCGGGTAAAGCTGCAAATTAATATTTCAGCTTAGGGATATTAGCATCGGTAATAAATCCCGAAACATTGTAAAGAATAAGCACCTGGTCGAAGTCCTCGGGATTCACGATACTTTTATACGAGGTCTGAATGTATCTCATATCTATCATGGTTATCTCCGAGTAATTGTTTGCAAGGAAAGGCACAAACGAATGAGCGTAAGAATCCTTGATAACAAGCAGCCTAGGGCCGTCAGTGCAGCCTGTCTTTATCTTGATAAGCGGCTGATTTGACCCCGTAAACGAGGAATATTTATCCTTGACAGACAAAAATTCACGCATATAAAGGCTGTTGTAGGTCTTTACCTCCATACCTGTGTTGACCTCCATAGAGAGGATATTTTCGCCATTTTCTCCGAACCAGTAGTCCATAACATCGGGCTCGCAGCCGTCGTACAAGGTCTTTGAGTAAAGCGTTCCACGAAAATCGCTGCTGGCGTGCTGAATGTCAAAGCTGTCCCTCGGAAGCGGAGAATAGCCCATCTTTTTGCCTGCCGCATTATATGCAAAGTATGCCCCTAGGCTTGTCCAGTGGTGATCTGTACGATAATAGATATATTCCGATGAGCTGTTCTGCATAGCGGAATACGCATCTATGGGAATTATACTGCTGCTGAGATTTCCGTAAACATATTCAATAAGCTGCTTTTGATCGACAGTAGGCGCATAGCTCGGCAGCTTGTCGGGGTATATAGCCGCTGCCGTGGGAACAAGCATCATAAACACCTGCGCATCTATTCCCTCGTCAAATTTATTTATGGCAGCAACAGACTTGTCAATTGACGTATAATCGGGTTCGGGGACCTTTTCTATCAGCATATCCTTAGTGATAAAAACATCGTTGCGCTCACTTCTGCCCAAAAGTCTTTCGGAAAAGCCTTTAAGCTTTAAAAACGGCACTCTTGCAGCAAAATGGTCGGAGATATAGGTTTCAATGTCCGTCATAAACTTCGTGCTTTTGATGTCGTCAATATTAGCCTTGGGAAATGATGCGAGATTTCTGTTTTCCAGCTCGGATTTTTTCTCTTTGGGAAGAAAAATCGTCAGCAGCGCAAAAGCAACGATAAATCCAAAAAACAGTACCGAGGTAACTATGGAATATATGTCTAGCGGACGTTTCTTTTTGCTATCTTTCATATGTTACCTCCTAGAATTTAAAGTAAAGGAACGGATTGTAGCTTGCATCGGTCAGATACGCCGTGCAAAGCACAAGAACTGCCAGCTGCAGAACAGGCGTGACAGCCTTCGCAGCATTTGGCTTTTTCTCCCTGAGCTTGTCCCTGTAAAAATCAAACAGATCCGTTGAACCGAAAATGCAGATGGCAAATATTGCCGCATTTGAGATCAGCAGATAAAGCGAATGACTGTCAAAGCCTATACCGCTTGCGCCGAACATTGCCCCCAGATAGCGGACAGCAGGCTTCAATCCCTCAATATCAAAGAATACCCAGCCTATGACAACTATCAGGAAGGTGTACAGCATACTAACGGGCGACGGCAGCTTCTCCAGTACCTTTCCGAAACCGATACGCTCAATAATTATCAGAATTCCGAAATACAATCCCCAGATGATAAAGTTCCAGTCAGCACCGTGCCACAAGCCCGTCAAAGCCCAGGTTATAAGCAGATTTCGGAGAGTTTTCAGAGTTCCGCAGCGATTTCCGCCCAATGGGATATACACATATGAACGAAACCATGAGCCGAGAGTGATGTGCCATCTTCTCCAGAATTCCGAAACGCTTTTGGAAATGTACGGGTGGTCGAAATTCTTCGGGAAATTAAAGCCCAGCATCTTTCCCAGACCCACAGCCATATCGGAATATCCCGAGAAATCGAAATAAATTTGAAATGCAAAGGCGAGAATTCCTATCCATGCGGTCAGAACAGGCAGCTGCGAATAATCCATAGCCTTTACCTCAGACCACACAAGTCCGATATTATTTGCAAGAATGACCTTTTTTCCAAGACCTTTCAGAAATGTGCCTATGCCCTGACTTACCTTGCCGATATTCACCGTGCGGTCGTCAATTTCCTTGGCAACGTCCTCGTAACGGACAATAGGACCTGCAACTATCTGCGGAAACAGCGTAACATACGCCGCAAAGCTGAAAAAATTCTTCTGAACCTTTATTTTTCGCAGATAAAGGTCAATAGTGTAGGACATTGACTGAAAGGTGTAAAAGGAAATTCCAATAGGCAAAGGCAGCTTCGGGTCAAAAATATTCGTCCCCAGCAGCCCATTGATGTTGGTGATAATAAAGCTTCCGTACTTGAAAACACTGAGAAGTCCCACATTCATACATACGGAGATTATCAGAAACAGCCTTCGCAGCTTTTCATTGCCATCGAATTTGTCTATCATACGCCCCGCCGTATAGTCAATAGCGGTAGACAGAAGCATTATCAGAATATAGAACGGCTCTCCCCAAGCGTAAAATATTATTCCCGAGATCAGAATGATAACATTTCTCACCTTAGTGGACGAAAAGAAATACAAAATCATTACAACGGGAAGAAAGTAAAACAGAAAGACTAAACTTGAAAATACCATAGCTTCTCCTTATTCATAGTTTTTTTCTAATTCGCTGACAGCCTGCTTATATTGTTCTCTTGTAAACATGGAGTTCAGAACCTCCAGCATAGCGTTTGCAGTGAGCAGTTCGGGCAATCCCAGATTTTTCAGAAGCCTTGCCCGCTTTTCCGAGCTGTTTGCGCCGCCCGAGAGTCCGTCCTCAAAAAGGTCCATTTTTGTAATATCTCTGCGGCGGCGGGGTTCGCTTGAAAAATCTATTCCCGATTTTTTGAAGGCTTCAATAAGAACTTTCTCGTCCATACCCTCAACGCCCAGCTTGCCCTCTTTGGAATATTCGGTCTTGCGCCGTTCCTTTCCGTAAATATCGGGAATGTAAACGTTGAATATTCGTGCATTTCCAACGGAGCCTTTGATGTAATTTCGTATTTTAAATCCCGCCGAATCTGAGTCTGTAAGGATTATTATGCCCGCTCCCGAAGCGTAATATCGTATGAGCTCCATTTTTTCTTTGTCCTTGAAAACTCTGAATCCATTTGTGGGGATAATTACAGCATCAATTACCGAGGAAAGCTTGATCTTATCATATTTTCCCTCCACGATAACCGCCATATTCGTATGAAGCACAAGCTCTGCCTCCCTTTAATTTCTCGGAGCTGCCGCCATTTTTACAACAGCCTCCTGTAAAATAACCTGCTGATTTCCCGATGATGATTTCATAATACGGTCGGTTTCTGCGGCTATCATCACGCACCTTCTCAGCCGTCCCGCAGGAATGCTTCGAACATCACGAACAGCATTCTTTACAAGAAATTCCTTGTTTTTCGGATATGCGAAATCCCTGACAATGTCGTCAATATACTTTCCTGCATTAAGCGCAGCCCTCGCCCGATACATATCCAGAAGGGACGATGTTACCGCATAAAGCAGAGATATAGGTTCGGTTTTCTGCAAAAACAGCTCGTCCATCAGTCTGAGTGCCTTTTTCGTGTCAAAAAGTGCGATTGCCTTAGACAGGTCAAAAATGGTTGACGAAAGCTGATCGGCAGACAGCATATCAATGATCTCCAGAGTTATCTCGCCGCCGTTTGCATAAGAAGCCAGCTTATCAAGCTCGTTTGACAGCATGACCATATTTGAATTGTAAAGCTCTGCCAGATATGCGGCATTCTGAGGCTGAATAGAGCAGCCAAGCTTTGCGGCACGGGAACAGATAGTTTTCGACAGCTCCGCAGGAGTTTTCGGTTCAAAACAGCAGGAAGTTCCATGCTTAGAAACGGCGTCCAGCAGCTTTTTATTCTTTGCAGTTGGCACTTTTTTTCCTCCGCAAATATCAGCGGAGGTGTTATAAAAGATAAGCACAGTTTCCTTCGGCAGATCGGCAACCAGCGATAGGAGTGCCTTATTATCATCGGCAGAAAGCTGTTCAGCATTTATATCACAGACAGTACAGCACTGTCTTTCTGCGAAAAACGGCAGCATTTCGCATGAATCAATTAGCTCGCCCACCTCAAGATTTTCCCCCTGAAAGCTGTGGAGATTATACGCTTCGCCGTCCTTGCCGACGATTTTATTCACAAGCTGCTTTGCGCATTTTTCCACAGAATCAATATCATGTCCGTAAAACCAATAAACATTTGAATAATCTCCGCTTCGAAGTGCAGAGAACAGTTCCTTGTCAGTAACTGCCGCCAAAGCTTATCACCTCCGTTAATATTCTTCCATCGGGATATGTAAAGTATTCTGCATTTACACCATACAAGGCGTTTTCATCTGAAAGATACAATCTGTTTTCGGAATACACTATCTGCTCATTTTCCAATTCATCGTTATTTTTACCATAGCATATCAAAATATCGGGGTATTCTGTAAAGCTGTCCGCAAGCTGAGGATCCTCCGTCAAAAATAATGTAATGCCGTTTAACTTTACAGCAATATCTGTTTTTGAAATAGGCATAACAGCTGCAAAATCATTATCAAGCTCAGTACTGCCGTAAGAAAACTCCGACGGGATAATTTTAAATGTGCCTTCATCTGCAAGCCTGCCATTAGGTACAGCAACCATTCCCGTATCAAAGTGCTCAAAGCTTTCTGTAAATGCCTTGTCTTGGGAATATGCACCTCTCGGCAGAACAAGCATATCAACAGTACCGATACCGTAACCGTAAAGATAATCAGCCGCCGCAGATGCGCATTTCTCTCCGTAATTCAGGTCAATAACTATCGCCTTATAACCGTCGTGTACAATACACACCGAAGATTTAGTATCGCCTATAACAGCAGCCGTCACCCTGTCACTGAGATTCATTCGGTCAACAGACAAGGCTGTGAGCATTACAGCAAACATTGCCGCCGACGTCCACGCCGCAGCAGATCTTCCCTTCATAAATCCCACAACAGCCGCCGAAATAATGATGATTGCCGCCATAATCTTCGGAAGATTACCCTGTATCGGAAGATACGACCATTGCTTTGTTCCGAAAAATCGGCAAACATTCAGAACAATATGTGCCGCCGAGCCCGCAGGCAGCAGGAAAACGCCTATGGTCCCGCCCGTAACCATAAAGGCAAAGCCGCAGAAAAGTATCAGCGTACATATGGGCATCAGCAGTATCTGAACGATTGGCGATACCACCGAAAGTTCATCAAAAAAGAAAACCGATACGGGATATACCCCAATTGCAGCACCAAGCGGTGCAATAAGAAAATCAAACGTTTTATCCGTCTTAAAGATCTCATCGACCGCCTTTGAAATAGCAGGAGCGATCACTGATATCCCGATTACACCCGCAAAGGACATGAGAAATGATGGATCGCGGATACAAAATGGATTATTACCCGCCAGAATTAACGCCGCAATTCCAAGGGAATTTAGGGTATCACTCTGCCGTCCCAACGCCGTTCCGCTGTAAACTATGAAGATCATCACCGCCGAGCGTATGACCGACGGCGTAAGTCCCGACATAACCGCAAAGGGAGTTATAACGAAAATGAGCAAAACAAACCGTTCCACTGATCCCAGGGGCAAAAAGCTCAGGAGGGCAATGGCAAATCCGGCTATCAGCACCATATGAGTACCGGAAACTGCCATTATGTGACCTATTCCCGAACGGTAAAAGCAAAGCTTGTCAAAATCGTCCAGCCCGGATTTTTCGCCAAAAACCATTGCAAGAACAACTGCAGCTTCACGCTCGGCAAGGGCATTTTTGATTTTCCCGCAGATACTGTCCCGATAAAAACAAAGTGTCTTTTGCAAGGAAAATTTATTGTTGACAGTGAAGTTTTCAGCTGTAATGTCTGTAAGCTTTACATATATTCCTTTGGGCTTATAGTAGCTTTTTTCGGGAAATTTCCAGCTGTTCTCCAGCCTGCGGCAAATTCCCGTTACGTCTGCACGATCGGAGATCTCATAGCTAGAATTATCTGAAAAGAAGCTGACTGTCGCCTTTACTCCTCCGTTTATCTTACCCTTGACGGTATATATGGCAGTTCCCGAAGAAAGCACTTTACATTCTGTTATCTTACCCGAAACGCTCACCTGCTGCCCGTCAAATGCGACCGTTTTATTGTACACATTCGTATTGTAGATGCTGTACCGCAGTGCACCGACCGAAGCCGATATAAGGCAAACCGCCAGCGTCATTACTATCTGTCCGTCAGCCTTGTGAGGACGCTTTTTATGCTTGACCGCAAAGAAAGCTGCCGATATTGCCGCAAATACGCCAAAGACTGCCGCAGCTATATACAACGAAAAAAATGATGCGAAAAACATACCGGCAATAAACGAAAAACCGATATATGCCATTTTTCGCACCATTTTTACTCCTCCAAATCCGCTTTACTTAAAGAACAGCGGAAGCTTTTCCAGATAGAATATGTCCGTTCTGTCGGCAGCGTCACCCTCGGCAAGAACGGCGCACTTTCCCACAATAATACCGCCTGCATGTTCAACAAGCTTTTCGACTGCTGCAAGGCTTTCGCCTGTACTGATAACATCATCAGCGATAAGTACTCGTTTGCCGTGAAGCATTTCGGCTTCATCTGCGCCAATGTACAGTGTCTGCTCGTTAGCTGTTGTAATGGACTTGACCTTTACGGATACCGGATCCTTCATATACAGCTTTGTGGACTTTCTAGCCACGATATAGGGGATATTCATCTGCTTTGCCATTTCATATGCAAGGGGTATACCTTTACACTCAGCAGTCACGATAACATCACATTCGGGAGCCTTTGCGGCAAGTTCCTTTGCGGATGCTACCGTTATTTCTACGTCCGAAAACATAATAAACGCCGCAATATCAAGCTTGTCATTTACCGCACAGATAGGCAGCTTACGCTTACAGCCTGCAATGGTCATCTCGTAAAATTCAGCCATTTTATATACCTCCCATCAGCCTGCGGGCCAGCCGAATTCACGGCCTGCCAGCAGATGGAAATGCAGATGCTTAACTGTCTGACCTGCGCTGTCACCGCAGTTGGTGACAACACGGAAACCGTCGTCAAGCTTGAGATCCTTCGCAAGCTTTGCAATGACCTCAAAGATATGACCTACCAGCGCAGAATTTTCTGCTGCGACCTCGGCAGCACTCTTTATATGTGTCTTGGGGATAAGAAGATAATGAATAGGTGCAGTGGGAGCAATATCCTCGAAAACGTACACTAAATCGTCCTCGTAGATTTTCTTGCTGGGTATCTCCCCTGCGGCAATTTTACAGAAAAGACAATCTTCCATACAATTCACCCTTTCAAATCAACCGATAAATTCGGAAACTATATTCTTAACGGAATTTACAGCTTCGGAAACCTTAGAAACGTCACCCGCACCTGCCATAGCACTGTCAGGACGTCCGCCACCCTTACCGCCTGTAACTGCGGAAACCTTCTGAACGATCTTGCCTGCGTGTGCGCCCTTGGAAAGAGCGTCCTTACCGCATACGCAGAGAAACTGTGCAGAAGTGCCGTTTACAGCAGCGAGTACAGCAACCGCATCGGGATATTTGTCCTTCACCTTATCGCCCATGGTTCTGAGAACGTCAGTCTTGGTGTTCTCGAAAATGCCTGTCATTACCTTAACGCCGTTTACATCGGCAGCGGAAGAAACAAGGCTTTCTGTTCTTGCGGACGCAATAGTGCCGCTCAGGTCGGAAATCTCCTTTTCAAGACCCTTCATCTCGTTCATAACTGCTGCGCACTTTGTAGGCAGTTCGGAGGGGTTTGCAAGCTTCAAAGCAGCTGCGGAGCTCTCAAGGCAAGTCTTATATCCTGCGATCATATCAAGCACGCCTGTGCCTGTAACTGCTTCAATACGTCTAACGCCTGCTGCTGCGGAGGCTTCGGAAACTATCTTGAATAGTCCCAGCTTTGCGGTGCTGTCAATATGAGTACCGCCGCAGAACTCTATGGAATCGTGAGCCTTTACAACTCTTACAACATCACCGTACTTTTCGCCGAAGAGAGCCATTGCGCCCAACTTCTTAGCTTCTTCGATGGGCATTTCGGTCATTGTTACGGGGAATGCAGCGAGAATATCCGCATTTACGAGATTTTCTATCTTAGCAAGCTCTTCGTGAGAAACACCGCTGAAATGTGTAAAGTCAAAACGAACCTTTTCACCGTCAACCAGCTGACCTGCCTGATGAACGTGGTCGCCCAGAACCTTTCTCAGAGCATTCTGCAGCAGATGTGCAGCTGTATGATTACGCATAACGGCAAGTCTGCGGTCTGTGTCCAGCTGTGCGGAAACGGTATCTCCTACGGAAACAGCACCCTCGGCAGTACCGATGTGCATATAGTGACCGCTTGCCAGCTTCTTGGTGTCGCTAACAACGAAGGCTCTTGTGTCAGCCTTCAGCACACCCGTGTCGCCGACCTGTCCGCCGCTTTCCGCATAGAAAGGAGTCTTGTCGAGAACGATAACTGCATCGTCACCGTCATTTACCATATTTACGCTTTCGCCGTTTACAAATGCAGCAATTACCTTAGCGGAAACAGGCTCCATATAATCGGTATATCCCACAAACTCGGTAGCGGGAGCATCGACCTTAATGGTGTTTTCGTCCCAGGAAGAGCCTGATTTTGCATTGTGGTCGTCCTTTGCTCTCTTCTTCTGTTCCGCAAGCAGCTCTCTGAATCTTGCTTCGTCAAGCTCAATGCCCTTTTCAGCGGCAATTTCAAGAGTAAGGTCAAAGGGGAATCCGTAGGTATCACTCAGCAGGAACACGTCCTCACCGCTGAGAACCTTGCCGCCTGCATTCTTAACAGCTTCAAGCTTTTCGTTGAGGATAGCAAGTCCCTTGTCAATGGTCTTTGCGAAGGATTCTTCCTCGGCACGGATAGCATTCTTAATCATCTCACGCTTTTCAGCAAGCTCGGGATATGCGGACGCATTTTCGTTGATAACTGTATCCGCAACTTCACAAAGGAAGGGTCTTGTAATGCCCAAAAGTCTGCCGTGACGTGCTGCTCTTCTCAGCAGTCTGCGGAGAACATATCCTCTGCCGCCGTTGGAAGGAGTAACGCCGTCACCAACCATAAATGTTGTGCTTCTGATATGGTCTGTGATAACTCTCAGGGAAATATCCGTCTTTTCGTTTTTCTTGTACTCAACGCCTGCTATCTTTGCAATATGCTTCATTATATTCTGAACGGTGTCAACCTCAAACAGATTGTCAACGTCCTGCATAACGCAAGCAAGTCTTTCCAGACCCATACCTGTGTCGATATTCTTCTTTTCCATCAAAGCATAGTTACCGTTTCCGTCGCTGTCAAACTGAGAGAATACAAGATTCCAAATCTCAATAATTCTGTCGCAGTCGCTTGCCTGTTCAAAGCTTTCAAAGGGACCGTACTTCTCACCTCTGTCGAAGTGAATTTCCGAGCAAGGTCCGCAGGGACCGCTGCCGTGCTCCCAGAAGTTGTCAGCCTTGCCAAGACGAACAATTCTGTCGTGAGGAATACCTATCTTATTTTCCCAAATCTGCTCTGCTTCATCATCGCTCTCGAAAATGGTTATCCACAATCTATCAGCGGGGATCTCCAGAGTTTTGGTCAAAAACTCCCAAGCCCATTCAATAGCTTCTTCCTTGAAATAATCGCCGAAGGAGAAGTTTCCGAGCATTTCAAAATATGTGCCGTGACGTGCGGTAATACCGACACGCTCAATATCGGGGGTTCTGATACATTTCTGGCAGGTAGTCACCCTTACATTGGGAGGAGTTTCCTGTCCGAGAAAGTATTTCTTCATAGGTGCCATACCGCTGTTAATCAGCAAAAGGCTCTTATCGCCGTGAGGAATAAGAGAATAGCTGGGCAGACGGGTATGTGACTTGCTTTCAAAAAACGAAAGATATTTTTCTCTTAAATCGTTAAGACCTGTCCATTTCATAAATCTAACTCTCCAAATTGCGGCACGCAGCCTGCCGCATAAATTTTTCGGCGGAGAAAGGCTTGCTGCACGCCAATAATACTCCGCAGTCCATACATAACATATTTTATACCAAATCACAGAAAAAGTCAATATTTTCTTAAAAACTTAATAAAACCACTAATATTATTCCGATTTTTGCTTTTTCGGGAAAATGCAAAAATTATTTCCGAAAACAGTAGAAATTTTCTTTCGGATATGTTATACTAATATAGTAATGCCTTTTGGCGTGTACAAATCTATAGAAATGAGGCGCATTATTTGTCCATACAATACGAAAGAAAAGATCTTGGCGGAGGAATACATTTTTCCGTCATATTAGACAAAAGATATAAAACCAACTTTTTTTCGGTAAGGCTCATAACAAAGCTTTCTCCCGAAACGGCATCTGCAAACTCCATAATACCGTCCATACTGTCAAAAAGCTGCGAATCCCACCCTTCTCAGACCGAGTTTAACCGTATGCTCACCGCCCTTTACGGCTCAACCGTTTATGACGGCTGCGGAAAGCTGGGAGATCATCAGATACTGTCGGTAAACGGCACTGCCATTGGTGACAGATACGCTCTCGAAGGTGAAAGTATCTGCGGACAGCTTATTGACATCATCTTAGAATGTGTCACAAAGCCCGCCCTGGAAAACGGCGTGTTCCCCGAAAAAGAATTTGAACTGAAACGCCGTGAGCTTATTGACGACATACTTACCGAAATAAACGACAAGCGAAGCTACGCCTTCATGCAGACATCAAAGATAGTCTACGATGGCGAGCCTGCCGCATATTCCGTAAACGGTACCCTTGAAACCGCAAAAGCACTTACTTCCGCATCGGTTTACGAGCAATACCGCAGACTTATTTCCGAAGCGCAGATAGAGGTCATTTTCGCAGGCGGTGAATATCCCGAGGGTGCGGAAGAAAAGATAATCGGCGCATTCAAGCCAGCCGAAAGAAATGTTCCGTCGGAAATTGTTATAGCTCCCTCACCTATCAAGCAGCAGCCAGTATCGTCAGAGGACAAGCTGGACGTTGTTCAATGCAAGATGATACTTGCTTATAAGTACAAATCGGAAAACGAACCCGCAGTAAGGCTGCTGAATATGGTGCTGGGCGCAACTCCCGTTTCCAAGCTGTTCACCAATGTCCGTGAGAAGCTGAGCCTTTGCTACTACTGTTCGTCCTCGGTAAATCTGCTGAAAAAGACGCTTTTTGTTGACAGCGGAGTAAGCCTTGACAAGGTAGAAGCCGCTAAATCCGAGATAAACCGTCAGATCGAGGAGATAAAGGCGGGAAATGTTACCGAAAGTGAGCTGTCTGCCGCAAAGCTGGCTATCTCCAATTCCGCAAAGGCATATTACGATTATCCGAAGGCTCTTGCAGGCTGGTATTTCAATAACAGTTTAAGAGGTATCTCCGATGACCCCGAGGAAATCGCAGCAAAGGTATGCGCCGTCACCATTGACGAGCTTAAAGAGGCCGCTGCAAGCCTTGTCCCCGATACGGAATATCTTCTCAGAGGTCTTGAAGAAAGTGCAGGTGATGACGAATGAGCATTGTAAGCAGAGAGATAATTTCAAATAAACGCTGCGGCGAACAGCTTGTAAAGCTTCGTCATTCTGCGGGACTTACCATTATGATTTGGAAAATGCCCGATTACAGCACCGTGCACGCCCTTTTCGGAACAAAATACGGTTCTATAAACAACACCTTCAAGCTGCCCGAGGACAAGGATTTCACCATTGTCCCCAACGGTATTGCACATTATCTGGAGCATAAGCTTTTCGAGAACGAGGACTGCCCCGTGTTCGAGCAGTATGCCAAAACAGGTGCCTCGGGAAATGCCTACACAAGCATTGACAAGACCTGTTACCTGTTCTCCTGCTCCGATAATTTCTATGAATCGCTGGAAATACTTCTCTCCTTCGTTCAGGAGCCCTATTTCACCGACGAAAACGTGGAAAAGGAACGAGGAATTATTGCCCAGGAAATAAAAATGTATGAGGACAATGCCGACTGGCGTGTTTTCGCAAATATGCTGGGCGGAATGTACCATAATCACCCCGTAAAAATTGACATTCCCGGAACTGTTGAAAGCATCGGCGAGATAACCAAGGAGCTGCTTTATCAGTGCTATAACACATTCTATAACCTTGACAATATGGTGCTGAGTATTGCTGGAAATGTTGACGAGGACAGAATAATTGAGATATGCGACAGGCTGCTGAAGGACTGCAAGCCTGTGTCCCCTGTCTGCTTCTTCGGCAACGAACCGGACACTGTGGCACAGCCCGAGATGAAGCAGAAGCTGGAGGTCGCTGTTCCCATGTTCAATATCGGCTTCAAGCTGCCGCCCGTAAGCGGTCTTGAAGGGCTGAGAGCGGATATTACCGCAAAAATTACACTTGCAGTGCTGGCATATGAAGGTTCCGTATTCTACCGCAAATATTACGACGAAGGACTTATCAACTCCACCTTCTATACCGACGTATTTTCGGGAGATGGCTTCTTCTGCCCCTATTTCGGCGGAGAATCAAGGGAACCGCACAGAGTATTCTCGGCAATTATCCGGGAGATCGAACGCTGCAAAGCAGAAGGCCTTGACAGAGAAAGCTTCAACGCCCTGAAAAAATCTCTTTACGGTTCAGCGATCAGAGAGCTTGACAATGTGGAGGCAGCCGCAACTCTTATGCTAAACTCCCACATGGACGGCGTTTCACCATTTGACCAGATGGAAATAATCGCCGATATGACCTATGAGGACGCTCAAAAAATGCTTTGCTCCATAGATACATCGAAGGCAGTTCTTTCGATCATCGAACCTAAATCCGAGGAGGAAGCTTCCCATGAATAGTTATCTC
Organism: uncultured Ruminococcus sp.; assembly: GCA_945877315.1. Lineage (GTDB taxonomy): Bacteria > Bacillota > Clostridia > Oscillospirales > Ruminococcaceae > UMGS1889. The sequence continues at coordinate 10,037 of CAMCRP010000035.1, read as the reverse complement.
TTTGCAAAGGTCCAGCCCCTTGAACCGACCAACATTGTTTTCCCGGGGCTTGGCATAAACATAAACGTTGACAAGGACGCTTTCTTCATCGGTGATCTGGCGATAAAGTGGTACGGGCTTATAATAATGACAGGACTTATTCTGGCACTTCTCTATTGCTTTAAGCGAATGAAAAGCTTCGGAATAAGCAGCGACAGAGCCTTTGACGCAGTTTTTGCGGGATTTTTCGGCGCACTTATCGGGGCAAGGCTTTACTATGTTGCTTTCCAATGGGATCAGTATAAGGACAATCCCATTGAAATTCTGGCTTTCAGGGACGGCGGACTTGCCATTTACGGCGGACTCATAGGCGCACTTCTTGTGGGCTGTACCGTGGCAAAGATACGGAAGGTAAAGCTTCTTCCTTTGCTTGATTTGGCGGGACTCGGATTCCTTATCGGTCAGGGTGTCGGCAGATGGGGAAACTTCTTCAATCATGAATGCTTCGGCGTGAACACGGACAATATTTTCGGAATGTCCAGCGGACGGATTCAAAGCTTTCTTGCCGCCAATGCTGACAGGATCTTCGATGAAACAGGGCTTGTTATCGACCCATACTCAACCGTTCACCCATGCTTTTTGTACGAATCCTTCCTTTGTCTTTTGGGATTTCTCATATTACACCTCTACTCAAAACACCGCAAATTTGACGGTGAGATTTTCCTGATGTACCTCGGCTGGTACGGTCTGGTGAGATTTTTCATCGAAGGACTTCGTACCGACAGCCTGATGATAGGTCATATCAGAGTATCTCAGCTTTTAGCGGCAATATGCTTTGTAACGGCAATCAGCCTTATTATAGGAATACGTATCCATATCCGCAGAATGGGCGATTATGTGTTCTATAAGGACACCGAGGAATCCAAAAAATTCATCGAGGAGCAGGAAGCCGCCGAAGCAGAGGAAAAGCGAAAAAAATCCGAGAAAAAAGCAAAAAAATCTTCGGATTCGGAAGAACTTCGTCCCGAGGATAAAATAGTCGATGAAAACGACGACAATAATGAAAAGGAGAATGATGAAAATGGCAGCAGTAATTGACGGAAAGGCAATATCCGCAAAGGTAAAATCCGAGGTAAGACAGGAAACAGAGGCACTCAAGGCAAAGGGCATATCCATCGGTCTTGCGGTGGTTATCGTGGGAGATAATCCCGCTTCAAGAGTTTACGTAAACAACAAGAAGAAGGCTTGTGCAGAGGTAGGCTTTGAGTCCTTTGAATACGCACTTCCCGAGGAAACCACTCAGGAGGAGCTTCTTGCTCTGGTTGACAAGCTGAATAAGGACGATACCGTAAACGGCATTCTCGTTCAGCTCCCCCTCCCCAAGCAAATAGACGAAAAGGCTGTTATCAATGCTATACTGCCCGAAAAGGACGTTGACGCATTCCACCCCGTAAACGTAGGCAAGATAATGATAGGCGACTTTGCATTTCTACCCTGCACACCCGCAGGCGTTATGGAGCTTATTGCGTCCACAGGCGTTGAGATAAGCGGCAAGGAATGTGTTGTTATCGGCAGAAGCAACATTGTGGGAAAGCCCATGGCAATGCTTCTTCTTCACAAGAACGGCACAGTTACCATCTGCCACTCCAAGACAAAGAACCTTGCGGAGGTATGCAGCAGAGCGGATATCCTCGTTGCTGCTGTGGGACGTGCAAACTTTGTTACCCCCGATATGGTCAAGGAGGGTGCAGTAGTTATCGACGTCGGAATGAACCGTCTGGAAAACGGCAAGCTTTGCGGTGACGTTGACTATGCCGCTTGCTTTGAAAAGGCGGGATACATCACACCCGTTCCCGGCGGCGTTGGTCCTATGACTATTGCAATGCTTATGAAGAATACTCTCACATCGGCAAAGATAAAGAACGGTATTGCGCTCTGATAACATATGGTGGGTGTTCCTTCGCATTTGGCGGAAGAACACCCATTGTTCATAAAACAAGGGGTGACATTTAATGGAAAAAGCTTTCACATCAGCATTATCCGATATCAAAAACAATCCAAAAATACTAGGGTGTTCGGCAGTATATTGCATATTTCTAACGCTGCTTGCATTTTTGAGGTTTCATATCCTTGAAAGTATATACTCTATAGACGCTTCTTCTATAACGTGCAAATTGCTGTATCAGCTTGCTTCATTTGTAACATATATATTTGAAATATTACTGCTTTCGGCATTTGTCTATATGATTACAAATAAAAAGTTCAAATTTAAGAGATTTTTTTCGTTCTTTCATAAGAAGAATCTGCAATACGATATACCGTTAATTGCAGCAGTCGCCTTGCCGATTGCGGTAATAAACGCATTATTCAAATATGCAGCTAACAACGGTTTCATTTTTGCGGGGTATGTGGCTGCATTTGTCTTTTTTATCTTAGATTTGCTAAAGGACGTAGTTGTCTGTTATAAAGCAAAACGCCCGAACGGAACATTCAAAGAAATATTTTCTCAATCTGTTGCTTTCATAAGGCATAATATCGGAAAAATCATTATTTTTGAGCTGTGCTTGCTTCCGATTATCCTGATAATGGGCGGTTTGAGTATGAGGATAACAGATCAAATACCTTATCCCGACTTGGAAGTTGCAGCCGAATCGGTATATTGCGGATTAAAGGTATTTTACCTTCCCTTTTATATGCTAAGCCTTTCAATGCTGATTTCCCCCAAAACTGATACTGACAAATAAAATCTTGAAAACGGTATGACCACTCATTTGAATGGTCATATCGTTTTTTCTTTCGGTGAATTTTACGGAAAATTTCGTCAATAATATTCCCGAAAGGTCGTGAAAAAATGCTCAACAGACTGCTTGCATTGGTAGTAGCCTTTGCATTGGGATTTTCCCTTATTTATATAAAATTAGCTTTGATTATCACCGATGAAGATATGCAGAAGCGCACCCGCAGCTACAACAGCTGCACCATTCGCACAGAAAAAAGCTATGCGTCCGTTTACGACTGCAACGGGCAGCTGCTGAACAACACCGAAAAGAAATATTACGCCGTTGTAAACCCCGACGGGAACGCTGTTGTCAACGTACTCCCCTATGTCATAAATAAATCCAACTTTCTCAGCAAAGCCGTTTCTGCCGCTCCGTTTTTAACAGAGGTTTCCGCAGATTGTCCCGAATGTGAAAATGTCTGTCTGTTCACGGGTACAGTCAGGAACACACCCGAGCAGACTGCTGTCCACATAATAGGCTACGACAGCGACGGGCAGGGTGTCTGCGGCATTGAAAAGGGATATAACGAGTTTATCCGCTCATACAGTTCATACGGTTCCATAACATATGAAGCATCGGCTTTGGGAGATGTTCTTAACGGCGGTAATTATGAGATACACCCCTCCGAAGAGGTCAAAGCGGGTGTTGTAACAACTATTGATGCGGATATCCAGCGTATATGCGAGGACGCAGGCAAAAGCATTGGCAAGGGCGCAATCGTTGTAATGGACGTTTACAGCGGCGAGATAAAGGCAATGGCAAGCTTCCCTGACTTCGACCCAACCGCCCCCGAAAACTATCTTGACCGCACGGACGCACCCTTTGTAAACCGTGCGCTTATGCCATACTGCGTCGGTTCAATTTTCAAGCTGGTGACCTGTTCTGCGGCACTTTCTTCGGGATTTGACGAGGAATTCACCTTTAACTGCACAGGTTCATCAGACGTCAGCGGTCAGATTTTCAACTGCCACAAATGGGGTGGCCACGGCGATCTGTCCATGAAAAATGCCGTTGTGGAATCCTGCAACACCTATTTCATCGAGCTTGCAGGCTATATTTCCCCCGAAAAGCTGCTGGACACCGCAAGAGGCTTCGGCTTTGGAAATGGTGCATATCTCTGCCGCGGGATATACAGCGAAAAGGGCTGTCTGCCGACAGTCAAGCAGCTTTCCGTTCCCGCCGAAAGAGCAAACTTTTCCTTCGGTCAGGGCTTTTTAACGGCAACTCCCGTCCAAATAGCTGTTATGACTTCTGCAATTGCGAACGGCGGAAATGCTCCCCGTCCCATTCTTGTCCGAGGAACCACAGAAGATATTGAACGATATATTCCAAACGAAAAATCTCCCGTATATTCAAAAGCATGTTCCCCGGAAATTTCCGCAAAGCTTAGGGAATTTATGATAGACACGGTCTACAAGGAAAACTCCATGGCAGTCCCCGAAAAGGTCACAGCAGGCGGAAAAACCTCTACTGCTCAGACAGGACGGTTTGACGAACAGGGCGTGGAGCTTCTCAACTGCTGGTTCACGGGATTTTTCCCCGCAGACTGTCCGAAATACGCTGTGACCGTGCTTGTTGAGGACGGTTACACGGGAAATGCAACTGCGGGACCGATTTTTAAAGAAATCGCAGATAAAATTTATCAAAAAATCTTGACATAGTATATTATGTATAGTATAATGGTATTAAGTAAGTATTTTTACAATTTGGTGGTGAAACTTTTTGCTTAATCTGGTGCACCCCGACCGCCAACCGGTCAGGAATTCCAATTTTCAGAGATATGTGGGATATAACGATAAAACGGAAATGAGCCGTATGCTGTCAAAGCTGTATACAGATGCAGCAGCAGGCGGTATCTGCATTACATCTCCTATCCCCAATCCGTCACAGAATGAGCTGTCAAAGCTAATGACCGCTGTAAACTTTAACCGTACATCGGTAAATTCCGATGAGGTTCTGGAGGATATGCTTACCCTTTGTCAGCGGGGTATGGTCAAGCTTGACAATTATTTTAAAGGACTGCAGCCAAAGGACGCAGCGAATATCGTTTATTCGGTCATCAGGGACGCTGCTGCCCGTTCGGTATCGCAGTCTGCCTTCAAGAATACTTATGTAAAGCTCGTCTGCTGGCTTGCAAGATATTCCGAAAAGCCTGTAAGCAGCGTGCTTTACATAAATGATGATGTTTCAAAATACGACATTTACTACCTTTATCTTCTCAGCAGACTGGGACTGAAGGTTACAATGTTCAGCTTCTCCGACAACGGCGCATATGCCGAGGCTGACCCTTCGGGTATTTTTTCCGAAACAATAACCGGAAATCTCCACGAAAAATTTGAACTGAAATTCAGTAAGCTTGACCCTAAAAATCTTGAGCTTATCAAGAAAATGTACGAAACCTTCACCCCTCAGGTGACAAGGAACGTTCAGAACATTACAACCTCTGTTGATAAGCTGCCCGAGGATATCATCGAATCACATTTTCAGAGAATATCCTCACGGGGAAATCATTTTAATAAGTCGGAGCTTACTCCCGTGTATTCCGCAGCAATGATCGGTTATAACGAAAAGGACATTTACACAAATATCCTTTACGAGATGAAAAACAATCTCTCAAAGTCCGACAAGCTGATGCTCTTCGTTTCCAACGGCTTCAAAAATCCCGACAGCGATCAGGTCAAGATATTTGCGGACATTCCCCGTGACGGTTCGCTGGACGTGGAAAGTATGATAGATATGCTGGCGATGAAGATTGAGATAAAGAACAAGCCCGAAAGAACGCCTGTTGTACGTTACGCATTTATAGAGGAAATGAAGAAGATGAACGCCTCCTCCCCCGAAACGGTTTTTGTTCACGGCGTAAAGCTTATTTCTTGGTATATGCTCTGCGTTTCTTCCGATGCTTACCGAATGTCCTCGGAAATTCCCATAATTTTCTACTATGGAAATATAACCCTTACCGAGCTGATGTTCCTGCATTTTGCTTCAAGAGCGGGTATGGACGTTGTATATATCAATCCCGATAAATCCTGCTATGATATGGTCGCAAACGCCAATGCTGGACATAATATGCAGATTTTCGAGCTGCCCAATACAATGGCGGTTGAACCGTTCCCCACAAAGCCCGTTAAGGCAAAGATAGCAACAGTCGCATATAACGCCGAACGTGAGCTGGACACTATGCTTTACAGCGATTCTGTTTTCTTCCGTGATTTCCAGTTCTCAAAGCTTACTTCTATGACCCTCAAAACCACATATGAGGAAATAGACATTCTCTGGCATCAGGAGGCTAAGTACCGTTCGGGTTTCCGTGCGGACAATGACCGTGTTATTATCCCGAATATTTTTGCAAAAATAAGCGGCGTTCCCGACGGAAATGCCAACAAATACTGGGACGATGTACGTTCCAAGCTGTCGCCGAATACAATAATTACGACAAAAGCACCGTCTGTACGTCAGCTTACAAATGCCACTCTTGCCCCCTACCGTCCCTTCTATAACGGCACAACGGTAGATATTCGCAAGCTTAAATCCTCGCCCATGAACAAATACAGTTTTCTCTCCGATGATCTGCAGTACCTTATCTTCGAGAAGATCCAGGAAGTCATAGACAGCGGCTATCTAAAGGTTGACCCGCAGATACTTGTTCCGCTGGTACTTTATGTCGGAACAAATTTCGACAGAGCCTTGCTTCGTCTGCTGCAGCTTTATGATTTCACGAAAGCTATCCCAAAATTCATAATCATCGACAATATAGAGGACACCTTCAGCGAAGTGGAATGTACTCAGCTTCTGCTGATAAACTCGCTGGGCTTTGACATTCTTATTTACACCCCCACAGGCTATCGCAATCTTGAATCGTATATTGATATGAATGCTTTTGAAAGCTACACTATGAACGATTTCAAGTATGACCTGCGTATCCCGAAATTCAAGCTTCCCGATGCAGCAAGCGCAAAGGGCGGCGGATTATTTAATAAATTCAGAAAGAAAGGTCGTTAGTATTATGCCATTACAGTTCAAACCTTCCGCAGAAAAAGCACAGGAGATGGTGGAAACCACCACAGTTGAGGCAGCTCCCGCTCCTCAGATGAACATTCAGCCCGTAGAGGAGCCTCAGTTCTCAATGGTCGCAAAGACCGAGGAGATAAAGACCGAGCTTGCCCGCAGCCCCGAGATCGACAAGCTTGTCAGCCAGATTGATGTAAACAATCCCAACTCTCTCGTAAAATTCGGTAACGAAGTAGCCGAAGAGATCTCCAAAGCCTCCGACCAGGTGCTGAACTCTCTCAGCATTGCACAGGTAAATGATTCGGGCGAGCTGCTTACCGCTCTTTCAAAGGTAATGGATCGCTTTGATGCCACCGAGCTTGACCCCAAGTCCGAAACAGGCTTAATGAAGCTGTTCTCCAATGCAAAGAAGCAGCTGGAAAAGATCCTCGAAAAGTACCATACTATGGGCGAGGACGTTGACAAGATCTACGTTGCTCTGAAAAAGTATGAAAACGAAATAGAGCAGTCCAACGTTAAGCTGGAAACAATGTTTAACGCAAACATCAACTACTATCAGGAGCTTCTGAAGTACATTATGGCGGGCGAACAGGCTTGCGTTGAGCTTGACCAGTACATTGAAGAATACCGCCAGAAAGCTGCTGCAGATCCAACAGGAACATCTCAGATGGATCTTGACAACCTTATCCACGTTAAGGATATTCTTGAGCAGAGAGTTATGGACCTGAAAATCGCAGAAAACGTTGCAATGCAGACCGTTCCTATGCTCAAGGCAATGCAGTACTCCAACCTGAACCTTATCAGAAAGATAAATTCTGCATTTATCATCACAATGCCTGTATTCAAGCAGTCCCTTGCACAGGCTGTAATGCTCAAGCGTCAGAGAGTAATGGCAGAGGGCATGAGCGCTCTCGATGCAAAAACAAACGAACTGCTCCTCAAGAATGCCGAGAACACCGTATATCAGACAAAGATGACCACACAGCTTGCTTCGGGCAGCTCCATAAAGGTGGAAACCCTCGAAAAGACATGGCAGACCATTGTCAACGGTATCGAGGAAACCCGACAGATTCAGGAAAACTGCCGTCAGCAGCGTAAAGAAGACGCTATTCGTCTGCAGAAGATCAAGGACGATTATATGGCTAAGATGGGCTGATAATCATTCTCTTTCCAAAAATCAGACAAACCGAATTCTGCGAATAATGCAGAGTTCGGTTTGCTTTTAGTATTATTGTTTTCTGAGTTTTTTCTCCTCATATTTGTGCTTGGTAGCCATTCCTCCCCGAATGTGCCGTTCCTGCTTGTTGATTTCAAGAATTTGCTTTACCGACGGATAAAGCTGCGGATTATCTATGGGCAGACGCTGGGTAATATCTTTATGTACCGTACTTTTGCTTATTCCAAACTGTTTTGCCGCCGCCCGAACAGTAGATTTGTTTTCCAGAATGTACTCGCCGAGGATTACGCTTCTGCTGCGCTGCTCCCCCTGTGGCTTTTCGGTCACAATACTCACTCCAATACAATAGTGTTTGCAGAGGTCAGTATTATTTTATGCCCGAATTTTCCGAAAAATTACAGCTAAATGCTTTATATTGCGAAAGGAACTTATATGAAAATTATAAAAGCAGACAGCGTTAAGCAGCTGTCAGACATAGAAAAACTGTATCTTGAAGCATTTCCGAAGGCGGAACGAAAACCATTTGCAGTGATAAAAAAACTGTGCAAACTGGGCAAAAGCGAAATGCTCTGCCTTGAAAGCGATAACGGTGATTTTGTGGGATTAGCCATAACTGTCTTATATGAAGATTTGGTTCTGTTGGACTATTTTGCCATATCCCCCGAAGGACGAGGCAAGGGCACAGGCAGTGAGGCATTACGGCTTCTGAAAGAAAAATATGTGGGCAAACGCTTTTTTCTTGAAATTGAAAGCACCCTTGACTCACAAAACTGTCCCGAAGAAAGGACACGTCGAAAAATCTTTTATCTCCGCAGCGGTATGAGCGTTATGCCCTTTGAAGTTGACCTGTTCGGCGTTCATATGGAAATACTCACAAGCGGCTGTACCGTTACCTATGAGGATTATTACAACGTTTACCGCAGTGTTCTGCCCGCACCAATGCTTTGTAAGGTTAAATTGCTTAGAAACTTATGAAAAAACGCATTTCATCATCACGGTGAAATGCGTTTTTTACAGTCCCAATACACTCGGGTCATCTCGTATCATCTCGATAATATGCGGGATATTCCACTCACCCGCAAATTTCTTTGTGTCGGAAAAATCTCCGTCAGAAGGAACCCACAAAAGCTCGTTTTCACTGCCGCTGACAGAAACAGCCTTGTTCAGCCGTCCCACAAAAATCTCCAATTTGCAGCCATATATATAATAGACCATATCCATAAAATGCACAAGGGAAATGTCCTTATCGGTTATGGAGGTTTCCTCGTAAAGCTCACGATAGGCGGCGTTAATGCTGCTTTCACCGTCCTTTACCTTTCCGCCTGTGAAGTTGAGAAGCCCCTTATATGGGTCTTTTCTGCGGCGGCACATGAGTATTTCCTTGCGGTCGCTGCTGTATATCACAAGAAGGTTCATAACCTTCATTGCTTTGCAAGTTTTTAATTTTTCAAATAAGGTTGGCTGTATTTCGGGATATGTAAGCTTTTCGGGCAAACCATCAAACAGCTCTGTTCGCTCAATCTCGCTGTGAAGCTCAGCTTCCAAATTGAAGATTTCGGCATAGAAAAGCATTCCGCAGGTTTCCTCTCCGTCCTTTTCAACAGCATAAACGCATACGGGAAAAAGCGAAAAATCCACCGCACCTGTTTCCTCGTAAAGCTCCCGCCTTGCAGTATCGGCTATATCCTCCCCGACCTCACGGTGTCCTCCCGGAATTTCGTAGGTATCCCGCTCCCTGTGCTTACACCAAACCCATTTGCCCCTATACTTGGAAACTATCACAGCAAATTTCAGACGCTCATCGGGAACGCTTTCATAAAAATTCACCTTAATATCGCTCATTAATCGTCCTCCGTCAGCTTAACTTCATCAGAATTGGCAGTTTCATCAGTTTTCTCGGTAATAAGATTTGTCCGAGTGTTTCTTTCATCAAGGCTTTCACGCTCATTTTCGATGAAAACCTCCATACGTTCAAGAATACGTCCCGTATCCATTGTGTTCAGCATACGGAATTTAAGGATATATTCCTTCTCTCGGTCACTCAGTTTGAACCCATTTTCTCCCCTGTCACCCATCAAAAGATAGTCCAC
>CAMCRP010000034.1 GCA_945877315.1 uncultured Ruminococcus sp. | reverse complement strand
AAACGTGGTGACAAGTACCAGTACTATTTTGAAGTTGCAAGTGTCGACGGAAAGAGAAAGCGTAAAACCAAAGATGGGTTTAAAACAAAGCGAGAGGCTCTTGAAGCCGGTACCAGAGCATTAGCCGAGTACAACAGTACGGGCATTGTTCTTGAAGAAAAGAAAATCAGCTTTGCTGATTACCTGAACAATGATTGGATGAACAGGTACTGCAAGGTAAATCTGAAACCTAGTACAATTGAAAGCTATCGGAAGATAATAAAGAATCAGATAGCTCCCGAAATCGGAAATTATTATCTGAATGCCTTGAACTCAGCAGTACTTCAGGACTTCATAAACCGAAAGTTCAATGAAGGACTTAGCCGCAACTCCCTGTCCGTGCTGAAAGGTATTCTTACCAATAGTTTGAATTACGCTGTCGATACTCTGCATTACATCAAGCAGTCACCTATGATAGGCGTAAAAATTCCGGGGCACAGAGCAACACCTGATATCCCTTCGAGGTCTGATCCTCATGTTTACTTATGCAAGGAAGTAATGGATAGGATATTTGAAAGATTTCCGTATGGAACATCCTCTCATATACCATTACAGTTGGGGTACAGATGTGGATTAAGGCATGGTGAAGCATTTGCAGTGCAATGGTCGGATATAGATTTTGACAAAGGCACTCTGTCGGTGAGACACCAGATGCAGTTTGATGATGTGGCTGCTTCTTGGGTCCTTACGGCGCCAAAGTATGATTCTTATCGTACTATTGAACTTGACGATTTCCTGTTGGAGCTTCTGCGAAAAGAGAAATCCAAACAGGAATCTGACAAGCTCAATTATGATGAGTACTATACATACTATTACATAGACGACAGAGGTAGGATCACTGAGGAGAAAACCACCACCCCGTTAAATCTTGTAACTGTCTATGAAAACGGGAAATTTATCTCGCCCAGGACTACAATGCACACAAGCAGCGTAATCCATTATGACCTTGGCTATCCCGATTTTGGTTTTCATTCTCTCAGGCATACTCATTGTACAATGCTCCTTGAAAACGGTGCAAATCCCAAGTATGTGCAGATACGGCTGGGGCATAAAAACATTAATGTTACAATGAACATTTATAATCATTTGACGGAGAAGACATCAAAAGAAGGCACAGCAATTTTAAACAATATGTTTTGACGAAATAAAAGCACGGGTATTCTCGTGCTTTTATTTTTTGCAAAAACTTTAGCTGTAATAAAAGGGGCAGAATTACAGATAGAGTTTCAGTACGCTGTATGAGAAAATGCTTAATCATTTTTTGATTTAATCTCATTTGCCTTTTCCCATATTTCATCTGAATACTTGCGTAAGTTATAATTATTTAAAAGAAAATCTGCGATTGGAGAATATTTATAGTTATCATGCTCTCCTTGGCTGTAACATTTGATTTTGGGCTTCGGGTTAAATCTGGCGTGATAACGGAACAATTCAAGAGTTTTAAAGCGTACAAGGTGTATTGCTTGAATATATTCAAAATATTTGTGAATAACTGCTTCAATACTATTAGAATTATTTTCTGATATGATGTCTTCCAGTGCTTTCTTGTATAGCTTTTGTTCTATGAAAATTATTGGCGAAAAAGTTGTTTCATATGAGAAATATGAGTTGTTTTCATTGCCTATATCTATTGCAGAGACAAGAATTGAATCTTGGTTTACCCATTTTGAAAATGATTTCATAATTATTTCTTTCTTATCATTTTCAAGGTGTGCTAAATCCATTGTTGACATGTAATAATCCAGAATGATTTCAATTCTTTTATGGAAAATAATTGAATATAATTCTATGGATTTTCTAAATATCTTTATAGGAGTATCAATGTCAGTTGAAGGTCTGAGCCTTTTTATGGCAGCTTCATATTTATTCAAGCTATCAACAATTCTTCTTAATTCACTGCTATTCTTAATTGTGTACTCGTTTTCGTAGATTTTTTTGGGTACAAAAGTGTTATCGAAAAAAAGGCCTAACCAGCTGGCGAAAGATCTTTTTTTATATGGATTAATAAATTTTTCAACAGGTTTATTGGATTGATCAATCATGTCCGTAACGTATTTAACAGTTAATTGTTCATGAGAATCATCGAAATTATCAATTTTATGTAGAAGAGAAATTATTTTTTTAGTAGTAATAGAAACAATACTCATATTTTGGATATATTGGTAAATATCCACCTTATAACCCGGATACTTACTAAGTACCTGATTTTCTTTCAGACAGCTATGAATAGCGTTTAAGTCCAACTCTGATTCCTTTTGTTTTTTGGGGGTTATTAAGTGATTTACATAGAGCATTGAGTCTATATCGGGCATTACTAAACCATTCCAAGTAACTGTATTATTGTATTTATCAAATCCTTTAAATATAAAAGTCCCTTTGAATTTGTATTTTTTTTCGACCTTTTTAACTTTTTTAAGTATCCTGTTGATTTTATATATTCTTTTAGGATTAAATGTTCTTTTGAGGTTGATTGTTTTTTTGCATCTGGTATAGTATGATTCCAAAGCGTCTGACATGGTGTTTATCATACGCTGGTTAATTCTTTCTGCGCATGGATATTTATAAAAAAATACAGAATTGTTTTTGTACATAATCTCAGCCATTTTCTGGGCAAAATCGTAACGTGTTATTTTTTTAGATTTTTCTTCGTAATAGTTAAGTAATATATCAAAAACTAGTTGATCTACCAACATATCGTATTCTGAATCATTGATGTTGAAATCTGAAGGTTGTTTTGTATACTTATGAAATTTATCAGACATAGTAGCTGATTTATGATCCCGAGTTGCATTAAGCAGTGACTGAGCAATCGGAATTAGTTTTTGTAAATATAATTTCATATCCTCAATGTCGTGAAAAACCTTTATATTATGATTCAGGAGTATTTCAGGGTCGTTTTCAATTTCATATATAAACTCCTGTATACTCTCCTCTATTTTCTTATAATCGAAATAGACTATTTCAGTATCATCATCAATGTCAGGTATATTTTCTTGGTATAGTCTTTTGTTAGTAATTCGTTTTGTTACATCAGGTGGATATATGTTTAATAATGAGTCGACACTATTGTCAATGTAGTCAATTATTTTTCCTTCGTATTCAACATAATAAACGGAGTTAAATGGATTATAACTCTGGCGAATTACTATTTTATACATTTAAAACACATCCTTCATTTTTGTTATATTATCTAGTGTCTGTAATAAAGTAGTATATGATATATTATACTACATAAGAATGATATAAATCAATATTATGATATATATTTTTATTAATATTTACTGGGAAATCATAATGTGTGTATTATACGGTAATTACTCAAGGTTATATAATAAATAATAAAAAGTTTGCAAGAAACTACTCTAATATAAATCTCATAATATATTGGAGGAGTTAATATGATATCCATTCACACATTTGAGCTTGCGAAAGAAGTAGATTCAAAATATTTTAATAATCTACTGTCTAGTGCCTACAAAAAAGCAAAGAAAAATAAAAACAGGGTTGGGTATTCTACAAAGCATACCACAGGTGATGTACGCATCGATGACAGGTTTTCATCAGATGGTATCACGATTGAGTATCATAGCTATGAATTCAGGAAAATGATAAAGCTTTGTATAAACCCAAGCAAAGTATTGGGAGGTAATGACCTTAAGCTATGGGAACCTTCCCCATATAATACAGAGTTGCTGATAGATGAGATTTCTGAATGTATAGAGGACTATTTCGATTGCCTGTTTGATATAAATGATTTTGAGCTTACGCGTGTAGATTTTACTTCAAACGTGAATGTCGGCAAGAAAAACGTAAAGGCTTACATTGCATTTCTACATAAAATAGGAAAAGTGAAAAATTTCGTTCCTAAATATAACAGAGCTGATTATAAAAACGGCAGGATAGATAAAGAGGATAGCTTTGATCTCAAAGGAAAAACCAATTATATTGAATTTACAGCCTATGATAAGGAGGCTGACCTGAAGAAAAAAGAAAAGTACGATAAAGCCGAAAAAGCAAAGGGTATTCTAAGATTAGAGGTAAGGCTCACAAAAAGAAAAGCTATTAAGACTGCATTGGAAGGTTTAACGAGATGCAGTGACCTTACTACGGAAGAAGAGCTTGAGATCATCGTTGGCAACTGCTATAAGATTTTTACAAAGTGGATGGCAGCGATTGTACCTTTTGGTGACTCATATAAGCTCAAAAAAGCTGTTGAACTTGTGGAAGAATCCAATGTAAAATTAAAGCGTAAGGAAAAAATGATTTCTTTGATACAGCTGATACCCAAAAAGAAATCACTATATCTGGCTATAAAGGAATTGAATATACGTGATACTAATGAAATTCTATGCTGGTTTGCCAAAATAGGAGTATCGCCAATAACGATAAGTAAACGTGAAAAAATCGATTATTTAAAGAACCTGTACGATATGATCCTGATATGATGAAAGCAATCTCCTGTGCAGTTCAGAACACAGGAGATTGCCATTTATGGAGTGAAAGCTCTATTTATCCAGCTTCTTTAATGTTTGCATCGTCCACTATTTTCATAAATCCTTTTGCAAAGGCACTAGCCTTAGCTGCGGAATCTGCCGGCAGAACATCGATCGCTTCGAAGTTATACACAGAATAAGGCTGTCCCGCCTTGTTGGTAGTCTTTTCCAGAGTAATCTTCGTAACCACCCCCGAAACAGGCAGCATTCTTCCGATAAGCTTTGTGAGATACCGCTGGAATATGACCTTACTTGAAACGGGAATACGCACGATAATAGGCATAATATTCCCGGGACGCAGCATAAACAACGATACGGATTCCTTGCAGGCTTTGGCGTTGGATTCGCCGTTGCGTGAGCCAAAGGTGTTGTAGGGACAGCTGTTACAAGCTTTTCCATCGGTTGAAACAATGCTGTTTGTACTGTAACAGGTGGGGGGAGTGCCTTCCACGGGATCGGCAGTTTTCCAATATGCCCTTGGTGTTGCATAATCGAGAATTATTCCCGTGATAGACTTTTCAATCTCATCTCCCGATATGCCCGGGACAGTAAATACGGTAGACCCGCCCGAAGGTGCCTTAACCGTATCAAACAGCTGAAACGACAGCGGCTGATTTTTAAGATTCTGCTTAATGATGTCAATGGTGTTGTCCTTCAGGGCGATATATCCCTGCTCTGCAATTATTGCGGTTTCATTCATAGCTTCAATTTTCCTTTCCTGAGTTATAGATTCGACTTTGCTGTTCAAACGACTTTTAAGCTGTTCATTGTTCATAGTTATACCGCCTTTACGGAGAATTTGCGGAATGAAATCCTGTTTGCATATTCCTTGAAAAGCTCGGGATAATTTGCTTTCAGAGCTTTGGTGTCAAGGCGTTCCTGAGAGATGCTTTTCCAGGATATAACTCTGTTTCCCGATGTGCCTATCTCGTTATCTCCAAGCATATCCTTCAAAAGATTTTCGGCTTTCTGCTTTCGCTCAGTTATCTCGGACAGCTGCTCACAGGCTGCGTCATATTCCTTTATAATTGTATCTGCACTTTCGGGGAGAACGATTTGTGTTCCGGGTACACTTTCGGGAAATCTGTCCGAAAGAAACTTTGCCGATGCGTCCGAGCCGTCAAGGGGCGGTGGAGTATTGCTTTTGATATGCTCCCAGAAATCAGATTCAATGCTGATAAGCATAGCGATCATTTCATCATCACGCTCGATAAACTTCCACTTGAACGTGTTCCCACCAATAAGTACGGCAATGTAAGTTCCCTTGTAACCCGTAACCGCCATATAGTGCTGTATCTGCAGCATATATTCGGCGGGGATAGAGTTTTCCCATTCGCTTGCCTTGTATGCAGAAGCTGTTTTAGCTTCAAATATGCAAGTGCCGAGATTGGGGTGTTCGCAGATACCGTCAAGATTTGCCTGCATGAATGGATATTCCTCGCTTTGAAGCAGCTGATTAATAAGTTGAACTTTGATTCCTGTACGCTGGGTAAACTCAGTTCTTACCATAGGTTCAAGCTGAGTTCCCCAATATGCAGCTTCACCCGCTTCCTGATAGGGCAGTTGACCTGTCTTTTCCATCCACAGCTCAACGGGTGACTTATACTTGTTGATACCGCATACAACAGAAGCATCTGAACCGCCTATTCCCGTTTTGCGATATTCAAGCCATTCTTCGTAGGACAGGTTTTCTGTGTTTACTACTATCTTTGCCATTGTTCCAACTCCTTTGATTTTCCTTCATTGTTTCAGACAAAAACGACAGAGCCTCCCGCTTGGGAGACCCTGCCGTTTATTTTATCAAGAGCTGTCTGAGAAATCAAAGTTCCAATCTTCGTCACTTGATTCTAACTCGCCGTTGCACTGAAAGTTTGCTATTGCCTTTGTGACTGCATAAGCGATAGTCAGCGACAGAAGGACTGCTTCAATGATCTTTTTCTTGGACATAAATGGTTTCCTCCCTTCAAATTATACTATAAGAATATATAATCAAAAGGGAAAGCAATTCGATTTTGTAACTATGTAATATGTTACAAACTTTTTTTGCACTTTTATGCAAATATATAAAATTCAAAATGCCTATTGACTTGGAGCTTACTCTAAGGTGTATAATGAATAACAAGGAGGCGGCATCTATTATGACCATCAAGGAAGTTTGTAAAAAGTTTGATGTTTCTGCCGATACCCTCAGATATTATGAACGAGTTGGAGTTATCCCCGAGGTTCACCGAACGGCAGGCGGTATCCGTGATTACAGCGAGGAAGATCTGAATTGGGTGGCGACAGCAATTTGTTTTCGAAGTGCGGGAATGCCCATTGAACTGCTTATCGAATATGTGAAGCTTTTTCGTGAAGGCGATACGACCTTCGGGGCAAGGCGTGATTTGCTCATAGAAGCAAAGGAACGCATTCTTGCCGAGCGAAAAAAATATGACGACGCACTGGAAAAGCTTGAATACAAAATATCAAAGTATGATGAAGCGGTAAGGACAGGCGTTCTGAAATGGGACGAGGATAGTTCCTGCAAATAAATCAGATAAAGGAGAGAAAAATCTATGTATATCGAAAAAATCAATTCCCCTGCGGACATTAAAGGACTATCCGTCGGGGAGCTTACCGTTCTTGCTTCGGAAATAAGAAGCGGTTTGATGAACCGTCTTTCTA
This sequence comes from uncultured Ruminococcus sp., assembly GCA_945877315.1. Taxonomy (GTDB): domain Bacteria; phylum Bacillota; class Clostridia; order Oscillospirales; family Ruminococcaceae; genus UMGS1889. The sequence goes on along the minus strand of CAMCRP010000034.1, from coordinate 28,609 downwards.
AAAAAGGAGGACATTTCGGACCGAATTTCGGACTTGTTGAGGCTACAATTGCCCTGCATTACGTTTTTGATTCGCCCAAGGATAAGATCGTATATGACGTTTCCCATCAGAGCTATGCCCATAAAATGCTTACAGGACGCAAGGACGCATTCTTTTTCGATGATCGGTTCGGAGATGTTTCGGGCTATACAAATCCCGAGGAAAGTGAGCACGATTTCTTTAATGTGGGACACACCTCTACCTCCGTCAGTCTTGCCTGCGGGCTTGCAAAGGGACGTGATCTGAAGGGCGATAAGGAAAATATCATTGCCGTTATCGGAGATGGTTCTCTCAGCGGCGGCGAGGCTCTGGAGGGTATTGATTTTGCTTCGGAGCTTGAAAGCAATTTGATCATTATTGTAAATGACAATGATATGTCCATTGCGGAAAATCACGGAGGTCTTTATAAAAATCTCAAGGCTCTTCGTGACTCGGACGGAGTCTGCGAATGTAATCTCTTCAAGGCTATGGGGCTTGACTATATCTATGTTTCGGAAGGAAATGATATTTCTGCTCTTATCAATGCCTTTTCAAAGGTCAAGGATAGCGATCACCCCATAGTGGTACATATAAACACCATCAAGGGAAAGGGATATGCTCCCGCCGAGGAAAACAAGGAAAACTGGCACTGGTGTATGCCCTTTGATGAAAAAACGGGAGAAAGCAAATTCGTTGGCGGCGGCGAGGACTATGGCAATTTGACCTGTGATTATCTGCTGAAAAAGATGAAGGCTGATGAAAGTGTGGTCACATTGGTTGCGGCTGTGCCCACAAATATTGGATTTACCGAGGACAAACGAAAAGAAGCGGGCAAGCAGTTTGTTGATGTGGGAATTGCCGAGGAACACGCTGTTGCAATGGTTTCGGGAATTGCCAAAAATGGCGGAAAGCCTGTATTTGCCACCCATTCAAGCTTCTTCCAGAGGACATACGATCAGATCTCTCAGGATCTCTGTGTAAACGGCAATCCTGCAACACTTCTTGTAAATACGGCTTCGGTTTACGGAATGAATGACGTTACGCATCTGGGAATATTCGATATACCAATGATGTCAAATATCCCGAATCTGGTTTATCTTGCTCCCACAAGCTGTGAGGAATATTTTGCAATGCTTGACTGGAGCATTGAGCAGGATAAATATCCCGTGGCTGTAAGGATTCCCTGCAACGGCGTTGTCCACACAAATGCACCTGTGGATACGGATTATAGTGAGCTGAATAAGTATAAGATAACTCAGCAGGGCAGGGATATTGCCATAATCGCACTTGGTGATTTTTATCAGATAGGTGAGGAGCTTGCCAAGCTTATTGCCGATAAAACAGGCATTGTTCCAACACTTATAAACCCACGTTTTATCACGGGAATTGACTCCGAAATGCTGGAAACTTTGGAAAAGACTCACTCAAAGGTCATCACTCTTGAGGACGGAATTCTTGACGGCGGTTTCGGTGAGAAAATTGCCCGTTTCTATGGACCCACCGAGGTTAAGGTCTATAACTACGGATTGAAGAAAGCGTTTATCGACAGGTATTCTGTTGATGATATTCTCAGAGAAAATCATCTTACGCCGGAACAGATCATAAATGATGTTCTGTAAGCGACAATTAAAGCGGTAATATGAAAAACCACCTATGACAGGTACTGCCTGTTGTAGGTGGTTTTGCTTAGGGTTGATTGTTCCAAGACCGTGGCACGGTGCTGTCCTTAATTCGATTCAATGAAGTTTCGGTAAATATTCACTGCAAAAAGTGAAAATTGAAAAAAACAGACACAGAGTAAGAAACCGCCGCTATTTGGCATTTCCTTCAATATATCAAAAAGCTATTGATTTCCGCCTATAAACATGGTATAATATGGTCGTAAAATATCCATTTCATTTGTATATGCACATCACCCGATGAAAAGCATAAGAACACTATCTCACATTACAAAATGAACAGATACGATCTGGCGGGAAAATACATAAACACACCGCAGGACATTCTTGATTATGATTTGATGAATGTAATTATGGTATGTCTTGGAGAATCCGATACAAAGGAGTGCAGAGGCATTATCCGAATGCTGCATTCGCTTCTGGTGGCAAGGATCCCCGCTGCTGAGAAGAAGAGAATAGTCCGTGAAGAATATGGTATCCCCATGGACAAGGAGATCGATAAGGAGGTCGATGAAATGTGCAATATTAGTTCGCTGTATATTAACAGGGGCAGAGATGAAGGTATTGAAATAGGCGTAGAAAAGGGCATTGGAATAGGCGAATTTAGAGAAAAAGTAAAAATGATAGTAGAAATGTTTCGAAACAGCATCCCTGTTCCTACCATTGCAACTATTGCTCATCTTACCGTTGAAGAAACCGAAATAATTATCCGTGAAAACACATAAGCCCGTTAAAGAAATTTTGCAGGATAGAGGCAGGATCGCCCCTATCCTGCTTTTTTATTCGTTCTTCCCAAATTGTGTGTTTATCGCATTTCTTTTCAAAAAACATATAGATGCTTACGGAAAAACGAAAAAAGAAACGGTAATTGCCGTAAATATTAGTATCTTCATTTTTGAAAGTTATATATTATCCTTATGTGTACAGACAGCAGAATATTTCAGTCCTTTAAATAACTCTTGAAAAGGAGAAGAATAAACTGCTTTTAATCACCTTGATTTATATACGCCGGTTACTATATAATCAAGTCGTAGGATATGTACACGGATAAGGAGGTTTTAAATGAAGAAAATCAATCTTGACAATCTGAACGAAGAGTATATTTATGATGCGTTTGAGGTCAGCGGCAATGAATCTGAAGCGTTGAACGACAGTTACCTGGAACTGTATGAGCTTATCGGAAGGGATGCTATGCTCAAGCTGTTTAAGTATTTCCGTGGTGACAAGATCGATTGTCCAATGAGGTTGTACCGTTCAGATTACATAGCTAATCTGGTGAATCAGACTACGGATAGGCGTGAACGAGCAAAAATCGCACGTGCCGGAGGGTACACTATTAAGTTCATTGAAGGCATACTCAGCAAACGCAGAAATGAATACGATCTAGACGGAGAGTAACCTTTTTTGTGTATGTATTAATCTACAAAAAATTGGGGAGGAATTGTTATGACATTATTATAGGCAATAAAAAAGCAATGTGGAATATTATTATTAGTCACTCTGTAAATATCAAACAGCAACAAAAAATTCAATCTCGAATCTGATGGCTTGGTGAAAATGCACAAATACATCCTGAAAAGTTTGGAAATGATATTTGCTAATTGTTAACCATTTTTCTTGAAAATATGATATAATAAACGTATACATTCTTTAATTCTTGATAGGGGGTAACATTATGAAAGTTAATAAATTAGTAGCAGGCCTTATAGCAGTTGTCGTATCAATCAACGTATTTTCCATTTCAAGTTTTGCCGCTTGGGAATCAAAGAACGGAAATACATATTATGTTGACAGCAAAGGCACCAAAGTGACAGGTTGGCAAACTATAGATGGGAATAGATACCTCTTCTCTTCAAGTGGAGAAATGATGACCGGATGGGTTACTATGCAATCTGGTAATAAGTATTATTTTGACGATAATGGAAAAATGATTACAGGTTGGAGAGTCATTGATGGATTCAGGTATTATTTTGATTCCAACGGCAAGATGTGTACAGGAAAAATCAAAATCAAAGATAATGTATATGATCTTGGTACAGACGGCATATATAAAAATGAGTCGAGCTATACCATTATGGCTCCTTTTAATGGCCTGAAATGGGGCATGTCTCGAAAGCAGGTCATTCAGACTTGTAAAATAAGTGATTATAAGGAGGCTGAAAATACAATTTATGTATTTCAGTCACAGAATCCATTAAAACTTACTTATTATTCATTTGATCAGAAGGATAAGTTGATAACTGTAGGCATTTGTTCCTTTGATGAACAGGATGAAAAAAAGTATAGAAAGGCATTTGCGAATACAAAATGGAAACTTGAAGGCACGTTAACGGACAAGAATAATATGGAAGCTGTATATTCAACTGGGGACTTGATTGTCGGGTATTTTGCTCTTGATGAGGGCAAAGGTAAGAATATGGTTTATACTTTCATATCTCACAAAAGCCTAACAAACAGATCCACTAGTAAATACTATACAGAATATCCAACTATTCCCAATTTTGGAACAGTTATTGATTCTCAACCTGTAGAAAAATCATATAAGGATATGAATAAAGGCTGGACATATCAATATGATATAAATAAGGTCACGGCACAGAATGTAAAAGATTATCATAATTTGTTGCTTGCCGCTGGATTTCAATTGGTTGATGGAGATACGAAGGCGATAACCAAGAATGCAGTATACACTTTCTTGGTGTATAAGCGTAATGATGTCACAGTTTGGATTGGAACTGCCCTAGGAAGGTTTTATGTTAGCGTTTACGAATAATTTGAGGTATAGAAAACTGATTTAGAAATAAATGTCTGAAAAACATATGTGTTCATCACATTGAATAATGACCTAGCTCAATTGTTAAGGGTGATGAAAGTCACGAAATAGATCATGTCAAGACTTTTGACGGCAAGACTGCTCTGCCTGCTTTGGAAAATAATCCTTCCGAGGAGTTGCATATTTTGCCAGATTACTGCAAAGCTGATTAAGATGAAATCTATGTATAGACGTTTAGTGAAGTTGATTGTATTTGCTTGGAGCCGGATTTTTAATCCGGCTCTTTTTTGCTTTAGTGAATGATTGGCATATATATTGAATCCGAAAATTTACGGTTACAATGTTATTATGAGTGCTGCGACTAATGTTTGTTTGATGAATGTGAATTTCGGGTGCGATCTACTGCGAGACCGTGCTATGTATATGCGAGGGGGATTAGTTTATTCCTACGCAAATAAGTTTTGCATTATATCGATAAACGTTATTAAGCCATATAAAAAGATTTTGCACATCCTCCTAACTATGTGGCTACAGCGGCACGCTACCCAATTAAGATATGTCGGGCAGATTATTTGCCCGATTTTTTATCATACCCAGTATTTTTTGTAGTCAGGATAACAATATTCTTTATCGCAAATCTCCCAAGTGTAATTATATATCCTATATGTAGAATCGGAAATAATATGAACCGATTTATTATGCGAAAGGAGATTGAAATAATGAGAACTATCAAATTCATAATCGCAGCTCTGGGTATAACTATTGCGATAAGAAAGGCGGTGATTCGAAAATGTTCAAGACGGAAAAGTATCTGACGTGCGGGGTAAATGAAACTATTCCCATTGTGCTTCAGCTGATAATGTGGAAAATGGTAGCGGATATTCCCATCGAAAAGGACTATCTCCAGATATTCCGACTGAGCGGTGAGAACGGCATTCAGACCATAGTCCACGAGCAGGAACAGCCCGAATACCGGGAGTCTGTAAGCTTTGAATGGAACGAGCCTGTCAATCAGAAAATCTACGTCATAGATGACGGCGACCACTGCACTATGCTGTTAGCAGAAGAATATTGATTTGAAATCCCATAGGTGCCAAACGGTGCCTATGGGATAATTTTGTTTATGGAGGAAAAGAAAATGAGCGTAATGTGTGCCTATTGCGGATGCAGTCTTGAAGAGGACGAAGTTTATTCTTTGGGTGATGTTATTATGTGCGAGGATTGCTATGATTCAAACACCCGCACCTGTGATTGCTGCGGTGAAAGAATCTGGAACGGTGATGATGAGGGAGATGACGATATTATCCTTTGCCGTCATTGCCGTGATAATCACTATACCACTTGCGAGGACTGCGGCAGACTTATTCACGACGATGATGCCTATTATGTTGACGATGATTCCGATTACCCCTACTGCCACAGCTGTTATACAAACCACAAAAGGAAGTATATCCACAGCTATTCCTACAAGCCCGAGCCGATTTTTCACGGTGACGGAAGTATGTATATGGGAGTAGAGCTTGAAATTGACGGTGCGGGCTGTGACGATGATAATGCGGAAAAACTTTGCGATATTGCCGACAAATCTCAGCTGTACATAAAGACAGACGGAAGCCTTGACGAGGGAATGGAGCTTGTAACACACCCTATGACCCTTGAATATCATCTGAAAAATATGCCTTGGAGGGAACTGACCTCCAAGGCTGTTTCTTTAGGCTATCGTTCCCATAAGACGTCTACTTGCGGACTTCATGTACATGTCAACAGAAAAGCATTCGGCAGTGATCGTTCCGAACAGGACGAGGTTATTTCAAGGATACTGTTCTTCATTGAACGATTCTGGCAGGAAATGCTGAGGTTTTCAAGAAGGACAGAATATCAGATTAATCGCTGGGCGGCAAGGTATGGTATCAAGGATAATCCTAAGCAAGTAATGGACAACGCAAAATCTACGGGTAAGGGGCGGTATGCTTGCATTAATCTGTGTAACTATTACACAATTGAATTCAGGATTTTCAGAGGGACACTCAAGTACAACACGCTGATAGCAACCCTTCAAATGGTAAACCGCATTTGTGAAGCAGCGATAAGTTTTAATGATGAAGAAATGACCTCTTTGTCTTGGCCCGAATTTGTTTCGGCAATAACCGAGCCTGAGCTTATTCAGTATCTTAAAGAACGCAGACTCTATGTCAATGAGCCTGTATCAGAAACGGAGGAATTTTAATGTGCAGTTTATTTGGAATTATTGACTACAAACACAATTTGCCCGCATTTATGAGGAGGTCTATTTTACACATTCTTTCTCGGGAATGTGAGGTGCGTGGAACGGACGCTACGGGAATAGCTTATGTTTCAAATGACGGGCTTCATGTCTACAAGCGTCCTGTGAAGGCGTCAAAGTTCAAGTTTTATATTCCGTTTGAGAGCAGAGTTGTGATAGGTCATACACGAATGACAACTAAGGGCAATCAGCAGATAAATTACAATAACCACCCGTTCTTCGGTAAAACCAAAAGCGGGAGATTTGCCCTTGCTCACAATGGTGTTCTCTACAATGACGAGATACTCAGAAAGACCATGCAGCTGCCGAATACGTCCATAGAAACGGACAGCTACATAGCCGTTCAGCTGCTGGAGCATTATGGAGAGATCAGCTTTGACAGCATTGCAAAGATGTCCGAAACTGTCAGCGGTTCATTCTGCTTTTCCATACTTACGGACAAGAATGAGGTCTATCTTGTTAAGGGCAGCAATCCGCTTGCTATTTACGACTGCGATGGATATTATGTGTACGCAAGCACTTCGGATATTCTGGATAAGACGTTGAAGAAGATGCGTATCAAAAAGAAAGAAAAGGTTGAAATCAAGTCGGGCGAAATTCTGAAAATTTCGGCTGATGGGACAATTGAGAGAGGCAGCTTCAACAATGATGATTACGATTATCCTTACTATCCCTACCGTGGGAAATATTTTGACTACGGCTTTGACGATGATGAAAACGAGCTGGACGCACTTATTATGTATGCGGGATATTTCGGCATTGATGAAAGTGACATTATGATTCTTATCGACCTTGGATATGACGCAATGGAAATTGAGGAGCTTATGTATGACCCTGTTATGCTGAAAGAAATTGTCAGCGAGTGCAGAGAAATGATGGCTTGTGAGTTGATGGGATGATGATTGCCCGGTACTGCTCCAAGGTCAGCATTTTACGAAAATCCGAGGAGAATTTGTCCTCTGTCCAGTGGATAAACTGCGCCTTGCTGTAGGCACGTATCCTGTCCTCGGGGGTGTGGCTGTAGGCTTCGGCAGAATCTTCCGTGGCGCCCTCGGGCATATCATATGCCTGCGCCCGCTCTTTGGCCAGCTCGTTCATTCGCAGGATTATGCTGTCAAGAATTTCCTGCTTTCCTGCATAATGCTTGTACAGGGCGGCTTTGGTTATTCCAAGGCGATTTGCGATGTCGCTCATTGATGTGCCAAGATATCCGCTTTGCGCAAATAGCTCCAGTGCATTTTCAAGTATCTTTTCTTTTGTTCCGTTTATCATCAATATGCCTCCATGAATTAATGTGACCGTTCGGTAACTTTAATTATAGTTACCAATCGGTCACTTATCAAGCAAATGTACATAACTTTACGAAATATTCATATTTTGTTAGTCAAGCGAAACATATGCAAAATATTGACATATGGAATCATTTGATGTATAATTACTTTGCACTTTATATAGATTTTTGGCAGGAAGGTTTTATCAATGAGCAAATTCAGAAAACAGCATATGTCTATCGACTGGCACGAGATAGTGGGGGAGGAAAGCTACGAGCCCGCTGTGAACGCCACCCTTAAAGAAAAATCCTCACTTGTGGAGCGGGTGGGAATGATGATGCTTTCGGTGGGCACGGGAGCTTGGAGAGTCCGTGCTTCCATGAACAAGATAGCAAGAGCCCTTGGGATCGTCTGCAATGCGGATATCGGGCTTCTGACCATTGAATGCACCTGCATAGAAAACGGCGAGACCCACACAAATGAAATAACTCTCAGCACAACGGGAGTGAACACCGACAAATTAAACGAGCTTGAACATTTTGCCGATGGCTTTGCGGAAAGAGCGGGGAAGTATTCCGTGCTCCAGTTCCACAGGATACTTGATAAAATTGCCGAGATACCGCCGAATTACAAGGCGTTTAATCTTGCCCTTGCATCGGGTCTTGCCTGCTGCGGATTTACATTTCTGTTAGGCGGCGGCCCTGTTGAAATGATTCTTGCATTTTTCGGAGCTGCGGTGGGAATGTTTGTGAGAAAAAAGCTGCTGGAGAGACATATAACACTGCTTGCAAATGTGTCTGCGGCTGTGGCGGCGGCGTGTGTTACATACATCATTCTGTTCAGGATTTCTCAGCTTTTGTTTAATGTATCGGAAGTTCATCAGTCGGGATATATATGCTCCATGCTTTTCGTTATCCCGGGATTCCCGCTTATAACAGGCGGAATCGACCTTGCAAAGCTTGATCTTCGTTCGGGACTTGAAAGGCTCACATATGCACTGCTCATAATTTTAATGGCAACGGTGACGGGCTGGGTAACGGCGCTGCTGTTAAATTCGTATCCTGCCGATCTGCCTGAGCTTGTGATGAATCCCGTTCTTAAAATGGTGATAAGGCTCATTTGCAGCTTCTGCGGCGTGTACGGCTTCTCGTTCCTCTTCAACAGCAAGCGGAAAATGGCTGTGACGGCGGGACTTATCGGTATGATAGCAAACACTCTCAGGCTTGAACTTATAGATTTTACAAATATCCCCGCAGGCGTTGCGGCATTTATCGGTGCATTTACTGCGGGACTGCTTGCTTCGGCAATGAAAACAAAGGCAGGCTATCCGAGAATTACGCTCACAGTCCCCTCGATCGTTATTATGGTTCCGGGAATGTTTCTCTACAAGGGCATTTACTACCTCGGAGCATACGATATTGCAAACGGCGGAATGTGGCTTACAAAGGCTTTCCTTATAATCATTTCGCTGCCACTCGGACTTATTTTTGCAAGAATATTTACGGATAATAATTTCAGAAAGAGCAGCTGATGTAACATAAAAAGCTCCCGTCGAAAGCGGGAGCTTTTTATATTCAAATAGGTTATAAATTGGGCTGCAATAAATAGAAAAAAGTCACGCCAACAATTTGTTTACGTCAGTCTGTCGAATAACCCCTAATTCGCAAGCGGATTAGGGGTTAAAAAGTATATTCAGGAAAAAGCAGGAGAAAAAATCCAAATATAAAGGGATATGCAAAGGTGTTTCCACCTATGAATGGGTCTGAAAAATAAACCGTGTAAACGCAATAATCGCCAAAATTCTGACAATACTAAAAATGCAGCCAAAGAAGGCATTAGTTCAGCGAGCTGAACTCGCTGAGGAGCGACCCGACGCAGGCTGCGGAATAAAACGGTGAAGAGCAGTAGCAGAAATGTTGCTGCTTTTCTTCATCTTCACCGGATATTCCTCAAGCGGATAAACCTCGGGAGTTTGAGGGCAGAGCCCTCATCAGCCGTCAGGCTGCAAACCTTTCCTCAAAGAAAATTGCGAACTGCGAGTAGGCAAGTCCCCAGTCTCTTACGGGCATAGTCCACTTCTTTGAGATTTCCACAATGCTCATATAGATGACCTTGCGAATGGAATCATCAGTCGGGAAAATCGACTTGGATTTTGTGAATTTTCTGACCATTCTATGGTAGCCTTCAACAGCGTTTGTAGTATATATTATCTTCCGAATTTCTTCCGGATATTCAAAAAATGTTGTCAGTTCAGCCCAGTTTTTATCCCAGGATTTTAAGATGTTGGGATACTTTTTATCCCACTTTTCACGAAACTCTTCCTTTGCATATTCAGCGTCATCGAGATTTACCGCACCATATATCTTCTTGAGATCGGCACATACTGCTTTTCTGTCCTTGTAAGGCACAAATTTGCAGCTGTTTCTGATCTGATGAACGATACAAAGCTGATTTTTCGTCTTTGGAAATACAGCATTTATAGCATCGCAAAGTCCCGTCAGATTATCATGACAAGCGATGAAAATGTCCGTAACACCGCGGTTTCTGAGGTCTGAGCATATGCTTGCATAAAAGCTTGCGGACTCATTTTCGGATATCCAGGTTCCCAGTATTTCTTTCTGTCCTTCCATATTGATCCCGAGAACAGAGTATACACATTTGCTGACGATTTTATTGTCTTTCCTTGAATTGAAAACTATTCCGTCAAAGAAAATTACGGGATAAATCTTGTCGAGAGGACGGTTCTGCCATTCGTTTACCTCGGGAAGAATTTTGTCGGTTATACGAGAAATGAGTCCCTGGGATATTTCTGAACCGTAGATTTCCTTGAGCGTATCTTCAATGTCTCGCTGAGACATTCCCTTGGCATACATAGCCATAATTTTCTGTTCAATTTCGTCAGTGCGAGTCTGTCTTTTTTCAATGACTTTGGGTTCAAATTCTCCGTTTCGGTCACGAGGAACTGATATCTCACACTCGCCGTAATCGCTGCATATCGTTTTCTTGCCATAGCCGTTTCGGCTGTTTCCGGAGTTGTTGCCAAGGGCAGAATTTTTCTCATAGCCGAGATGCTCATCCATCTCTGCTTCAAGCATCTGCTCGATTGTTCCTGCGAATAATCGCTTTAATTTTGCCTGAATATCTCCTGTGCTTTCACAGTCTGCCATCAGAAGCTGTACAAGCTCCATTTCCTTTTCGCTTAAGCCGTGATTTCTCTTTTTCATACCTTTTTACCTCCAAATTTCTTTGTGGTTATTATTGGCATTTACACAGTTGGATATTCAGCCTAATGTTTTTGAGTATAAATCATTCATTATAATGGATAGAATATATTACGGCTTGTTCAATTGTGTTTTTCGATGTTCCGTTTGATTTGTTCAACATCAGCTTACGGAGATGATGGGTTTTGTTCGAGAGGGTGATACGGTTATCGTGGAATCTATTTCACGATTTGCTAGGAATACAAAAGACCTGCTTGAACTGGTCGAGAAGCTGACTGAAAAGCAGGTTGAATTTATTTCTATGAAGGAGCGGATAGACACCACAACTCCCGCCGGAAAGTTTATGCTGACCGTATTTGCTGCCGTTGCCGAGCTGGAACGTGGCTACATACTTGACCGTCAGAAGGAAGGCATTGCTATTGCCAAGGCACAGGGTAAGTACAGGGGAAAGCCTAAAAAGCAGATCGACCCAAAGCTCTGGGACGAGCTGTATGTCAATTGGAGAAATGGGGAGATTACTGCGGTTGAGTTTATGAAGAAGGTGGGGCTTAGGAAGTCGGCGTTTTATGAGAGGTTGAAGGATCATTTGCCATAATTTTGGCAATTGCGATGATAAGCAAAATGGGAATGCCCGAAATCGGCACTCCCATTTTATGCTTGTTTTTTGATTATCAGTAAATGGTGATGTCTAAATCGGTCAGGGAGGATTTGATGGCATTAAGTTTTGTTTTCATTTTTTGTTGGCATACCTTTTATGAAGTCTATCTGACCTTTAAATATGTCATATGATTTATAGCCTTCGAGCTTACACTGTGGACAGGGGTTTTTCAGTGTTTGTATTAGGCCGAGTTTGTAGGGGCATTGTGGGCAAGGAGGAATAATATTCATTACAACTAACCCTCTTTCATATAACAAATAATGGGAGAGCATGTGCTCCCCCATTCGCTGCTTGATATATTATGTCAACCTTCGTATCCTTTGGGATAGGGACTGCCGTTATCTTTTTTGATTTTTACAGCCATAATTTCCTTGTGGCAGGCAACAAGTTGATCGCGTATCATCTCTAGTTCTCCGCTGCTATGTGGAACAATATATTTTTCAGAACCCTGTCTAAGCAGATTGATATACCATTCGACTGTTTTTAGCTTACCGAGGCAGTAGCTGGATATCATCTGTTTATCATTATAATCTTTGATAGCCTCTGTTTCAATTTGTATGTAGGAAACAAGATCATACGGAATTTTCGGAAGTTTCTTTGGACCAAATAACATAGGTCACTGCTCCTTTTACTATTGCTACGATACTTGCGTTGTTATTTTTCGTCAAATACTATTATATCACAGAACGTAATCGCATACTTTACTTGTATCCACAAGTAATAACATAATTATGGGTAAATTGTTTTTTTCGAAAAGATACAGTTCAGAATGCCCACATCTTGTGGACATTCTGTGCTGCACAATGAAGGGATTGAAATTTTGCTAGAATCATTTTTCAGCAATTGGACTTGGTGAGTATTCCTTGCAGCTATACCAAGCTGATGTTTCACTACCTCGGCGTCTCATACAAGGTCCTTTTGCATATTTTTCAAATTCAACGCCATATCTTTTTATTTCCATTTCTGCATCTCCCATCCAATATTTGCAGAAAACACATATTGGGGATCTTTGTGGTGTCTGAGTAACTCTCATTTCTGACATATTAAGTATCTCCTTTTTCATCATTTTCGTTTTTACGCTTGCTGAGTATACCCTCGATGAATTTAATGGTATATCCACCCGCACGGGCTATCTTAGCACGCTCACGTCTGTCGGTTGCCTGTTTGGCAAGATCGGCTATGTATTCCGCACGGTACAAACGCATAGGACATTCAATTTTATCCCCGCGGAAATGCTTGAACAGCTTCAGCATAGCTTCTTTTCCCAAAAGTTCATACAGGTCAAGATAGCTGTCGTTAAGAGCATCGTCTTCGTGCCCTTCAACGCCAAGTGCTTCGTAGATACCGGTTTCATCAAGATTGTCTAAATCGATATTCGTGGCCATTCACTCCCTTCAATATGATTCTACATAATTCGCCAGGAATTATCAATCCTTATTAAGTACCGTAAAAAGGTGCTTTTATGTACCCGTAAAAAGGTAAAATATATTCCTTTTCCGTATTAAGAATATATCATTGTATGGAAGGACAATTCGATGAAGTGACGCTGCGAATGTTTGCTGTCAGAGTGTAAAAGGCTATTTTTGAGATTAGTGAGATGCCGGGTGAGAATGGGGTTGCGAAGATTTTGTTGGGAAAAGATTAGATGCTTCCGGAGATGGTTTGCGAGTTCGGAACGTGAAAAAATGCCGGATACCGCCAACACGGCGGTGTCCGGTTTGTTGTGTTTCGATGATTTTGCTATTTAGGTTATATTGGTATTGGTGAATCTATTCACGTTATGTAAGGATTACACAGATTATGCTTGAACAGAGGTATATATTAATCGTTATCGGAAAGAGAGTAACAACCATAGCTGTCAGATACAAAAAATGTGCAAAATCACCAATTTTCGAATGATATTTTTTATATCAGTATAATTCAATGTCCAGATTTTTACACATTGATTTTGGTATAATAGTAATATAGGTATGTGTTGAGCTTTTTTCTTATGCTACATAATAAAATATTCAGATTGTTATTGATTTATGTTGAAAAATGTAGTATAATAAATGTATGAGTTTATATATTGAAAGGCGAGATATTTATGTGGTGTAAGGATTGCAGGCGAGAAACACAACAAGGAGAGTGTGAAATCTGTGGGAAAGCAACCGAAAAGGATATTCCTGCTGAGATATATAGATGTTCTTCGTGTAATATACCTATCATTAGAAGTGCAAATGATATAAATAGGTTTACTTGTCCAAAATGCGGCGAAGAAACTGTTTATATGGCCTCTGATCTGCGCCCCGTATTTCCTGAGGAACGACTTTTGATTGAACTCATACTTGATAAGCCACTTGCTTTTCTTAACAGCTCTGTTTGGGCAAATGCAAACCGTTATTATATTGATGATAAAGTAATCTCGATTAGTTCCAAACACTATAAAAAGTATACACCTGATTACTTAATCGAAATGCTTGAAAAATATGAGAAGCAAAATTCTTATTCGTATTTTGATAAAAATATTGCGGATTTTGTTTCAGCAAATAAAGCAAGACTGAATTACATAATTGATGAATCACATACTTTTATTCAAGAGGAGGCGTCAAAGTATCCTCGTGAAAATATCGTATTGTCTTTTTCCGGTGGCAAGGACTCAACGGTTACAGCCGATTTGGCGGTGAAGGCTTTAAGTGATCCGAGCTTGGTACATATTTTCGGAAACACAACATTGGAATTTCCTTTGACCATAGAGTATGCTCAGAGATTTCGCAGTAATAATCCCAAGGCAATTTTTAGAATTGCGCAGAACAAAGAGCAGGATTTTTATAATGTGTGTGAGGACATAGGTCCCCCAGCCCGTATGATGAGATGGTGCTGCTCAATGTTTAAGACAGGACCCATAACGCGTATTCTTAATCGATATTATAGGGATATAAATATTCTTACGTTTTATGGTATTCGGAAATGTGAATCCGTGAGCCGAAGCAAATATAACAGAGTTGAGGATAATGCCGAGTCTATAAAAATAAAGAAGCAGAAAGTAGCTTCACCTATTTTTTTGTGGCAGGATCTTGATATCTGGCTATATATTTTTGGTGAGAATATTGATTTTAATGATGCCTACCGCCTTGGGTATGATCGTGTTGGCTGCTGGTGTTGTCCTAATAATAATGAAAGAGCACAATTTCTTTCATCTATCTATATGCCTGAACAGTATCAGAAGTGGAGAAGCTTTTTGATAGATTTTGCTAGGAAAATAGGCAAGCCCGATGCAGAAATATATGTTGATACAGGAAAATGGAAAGCACGTCAAGGCGGTAATGGAGTTAAAGCAGCTCAGGACGTTAAAATCCGATATACGAACTGTACTGTAGAGGATTATGCAAAAATTTACAGTTTAAATAGACCGGTTGATGATGAATTCTTAAATTTGTTTACTCCGTTTGGAAAGGTGTCAAAGGAGCTTGGCAGAAAGCTTATAAACGAGTCAATAGTTGTTGATTTGAAAACTAATACGCCGATTTTATCCATTCAGCCGTTTACACAAGACGGATATGAGTATTCGGTCAAGGTAAAAACCATGAATGTCAGCAAGCATGAAGATCTGCAAAGAATGGTAGGATATCAGGTAAGAAAATTCAATGCGTGTCGCAAATGCTTAAAGTGTGAATCCTTATGCCAGTTTGGTGCTATTTCTATTGTCGGAGATACATATCATATTGACGAAAATAAATGTAAACGCTGTAAAATGTGTGTTACAGCAAAATATCTTGACGGCGGGTGCTTGATGGATAAATACTTAAAAACGAAAGAACAAGGTTGATTTTTATGAAATTTAGAGGTCATGAAACCTTTTTTATCCGTAAAGGATGGCTATACAAAGGGATGAGTAATGTTGTGCGCGAACCGAGTGTTTTTCAAGGCGCAGCAGGTAATCCTATGGATGTACTCGGTATAGGTGCTAATATGGTAAAATCTCTCAGATATTGGCTGTTGGCAACAGATTTGACTTGTGAACCAAAATCAGGTAAGAAAAAACAAACATTGACTGAATTTGGTAAATTGATATATGACAATGATCCATATATGGAAGAAATAGGTTCTATATGGCTTACTCACTACATGCTTGCAAGCAATGAAGAAGATGCAACTGCATGGTATATCTTTTTTAATGAATTTAATAAAACTGAATTTACTGTTGATGATTTTTATAGTTCAATAGTGAAATATATTCGTATGAAAGACGATGTGAATATGCCGTCAGACAGAGCAGTCGAAGATGATTTTTCCTGTATTGTGAACACTTATGTGCCACGTTCAAAGCTTAATTCTGCGAAGGTTCAGCCTGAAAGCAATATTGATTGTCCCCTAGGGGAATTAGGATTAGTTGATGTAGTCAATAAGAGAGAAGGCATTTATAAAAAAACTTCTCCTAAAGTTGATATGATACCTAGTTTGATTTTATTGGCCGCCATTATCGATAAGTCAGAAAACAAGCAAATCCGCATTACAGCGTTGCAAAATGATAAGGGCAGTATCGGTAAAATCTTTAATTTAGATTCTATAACATTAATAAATTCATTATATAAATTGGAAACTTTAGGGTATATCAGAGTAATAAGAACAGCAGGTTTGGATGTTATTGATATTAATACAGACATGACGTTTATTGACTGTGCTCAAAAGTATTATGATGAATTAAATAATTGATTAGGAGTTCCGGCTATGTTAGAGGAAATTATAGAAATTTCAAGCGGATTTCAGATGTCCGTTAATATATCCTACGATTTACATAATATAGAAAAATTACAAAGTTTTATTCCAACAACATCAGCTTTGGAATTAATTACTAATGTTATTGCAAGTACAGATGAAAACTCTGTTCAGAGAGCAAAAATACTCACCGGTGCTTATGGACGAGGAAAGTCTCATATTGTGCTTGTTATTTTGTCAATACTTAGCAAGAGCAACAATAAAAGGACACTTGCTAGATTGATGGAACGATTAAAATTATATGATGAGGATTCATATAAGCTTGTAAATAACTACATAAAATCCTCAAAAAAATTGCTCCCTGTTGTTATAAACGGCAGCAGTACCAATCTTACACAATCTTTTTTAAATGCTTTACAGCAGACTCTTTGCAACAATAATTTGGATGATATTATGCCTAATACTCACTTTAAGGCAGCAGTTCAGACTATTGAAAAGTGGCAAAAAAGTTACCACGATACATATACTCTGTTTGAAAAGAAGATTTCATCGAATATCAAAGAATTTATAAGCAAATTAAAAAATCATGACGCAGAGGCATATAAGACATTTATTAATGCTTATCCCGAATTGACAGCGGGAAGCGTCTTTAACCCTTTTTTGGCAGATGATGTTGCAAGTTTATACGAGGAAGTAAGTAAAGCTGTAAAAGTTAAAGGATATGACGGGCTTTATATTGTTTATGATGAATTTGGAAAATATCTTGAAACAAGTATATCCTCTGCTTCAGAGGGAGATATAAAACTTTTGCAAGATTTGGCAGAAAAGTGTGATCGTTCCAAAAATAATCAGATGCACCTTATGCTCATTTGTCATAAAGAAATTTCAAATTATATAGATATGAATCTTCCGCAAGATAAGGTCGACGGTTGGCGAGGAATTTCTGGAAGATATGAGCATATAAATCTTCATAATAATTATAGCCAGATGTATGAAATCATTGCTGCAGTTATCGGAAAGAATACCGAAGTTTGGGATGATTTTTGCAATAAGCATAGCGATATTTTTTGTGATCTTGCCAAAAGGTATTCAGATAATTCACTTATCGGAAAAGATATAGATACAGTCTTATCTACTATTATTTCCTGTTACCCTTTACATCCTTCGGCTATGTATATACTGCCAAGGTTATCTGAAAAGGTGGCACAGAACGAGAGAACTCTCTTCACGTTTTTATCTTCTAATCAGAAAAACACACTGTCAGAGTTTGTTGAAAAGAATACAGAGGATTTTCCTTTTGTTACTCCTGATTATCTATATGATTATTTTGAACCACAGTTAAAGAAGGAACTTAACTCCTCGGAGATATATAAGATATATCACTTAGCATCACATATTTTGCGCAGAGTAGACAAAGGTTCACTTCAATCGAAAATAATTAAGACAATTGCTTTGATATACATCATTGAGCAGTTTGAAAAGTTTCCTCCGACGGTTGATAATATAACAGATATTTTTATTGGTACGGTATCTGATCCCAAAGAAATAACAGAAGCATTAAATGATTTAGTGAATAATGCTTGCATAGTATATCTGAAGCGCAGCAATGGATATTTGAAGCTGAAGGAAACAAGCGGCGTAGATGTTAAGGGACAGATAAAAGACAGGATAGAAAAGCTAAAGCTTACGTCCAATACCAAAACCCTTCTCAATGAACTTGCTTATGATAACTATCTTTATCCAGTCAGGTATAATGACGAGCACTGTATAACCAGATACTTTGAGTTCAAGTTTATTGACAGCTCCGAATATAAGAACGGGCTGCAAATTAACGATCCTGATGCTAATGGTTCTGTTTGCGCATTGTTTTTTGAAACAGCTGCTGAATTTGAGTCATTCGATATGGACTCGGTAAACATTGATAATGAACAAATTGTAACAATAATCCCTAAAGCATTTACAGATATATCTTCTTGCATGTTCGAGTGCAAAGCTATTCAAGAGCTAAAAAAAGAAAACGCAGACGATGATATACTCATAGATGAATATGACGTTTTCCTTGATGATATCGATGTAATTATCAATAATTTTATTAGCAGCTTTACGCATCCTGAAATGCAGAAGGTTGATTATTACCATAAAGGGTGCAAAATAAAATTATGCCGTAAGGCTCAATTATCGGCACTTTTATCGGATATATGTGAGAGAGTTTTTCCAAACACACCTATCATCAATAATGAAGTTGTAAATAAAAATTTAGTATCTACTGTTGCTGTCAACAGCAGAACCAAACTTACGACGGCCATTTTGGAAAGTGATGTTATTACCGAGAATCTTGGCCTTTCAGGAACAGGACAAGATGTGTCATTTATGAGAAGTACTCTTGTTCAGACAGGCATATTAATAAATACTGATGGGGTATATAAATTTAATCTTACTCCCGAAGATGACAATATGAGAAATGTTCTGGAGGTCATTTCGGAGTTCTTTAGGGATACTGCTATAAAAGGTGAAACGTCGTTTGCCGTATTGTATGAAAAGTTGACATCTGCAGAATATGGAATTGGTTTGAAGAGGGGAATTATTCCTATCTACATTGCAGTTGTACTTAATTCCGTGAAGAAAGATGTCGTTATCCGTTACAAAAACGAGGAAGTTAAGATATCCTCAGACTTACTTAACAGTATTAACGAAGTACCTATGGATTACTTCACCGTATTGGAAAATTGGGATAATGATAAGTGTGAGTATCTGCAAAAATTAGAAACTGTATTCTCTGAATTTATAGTTGATCGCGAGAAAAACTATAACAGCTTTGCTTATATCGCTTATGCCATGAATAGGTGGTACATGTCGTTGCCTAAATGTTCAAAGGAAATGACTGTGAATTATGATAATGGTCAAAAGCTTCCTGAGCAGTATGTGAAATTCGCTCGTTCATTAAAGCAACCTAATAACAATTCAAGAGAATTTTTGATTGTTGATTTGCCGAAGATATTTAAGCAGCAGACGGTTACTCTTGCAATTGCAGACAGCATTTCAGAAGCCAAAAATCTTTTTGAAAATGGAAAAACGATTTTGCTTTCTAAGCTGATATCCTTAACAATGGAAATATTTAATGGCAAGAAAAATGCTACGCTAAGTTCTGTACTACAGGATTGGTATGAAAAACTCAAACCCGAAACCATTCAGCATCAGTTTGCTAATAGCGAAAATTCGATTTTGCAGCTCATATCATTGGTAACCAATGATGAAACAACGTTTATCAGCAGACTTGCAAAGGCGGTAATAGGATTAAGGATTGAGGATTGGAATAATGAAAGTGTCAAACATTTTGAATCCTCACTTAAAAATTTCAAATCGGTGGTTGATACATATAATTCCGAAGAGCATAATTCTTCTCAATTTGAAAATAATACCTGTCAGTTTATTTTTACTGGCAATGACGGAAATAAGGTAACAAGAGTTTTCGAAAGAGTAGAATATAGCCCTAAGGCTAAGCTTTTGCTGAATGATGTATCAGCTGCCATTGAGGAGATGGGACAATCTATCTCCGAGCAGGAAAAACGTCAGGTATTAGTTGAAATACTTGAGAAAATGTGTCAGTAAATGAAGGTGGAAATATGCACAAAAATGTAGCTTACTTTGATAATGCTGCAACAACATATCCAAAACCGGAAGAAGTGTATTCATTTATGGATACATTTTACCGTGAGTGTGGTGTGAATGTTGGACGAGGTCAGCATAGGCTTGCTGCAAAGGCTAATGTGCTTATGGAAGAAACAAGAGAATTGCTGCTTGAATTATTTCATTGCTGCAATAAAAAAGTTATCTTTACAAGTACAGCCACAGAGGCTATAAATCTGGTCTTGAACGGACTTAATATACCGTCAGGCGTTAATGTGTATATTTCGCCTTTTGAGCACAATGCCGTTACAAGAACGCTGCATCATTTGCAGCAAATGGCAGATTTTAATATTGAAATTTTGAGTGTTGACAGAAATTGTCTTGATTATAATATTTCTGAAATACAAGCACAGTTTGACAGAAAACCACCGTTTTGTTGTATAGTAAGTCATGCGAGCAATGTTTGTGGTGCCGTCGCTCCTGTATCTGAGGTTTTTTCTTTATCCAAAAAATATAGTTCTATAAATATAGTGGATATGTGTCAGACGGCAGGATTAATTGATACAGATTTGAGTAGTGATAATTATGATTATGCCATATTTGAAGGGCATAAGACACTATATGGTCCAATGGGCGTTGGCGGAGTAATCACAAAACCGACAATCAAGATTTCTCCATTAATATATGGGGGTACTGGGGTAGAATCTGCAAATCAAGATATGCCTGATGAAATACCTGTAAAGTACGAAGCCGGCAGTCACAATATTTCTGCAATTTCAGGATTGAACGCTTCACTTAGGTGGTTACGCAATATTGGAATTGATAATATCTTTAATAAAGAACGCCAGTTGACAAATAAACTTATCGATATCATTGGTAGGCATGATAATATCTCGATTATTAAGTCGAGCAATTATATTGGCGTTGTATCTTGTGTGTTTGAGGGTTATAGCAGTGATAATATTGGACAGGTTCTAAACGAAAATGATATAGCAGTTAGAACAGGACTTCATTGTGCTCCATATGCACATAAGTTTCTTGGTACTTTTCCTGCCGGTACAGTAAGATTTAGCTTAAGCTATTTTAATACCGATGATGATTTTGATAGACTCGAACAGGTTTTGGATTACATTGAAGAAAATAGCTGATAGAGGGTGAGAAAATGAGTTTGCAAGATATAAGCATAAAAAAAGAGTATCGTTCCCTAATAGACAATGTTGTGAAAGATTTTTATATTCCGCTGCTGAATGAAGCAGTGGAGTATAAACGTGCCGTTGGCTTTTTTTCTTCGTCTGTACTTGCTGAAATATCAAGAGGGATATTAGGTCTTGTAAAAAATGGTGGTAAAATCAAAATAGTTGCTTCTCCGTATTTGTCGGAAGAAGATATCCAGGCCATAAAGACAGGGTATGAAATGCGAGATGACATAATAAAATCTGCCATTAGACGTGAATTACATGAAGCAGCAGATGATTTTGAAGCTCAGCGGCTAAATCTTTTAGCAAATCTCATTGCTCAGGGAGTTCTTGATATTAAGATTGCATTTACCGAAAATGAAAACAAAATGGGAATGTATCACGAGAAAATGGGAATCATTTCTGACTCGGAAGGTAATATGGTTGCATTCTCCGGTTCGATGAATGAGTCGGCAACTGCATTAACAATAAACTATGAAACTATTGATGTATATTGTTCATGGGATAACGAGCGTGACAGAGTAATTTCAAAGTTAAATGCCTTTGCTTCAATATGGAATGATACTGAGCCAAATATTCATATAATTGATTTCCCTGAGCTTGATGATGAAATAATCGCAAAGTATAAGAAAACTGTTCCTAATTATGACATCGATGAAATTGAATTTGGAGAAAAAACTAAACACAACGAGAATTCATCTTTACCAAAGACAATTGTCGGTCCATGTGTTCCTGAAGGTTTTGTATTTCATGATTATCAACTTGAAGCAATATCAAATTGGGCTGAAAGAGGATATTGCGGAATATTTGATATGGCGACCGGAACAGGTAAGACGTATACGGGTTTAGGTGCAATAACGAAATTATCTGAAGTGCTCGATAGTAAGCTTGCGGTTGTAATTGTGTGCCCATATCAGCATCTTGTAGAGCAGTGGGTCGAAGATATTCTGAAATTTAATATTAATCCTATTATTGGATATAGTGCTTCAAGTCAGAAAGATTGGAAAAATAGACTTGAAAAAGCGGTGAGGGATCAGAAACTTCACGTTAGGGGTAAAGAATTTTTCTGTTTTATATGTACTAATGCTACTTATTCGTCATCATATGTTCAATCACAACTTGCCAAAATTAAGGAGAACAGCTTATTTGTAGTTGACGAAGCACATAATTTTGGTGCTAAATATCTGAGCGATTTATTAAATGAAAAATTTAAATATAGATTAGCTCTTTCCGCCACGCTTGATAGACATAATGATCCGGAAGGTACAGAAAAGCTATATGGCTATTTTGGAGAAAAATGTATTGAATATTCATTGGAACGAGCAATTCGGGAAGGTAAGTTGACTAGATATAAATATTATCCAACAATTGTTAGCTTAAATAGTGACGAGTATGACAGTTATCAAAAGCTTTCGAAGGAATTGCAAAAATGTTTATCGACACAAAGTGATGGTTCTGTTACCATAAGTGAACGTGGCAAGAAATTAGCATTAAAGAGAGCAAGACTTGTTGCTGCAGCTGAAAACAAGATATTTGAACTTGAAAAAGTGATACAACCGTATATTGATAGCAATCATCTGCTAATATACTGTGGATCAGCTTCTATTCAGGACTTATCCAATGACAATTCAGATGTTCACGATGATGATTTAAGGCAGATTGATGCTGTTACTGATCTGCTCGGTAATACATTAGGAATGACAGTATCACAATTTACATCTAAGGAAGATATTGACGAACGAGAAATTCTTAAAAGGGAGTTTGACAAAGGAGATACTTTGCAGGCACTCATTGCTATAAAATGTCTTGATGAAGGTGTAAATATCCCAAGCATTAAGACAGCCTTTATTCTTGCAAGTACTACTAATCCTAAAGAGTACATACAGAGGCGAGGAAGGGTATTGAGGTTATATCCCGGAAAGGAGTTTGCGGAGATATATGATTTCATTACACTACCAAGGGAAATAAGCAATGTTTATTCAATGACCGATGAAAGTAAGTCCATGGAATTATCTTTAGTGCGGAATGAATTGTCGAGAGCATTTGAATTTGCCCGGCTAGCTGATAACTATATTGAAGCAAATATAATTCTTGACAGCATTAGAGATGCGTATAACTTGCATGACGAGAATTATGATTTTATGGAGGATTATGATATATGAATAATGAGGTAAATACACAGCTTGAAATTGCGGTTGATGAAAAAAAAGCAGCAAAGCTAATCAAGCGTATCATCATTTCTGAGAGCAGAAATAATAAAAGTAGGGAAAAAAGCGATCTTCAAATGGTGAAAGAAATAAAGAAAATGATTGAGGAGGAAGTAAATTGTTACTAAAATCAATTTCTCTTACAGATTTCAGACAGTTTAAAGGAGAGCAAACAGTAAGTTTCTCCACATCTTCAGACAAAAATGTTACAGTCATTATGGGAGAGAATGGTACCGGAAAAACGACATTTGCACAAGCCTTTATGTGGTGTTTATATGGAGAAACAGACTTTTCAGATAAAGCAGTTCTTTGTAAATCTACCGCACAAGAGATGGTTCCAAATTCAGAAAAAACAGTTCGGGTTGAGTTAAAGCTTACTCATAAATCGGTTGATTATGTCTTTATTCGTCAGCAAGTATATCGTAAAGATTCAGCAGGTAATATTCCTATGCCAAATTCAGCTAAGTTGACGGTAGCCTATAAAAACAAAGATGGACAGCAAGAATTTTTACCGGATAATCAGAAAGAATATAAAATAAAGGAAATACTTCCGAAAGAATTGTCAAGATATTTTTTCTTTGATGGTGAGCGTATCGGTAATATGAGTAAAGAAATCCAATCAGGTAAGAGTAATGAATTCGCACAGGCTGTGAAGAGTTTACTAGGTTTAGACTCGTATGTTGCTGCACTTACTCATTTAAAAGGCAATCAGAAACTAAGTAAGAACTCGGTAATAGGTACTTATAATGATCAATATGATTCAAGAAGTGACTCCAGAATTGCTGAAAAGACAACAGAGATCAATGCTTATAATGATGAAATTAATAAAGCATTATCTCGCAAATCAGAGCTTGAGAAGAGAATTCCTGTAATTGATGATGAGTGTGATAAATTGAAAATTCTCATCGAAGAAAATAAGGATAGTGAGGAGCTTGCAAAAAAGAGAAATTCATTAGTTCAAAGTCAACAAAAGGTTGAGGATTACATTGGCGGTTCCACAAAAGGAATCATGGATGAATTTCACCGCTATTATCAAAATTATTTTTCGCAGAAACTCATTGCTGAGGCAATAGATGTATTAGCTTCTGCTGATAAGTTGGATAAGGGTATTCCTGATATACATAAACGCACCATTGATTACTTGATAAAACAGGGAAGGTGTATTTGCGGTGCACCTATTGAACTTGATAATGATGCTCATCGTGAACTTATGAAATTGCTGCAATTCATACCTCCTCAGTCACTGGGAACGATGATTGGTGCATTTGCTAAAGAGTGTAAATCAAAGGCGCAAAATAGCGTAAATCTATTTACTACAGTTGCTGATAAGCTTGCTCTTCTGCGTGAAAAAGAAGAACATAGAGATCGCCTGATTACAGAAATAATGGAGATAGACGAGAAATTATCAAAGTTAAAAAGTGTTGGTGCTTATCAATCGAAACTAAGTTCTTATAGAAAACAACTTCGTGATACAAGAGATGAAATCTCTCAAATTGATATTCGTATTGGTGGACTTCAGACGCATAAAGAGCGTGCTGAAACAGAACGAAAAAACTTTTCTCTGACTAATGATAACAATAAGAAGGTCGAGATATATAAAGCATATGCTGAATATATCTATGACGTTTTGAAGAAGGATTACGCTAATCAGGAAAGAAAAGTTCGAAAAGAACTTGAAGAATGTATCAATGTGATTTTCAAAACAATATATGCCGGTGGACTATCACTAAGTATAGATGAAAAATATAATGTCCAGACACTAGTCGATGATTTTTCTGCTTTTAACACGGGTGTAGAAACATCAACAGCACAAAGTATTTCGATTATTTTTGCATTTATTGCTGGAGTAATCAAAATGGCAAGGCATAATGATGAGAATAACGAAATGCTGTCTACTGAAGCGTATCCTTTAGTTATGGATGCTCCGCTGTCAGCTTTTGATAAGACAAGGATACAGACTGTATGTGAAACTCTACCGGGAATAGCTGAGCAGGTAATTATTTTTATTAAGGATACTGATGGTGATATTGCCGAAAAATATCTTATGGATAAAATCGGCAAGAGTTATTCTTTTGATAAACATAATGAATTTGAAACATATTTAGTTGAGAGGTGATGGGATATGTTTGATAAGGAGTATTCATTTAAGGGCAATCATGCAAATAAGGTAAATGAGCTTACAAAAGAATTTGATAATAGCGGGAACAGGTTGTTTGCAAGAAATCTTGATGTTTACATTCTTGCACCAATTGTCGGCTTTTTATATCAACGTATGGCGGATGTTGATTCTACTTCTGATATAAAACCTACGAAAATTTTTGGCGATATACTTATGAAAAATGCTGATCAGCTAAAGTTTAATTTTAGACTTATTATGCTTTTGGATAAGAAATATGAATCTGATTCTGAAAAACGGATAGAAAAAGCATTTAAAGGTAATAACTCGGTAGAAGACGAGCAGAGGTATGAACAGTATGTCAGAGGCGGAGTGGATGTTCTTTACGAGAAATTAATGGATGGCGTTAACAATGCTAATGATTATGTCACTAGATTATATGATTTTTTGGAAGAGTTTGATGATAGATACAATCAAACTATCGATATCGAAACAATGTTGTCATTGTGTCAAAAAATTAAGTGAGTAGGTGATTCGATGTGGAAAACGAGCAGATTGTAATCAATACTTTATTATCAAGATATACAGAAAAAGGCTATGTAACAGAAGATGAAATACTTGATCTATGTACTGAATACGATTTGCCGTTTCATCGAATTGACTATGTATGTGATCAGATAATTTCCAAAGGAGTACTGATTTCTGATAATTCTACCATACAAGCGGAATTTGATGATGTATCTGACAATGCACGGGTAGATTATGAAGCGATATACAATAAGGTGCTTGAAGTATGTCCTGAAATGAAGGCGACAGTATGTCAGATTAGGATTATTAGTCCTCCACAGAAAGGTGAAACAAAAAACTTGCTAATTCAAGCTCGAAGTGGAAATAAATTTGCTAGAGAAAAATTAATAAAAATGTACCTTCGAACAGCGTTGAGAATATCATTACAGTACATAGAACAAACCTCAATTCCTGTTGAAGATTTATTTTCGGTAGCGTGTTTGGGATTAATAAAGGCTGTTGATAGTTACTCCGAAGAAAGCAACTCGCATTTTGTAAACCATATATGCCTTTGGATAAGACAGCAATTAGATAGATATATAATGTATAATGAGCCACTATTTAGTAGGCATATCAATCAAACTGGGAGCACTAGGTCAAGGAAAATATACTCATTAGACAAAATATTGGAAGACGACGAGGGCATAAGATTTAAAAGTAATTTCGATATGTACGAAATATTTGAAAATCACTCACTCAAAGAATTAATGGAAAAGGCATTGAGTACATTAAATGAGAAGGAAGAAGAAATCCTTAAGCTAAGATTTGGATTGATGGACGGTCAAGAATACACCTTAGAAGATATAGGGTTAAAATATAACGTAACTCGTGAGAGAATTCGTCAAATAGAATTTAAAGCATTAAGGAAAATGAAGCATTCTTCGCGTAGTAAATTGTTTATTGACTATTACTGAAATTAATCTATTTATAATATTTGAAAAAGAGGTGAGGTATTATTGATTTCTTTAAAAACGGCAGATGATTTCTTATCAGATGTGAAAAAAATGAGAATGAGTTATTCGTATATTCCTGTTTTGATATTTGCTTTTTTCAGTGAGTGCGATCAAAACGGCATTGCAGAATTAGATGCTATAGTCCAGTATTTTAAGCGTTATTATGCTGAAAGAAGAAATGAAGGAGAACCTGTTGAGAAGTCTGATAGTATATTCTGTGATGCAGATGTTTCTTTAGGAGATATAAAAAAGAATATACTATTTAACCCGTTGGGAAGATCATTTTTAGTGAACTATATTAGTTATTACGCTATAGATAATACTGTAAGGATGCAGCCCGATGTTTGGGAAGCATTATCCATAAGACAAGTTAAACAGGTTTTGGCTTTTTGCAATAGGAGTTTGTTTAATTACTTTCAAAAATTGAAAGACGGTTATAAACATGAAAAAGGATAGCATAAATAGTCATAATCGTATGAAAATATGCATTCTAAAATAAAATATGTAAAAGAGGTTGATATTTATGGAAATTAAACTTATTAATTCAGAGAGTGTTATTGCAGAACTTAGTCTTGAAAACGAAGTACAGATAATTGATTATGAGAGCATAAAGAAAATAGCTCCACAATTCAATTACGATGATGTAGAGGGGTTATGGCTTGACAGTTTCGACAATATTGTAGTTGGAATAATTTTTATTGCTCAAGGTCAAGGCTCGTTAATTTTTGCATGGGATACCGAACAGAAAAAAATCGTTCACCTGACGAACGGAGCTTACAGCAAAGTGCTATTCTTTGATGGTGAGTATATCTATGGAATATGTAACGTAAGCTGTTGGGGAGTAGAATCTCACATTGAGCTGTACAGATATAAATTCAAGACCGTTGATATTTCTTACGAAGGTGAGCAGGTAGACATTACCTCCGCTGCTGAGGATAATAGTTCAGTTAATAATGAGCGTTTCTGGATTGAGAAAGATAATGATACCTTGAAATTCGGGGATGGTGAGAAATGCTTTATTTATAAGATCAACTAATCATCTGATTGTGAATAATAAGTGGATGATTAATAGCCTGAGTAACAAGTAGTATCTTACCGTCTACTGTCTACTGTCTTATACTAGCGGGTGAGTGTACAGGTAATTTTCATTGAGATATATTTCGACGCATAAATAAGTCAGGAAGTTTTCTTAATGATTCGACCTAGAATTTTGTCTCCCATTTGTCTCCCGAATCTGAAAAAACACGAATAAATGTATGTAAATCTGGGTGTCAATAGAGCATAATCTTTAAGTTTCCCCAAAATTCAGCCTAGACACCTCAGAACCAAAAAAGAAAGACA
>CAMCRP010000033.1 GCA_945877315.1 uncultured Ruminococcus sp. | reverse complement strand
ACTTCCAATACTCATCATAGGGATACACTTGCAAAATTGTCTATATGTTGATAGAAGATTAGTATTAAATGGTGTTTAGTATAACACAATTGACAAAAAAGTGGGTTTTCTCCCGTCAAAGGCGGGGGAAACCCACTTTTCGTTACAAACTGATTTTTCTGCGTTTCAGCGCAGCTTCCAGAAGCTCGGGCAGCTTTTCGGGGGGACAGGCAAAGCTCGGTATATCAAGTGCGGCTATCCTCTCCGCCAGCTGTTCGTCGTAACAGGGCTTTCCGCTGTCGGAAATTGCCAGCAGAACGATAACATTCACCCCCGACTCCTTCAAATCTCCCAGACGTCGGATAAGACCGTTTCTGTTGCCACCCTCGTAAAGGTCGGTTATGAGAAGCATGGTGGTTTTCTCAGGCTCGGTCACAAGCTCCGAACAGTACGCCACCGATTTTTCAATATCCGTGCCGCCTCCCAGCTGAATTCCATAGAGCAGGTCAACAGGATCTGCGCACATATCCGTCAGGTCGGTAACGGACGTGTCAAACGCCACAATATGGGTTTTCAGCGAACTCATACTCGCCAAAATGCACCCCATTACCGATGAATAGATCACCGATTCGCCCATGGAACCGCTTTGGTCAATATCCAAAATTATCGTCCTCGACGCCGATTTTGAAGCCCGTTCAAAGAAGTAAAATTTTTCGGGCAGAATGGTTTTTAAGTCGGGGTCATAATTTTTCAGATTTCGCCGAACGGTCAGCCTGTAATCAAGGGCAGCCGCCGACGGTATGGGCGAGTGCTCCCGCCTGTTCAGCGCAGACGTTACCGAACGCTTCAGATCGTCCGCAAGCCGCCTGTTTATGTCCTCGACAATCTTGCGGATATACTCCCTTGCATTCTCCTTTGCCTTTGCGGGTATCTGGTCTTTCAGCATGACCAGCAGCGCACCCGTGGAAATGTCGGGTTCAAGACCGTCCAGCATTTCAGGCTCAAAAAGCAGCTGCTTCATTCCCCGCCGCTCGATAGCATCGTTTTGTATAACCTTTATCTCCATTGGCGCAAACAGAGAACGCAGGTCACCCAGCCATTTTGTCAGCTTTGGGGAGGACATTCCCTGCCCCGATTTTCCGCCGTTTCCCTGATCCTCCGAACCGTTTCCGTAGATCTGCGACAGAGCGGAGTCCATCAAAAGCTCCTCGGCGGACATTTCAGCCGCACCGCCCATTTCGTTAATGCGGCTTTCGGCGGCACTTCCGAGGATAAGCCGCCAGCGTTTGAGAAGTTCCTTATTTTCCATTATATATCACCGAAATCAAAATCATCAAGGTCGTCAAGTGTCTGCTTCTCCTCCTCGGACATTTCCGCCATAACAAATTCGGCGGCGTCCTCCTTTGAAAGTCCCAGCACTTCCCCCACATTCTCCGCAATATCAGCCTTTTCCGAAGGCGAAAATTCCGCAAACGTCCTTCTCAGGCAGATAAGAACAGGCTTGAATTCCTCCTCGTCAAGCTCCGAAATGAAGGTGCAAAGCTTCTCCCACACGCTCAGTCGGCTGATAAGGGAACGGCGGTTTCTGCGGGCAAGTCCTTCAAACCACAGCGCACCGTCTGCGGGGGGAGTACCCTTTGAAAGCCGTCTGGAAATGAGTTCGGACAGCTTTTCGGAGGATATCTTTCCCCGTTCGGTCAAAAGTGCAGCCGCAAAGCCCGAAACAAGCGGGTTTGCCATATCGCTGTCCGCCAATTCGTCAAGCAGGGAAACAAAGCGGTTCTCGTCCAGAAATTCGTGGGACAAACAAGCGTCATTAACCACCGAAAATGCAGTAACAAGCTCCTCTGCAGCCGCCTTGTCGCAGACGGACGCAGACAGGGCACTCAGGCAAAATCTCAGAAAAAGCTGTTCCATCAGCGGCGGCAGATTTTCCGAATTTATCCGCCGAATAGTTCCGAACCGCACCGCAGCCGACAGGGAACCGATGGTTTTTCCCGTTTCCGACGGTGAAGCGCAGTCCGCAGCCAACCGCTGAACCGCCGAAACCGCCGTTTTTACGCAGTCGGTCAGACCGCAGAGAAATGCGTCCGACAGGGAATTTGAAGCATCAAGCAGACCTTCGCTTTCCAAAAGACGGCTGTTGAGCGCATACGCCGCAGCCTCCTCCACAGTATCGCCGTTCAGGGACGCTTCAACCACTTCTATCTCAATTTCGGGCGACCATTGCAGCCGCCAGCGTTCAGCCCAGGTGGCATTGTCCTGGGAACGGGAAAGCTGTTCACCGAAATGTATACCGCAGATAAGCAGCCTGTGGAGGAAAAAGGAGCGGTTAAGGTCAAGAAACGCCGATTTTTCCGACTTAACCCGCAGATTTTCACGCAGATCAAGCTCAATTTCATCGGCGGACGCACTTCTGAAACGCTCCAGCTTCAGCTCTTTCAGCTGCCTTGAAAAATCCTCCTGAACGGAAGTGCAGACCGTCCCATCGGGCAGAGAACCTATCTTCACGCCTATTTCCGTGTCCGCACAGGCAAGGGAAATTTCCCCGAAGCTGCCATGTCCCAGACAAGTTACGGCAGCGTCCCGCAGGTCGGACAGGGAGGGCATTTTACCGTTTCTCATACCGCAAAGGGTGTTCGCCAGCCGCAAAGCCTCAATGACCTCTGCGGAGGACGCACTAAACCCCGCCGCCCGCTGATACTGCGCAAGCCTTGAAAGATATTCCGCCGCCGTGTTGTCCAAATGCCCCGCAAGGCGGTTTTTCCACAGCATTTCAAAGTATGCGGGTGCCTTGCTGCCCGCCCCGTAGCCCGACCGTGAGGACAGCCGAAAATAGGAGTAGGGCATAAGGGTTGCCTTGCAGTTAATGTGGGCAAGCTTGTCCGTCAGCCTTTTGTCCTCTTTGGAATATGGCACATTTTTCAGCCCGTGGGTGTGAAACGCACCCGTCACCACGGCGACCGTCCCAAGCGGTTCATTTTCCGCAATGACACGCCGCATATATGCTTCACGCAGACCGTTCAGACCGTCCGTTTCGGAAAATTCCCGAAGTGATTTTCCGTATTCGTCCACAGCGGAAAGAAAATCCTCGTAATTCTCGCAATGCTCAAAGCTGTATTCCCAAAAGGTATCGTTATCAAGACCCGAAGCAATTTTCATACGCTCGTAAATGTCGGTTTTATTGGCTTTTTCGGGATTCTCCCCTGCCAATACACAGTCGGACGGCAGGTCACAAAATTTCACGGGAACGCCCCGCTTCACCGCCCACAGCATTGCCCTGTATTCGGGGGAAAATTCCGCAAAGGGCCACATTACCGTCTTAACGGGGGCTTCGCTGGTGTACGCTAAAATAGCTGCGGGCATATTCGCATCTATGCCGCAAAGGGACGGTATAAGCCCGTTCAAGTCGGAGGGTCCCTCTATCAGCAGAATGTCGGGCTTTACTCGCTCCAGAAATTCCGTGACGTAAAAGGCGCAGGCAGGCGAAAAGTGCCGAACGCCGAAATATTCCGCCATTATGAGTTCCTCTCCTTGCACTCGGCGTAAAGTGCGGCGTAGTCACGACCCTTTTTGCGCATAACGTTTTCCAGATATTCCGTCCACGCCGCCTTGTCCTTGCTGTCGTCCTTGACAATGGCACCCTGTAACGCCGCCGCCAAGTCCGCATCTGTCACCTTACCGCTGCCGAAGCTGCCCGAAAGTGCCATGCTGTTCACCATAAGGGAGATAGCCTCCGCAGCAGACAGCACGCCCGAAGTGGGTTTCAGCTTCATCTGTCCGTCCAAAGTTTTGCCCTGACGAAGCTCACGGAAGATAGTGACAACACGTTCAAACGCCGAATTATCGGGCATAGAAGCAGTCAGTCCAAAGCTGTCCGCAAGCTGCTCGGTGCGTGACCTTACAATGTCAATTTCCGTTTGAATATCAGCAGGGGCGGGCAAAACTACTATGTTAAAACGCCTTTTCAGCGCAGAGGACATTTCGTTAACGCCCTTGTCACGGGTGTTTGCCGTAGCGATAACGGAAAATCCCTTCTTTGCGGCGACATCAGTATCCAGCTCGGGAATGGAAATGCGCTTTTCCGACAAAATGGAGATAAGTGCGTCCTGCACCTCGCTTGCACAGCGGGAAATTTCCTCTATTCGGGCAATAGTTCCCGTTTCCATTGCCGAATAAACGGGGCTTTTCACCAGCGATTCAAAGGACGGCCCCTTTGCCAGCAGCATTGCATAGTTCCAGGAATAGCGAATCTGCTCCTCGGTAGTGCCCGCCGTTCCCTGAATTACCTTTGAGGAATTGCCGTTAATAGCGGCGGTGAGATGCTCGGAAAGCCAGGATTTTGCCGTTCCCGGCTCTCCTATAAGCAAAAGCGCACGGTCGGTCACAAGTGTGGCAATACAAATTTCCACAAGCCGCCTGTCGCCCATATATTTCGGGGTGATAACGGTTTTTCCCGATTTTCCGCCCATAATGTAGGTAAGCACCGATCTCGGGGACATTTTCCAGCCCACAGGGACGGGATTTGTTTCGTTTTCAATAAGAGCATTCAGCTCCTCTTTATAAAGCTCCTCGGCGGGAAGTCTGAGTATTTCGGACATTTTTTCTCCTACTTTCTGTTTAAATAATCTTTGATATACCGCATCTGATGATCGTAAACAAAGTCGGCTATCTGTCCCTTAAATGCAGCCACCTTGTTCATTAAGGCGGTGATCTCTTCCACCTTTTCGGACTCAGACAGCGGGAAATTGTCAATTCCCCTGACAGGCATTGATGAACCGTTTTTCAGACCGTTCAGAACAAACTTTGTAATAATCCCCCTGTAATCGGACGATTTTCCGTCCTTGAAATGCTGCGAGATTATCTCGAGAACATACGAAGATGAGATCTCTGAGCAAAGGAAAAACGCAAAATTCACAGCGGGCACTTTTATCCGCTCGTAATCCTCGGGATTGCAGCTGTTCAAAAGCATAAGCGCAGCTTCAGCCGCAGAGGAAAATGTTCTGTTTCGCAGCCTGTTATCGGACAAAGTACACCGCCTGTCGCAGATAAAATCTATCAGCTGCTGCGGATAGCTGTCGGTCAGCCGAACAACGGGATAACGCCCGTAAATACGTGCCGCACGCCAGTCAAGGCAGTATTCCCCGTAAAATTTGTCGTAGTTAATGCCGTTTATGACGTTCAGCAGTTCAAGCCTGTGTTCCTCGGCATTTTTTCCCATTCGGGCAACCGCATTTTCGGTATCCTCCGTAAGCAGCACGAAAAATTCCGCCGTGTAGAAAACCTGCGGTGCCTTCTCAAACAGCCGATGGATAAGCGCACGATATTCCTCGGTGTTCTTCCTCCGCAGACTTATAAGGAGAAATTGATTGATGATCTCGGGCTCCTGCTGCTTTGCAAGGAGCAAAAAGCCCTCGTCCGCATAGGGTTTGTTGGAAAGCAGCGATAAATATTCGTCCGCACGGCGGCTTTCATTTGTTAAATATCCGCTTGGCGTAAGTCCGCTTTTTACCAGACCAACAGCGAAATCAGTCGCCGTTTTACCGCAGGCAGCGGAAATGTGGCTGTCGCAGGACGGCTTGTACTTTGCAATAAGCTTGGCTATGACCTCCTCCGCTTCGGGGCAGTCGATGGAAACAAGAGTGTCCAGAGCTTGGTTTTTGACCTTTCCCTTTTCCGTGTTGTACAATTCAAGCAAATACGGAACATTTTTGCTGTCCTTACCCAAAGCGGAAATTGCGGCAATACGCACATTTTGGGGTGCATTTTCGTCCCTCGCAAGTGAGAGAAACCACGCATTTTCCGCACTTCCCGATACTGCCGAAACATATTCAACAGCCGTCCCCGAAGCCTTAGGGTCGGACATATCCACGGCATTTTTGAGCAGCGGAACAAGCCTATCTCCGTAAATTTCAAACATCATTTCCGAAAAATAGTCCAGATATGTGCTGTTTTTCCCGCAAGCCTTTATGAATGCCATGAGCACACGGGGGTCACTGAGCAGAGCTGTTTCGTCCTCCGACAATTCGTACAGATTGGGGCTGCACTTGAAAATTTTCTCGCAGAATTCCGAAATAACGGAGTAGGGCGCATTTATCATTTGTCCGCTGACCGTGGACACTTCTGACGGAATGACCTCGCTGTTATCCGCAAAGGTCCCCTGTGTCACCGCCAGCGCATCTGCAAGGGCAATTGCATCAGCCAGCTGCCGGGACGGATTTTCCGCCGTAAACAGCGACTGACAAAGGGCAGAAAGCTTGCCGAACGCCTTGTTCAGCTCCGCCAGCGGCTTGAACTCGTCCACCGCCTTTTTCAGCCTGAAATCCTCGCTTACCGTCTGACAGCCCGCAGCGGCGCAAGCGTAAAGTCTGCTGCGAAGCTCGTAGAATGGTGTTACATTCATTTCTTATCCCTCCTCAGCAAAGCCTTATGATACCGTCTTTCGTCACAACAGAAACAGGGCAGACAAATATCCTCCGCTCCTCGGACGAATAGAAAAACTCACCCAGAAGCGCACCGTTCTTGAGATACTGTCCGTCCAACACGGACAAAACCTTGCAACTGTCGGGATAGCTTTCGTTTGGTCGGAGGGCAATGGTTTCCTCTCCGAATTTTAGTACGGGGTGTCCGTCCGAAACCGCAAATTCAATGGAATCATATGGCACAAGCAGCGCAGCATTTTCATCGGAAAGAGTGTTTTTCAGCTCATTTTTCGCCCTTTTGACCGCATCGGACAGGCTCTTTTCCGTTTTTGAAAGCAGCTCGGCATAAACGCCGACCTCAGCCTCGGAGATATCCGCAGCCTCCCAGCGAATACGCCTGTTCAGCCCGCCGGGGTAGCGGTAAAGCTCCTTTATCCTATGAACCCCGAACACCGAATTTTCCGCCTTTATGTACTTTGCTGCCTTTAACGGGCGAATATTTTCCGTCTTGGAGATCTCTCCCGTGTCAAGGTCAGCCCAATATGCAAAATCAATATCCGCCTTGTGGATATTATCATGCAGCACTGTGAAGGACAGCTGTATAATTCTTGCATTTTCCTTGAAAAGACCTATTTCTTTAAGCTGCGTCAGCTTCCAAACGCCGCCCATTTCCTCGTACAAAATGTTGTCCTCGGGCAGAACCTCGCCGCTCTCCAGCTTTTCGGCAATATACGCCTTACTTTTCCGCACCGCCGACGACAGCTTCACGCAAAGCCCCGTCAGACGGGCAAGCTCCCTGTCATCGGGGGACGCCGTGAGCCTTTCCGCAGCCGTGATTATCTCGTTCATTATGGCCTGCGGTTCGGGAAGATAGTAATCTCCCAGCTGCTTGGCAAGATTTTTGTACTGCTCCGCCGCCGCAGAGGACACGGAGGAAATTCCCCGTGAAAACAGGTCATTTACAAACTTTTCTGCAAGCTCAAGACCTTCTGCTTGCTTTTTCAGCTTTTTTTCGGCGGCAGCCTTGTTCTGCTTCGGGGGCTTTTTTACGGTTGCTTCATCGGAAACGCCCTTTTCCGCTCTTTTAGCCAGCTTCTCCCGCTTTTCCAGAATATCGGCGGGAATGGGTGCAATACCGAAGCTTTTCCCCGCCAGCCAGTCATACATTATCCCCAAACAATGCTTGCATGGAAATTGCCTGCTGGGGCAGCTGCATCTAAACACGGGCGCATCTCCCGAAAAATCCGCCGATGTTCGGTAGGGCTTGCTGCCGCTGCCCTTGCAGTCACCGAAAATAAGGGTCTTGTCCTCACTGATAAAGAGCGACTGAAATCCGCCGCTTCGTGAAATTTTCTGCCCGTTCTGAGCGGCAGCCGCATTTGGTGCCGCAGAGCTTATAAGCTCCGCCGTTATGGAATTTACCGTTGACATTTTATGTCCCCTCCCGTAAAATTTTGCGGTAAAAAAATGCGGACAGCCTCAGCCGTCCGCAAATAATCAATTGGAAGTGTTCAACTTTCTTCCCTTATTCACGTCAATGGAGGTCTGGGAAAAATAGTCTATGACCTGCTTGGAGCGGTTTGACTTGTTCATTTCCGCCGCAAGCTCATTCTGCATCTGCTTTAGGTGCTTGTAAATTTCCTTGTCCGCCTCGTTGATCTTGTGCTTTATCTCCTTGTATTTAAGAAGCCGCTCCTGTATCTCCAGCAGCTCGCCGCTGAGTTCGCCGACCTCCTTAAAGGAGAACATATCCTCCAGAAGCTCCTTGCGCTCAACGCTCTGTGCGTTGACATAGGACTTTATCTCCGAGGAGATGCCGTCTATCTTAGCAATAAGCTTCTCACGTCTGTCGAGCATTTCGGTAACACCGTCAATGTCCTCGTATATCATCTTTGAGGAGATCTCGTGGTAACGCTCCGCCTGCTCTATCCTTTTATCCAAAAGCTCGGTAAGTTTTTTGTCCATTTTTCTCCCGCCAATCTAAACATCAATATCCGCTGCGGCTTATCTCCTTGTAAGCGTCCCGAAGCTCCTCAAAAAAGGGTATCAGCGACTCCACAAGCTCCTTGTCCTTCTTCACATTTGCCTGAACAAGGGAACGTCTGAGATAATCGTAAATAGCCGCCAGATTGTTTGAGATCTCATATTTTACCTTGAGATTGCTGTCCAGCATATCCACAATATCCTCAACACGGGTAATGGACTTGTGCGCACCCGCATAGTTCTTCTCATCGATGTATATCATAGCTTTTTTAAGCTCTGTGACTGCCTTATCGTATAAAGCGATAAGCATCTGAGCAGGGGTCATGGTGCTGACGCTCTGCTGCATATATTTCTGATAGGGATTATACTGCATAAAGCACCGCCTTTAATTATTTCGGTCGGATCAATAGCCTGAGGAAGTATCGCTGAAAATGCTTGCCTGAGTCTGGTACTGAGCCATTGCCTTTTCAAGGGCTGTAAACTTGCTCCAGTAGCGTTCCTTTTCGCTTTCGTATCTCTTCTGAAGCTTGGAGATTATCTCATTGTAAGCATCTATCTGCTTGGAGATCTCGTTTTGTCCCTGAGATGTGGTGTTCTCCACTCCCGCAACGCTGGTCAGGGAACCGTAACTGCCCTTAGTGGTGGAGATTGCGCTGTCGATAGCAGATGTAAGTCTTGCCGCAAGGCCGTCGTTCTTATCGGTAAAGAGCTTCTGTATCTGGTCTGCGTGCTTGTCAAATGCGTCCTTGAATGCAGTTTCATCGGCAATTTTCAGCTTAAAGCTGCCTACTGCGTCCTCAAACTCTATGCCCATATCGAAGAGGGAGAAATTCTCGTCGGTAAATGCGTTGTTTACGGCATTTGCGATCTTGGTGATAGCGGTGTTCAGACGGGAATCACGGTAGAGAAGACCCTTCTTAGCCTGTTCGTTCCACTTTTCTATCTCCTTCTCGCTCATTTCCTCCTCCTGCTCTTCTGTCAGAGGATCGTAATAAGAGCCGTTGGACTTGGGACGTGCGGAGTCTACCTCTGTTTGAAGCTCGTCGATAAGCTTGTTGTAATCGGTAATGAACTTCTTGACAGCCTCGTAAGCCTTTTCGGTATCTCTGGAGGTGTTCACCACAACAGCCTCGCCGTTGTTTATCTTTTCGATACCCTGCTCGGTGAGATTTCCGAGGTCAATAGTTGTTCCGTCTATGGTGATAGAATTGGAATTGTTGGTCATCTGAACGCCGTTTATGGTGACAATAGCGTTCTGTCCCGCAAATGTTGAAGCGGTGTTTTCTGCGGTAGTTCCCACAATTTCGGTCTTTCCAAAATACTTGTTGAGAACGTCCCGGGCAACGCCGTCGCCAGCCTTGAAATCCTGTACTGCGGTCATAACGCCCGTAGTTTCGTCGTAGGAAACAAGACCCTCGTCAACCAGCGTCTGAATGGTAACATCGCCCGTAAGAGTTATCTCAGAACCGTCCGCCTTTGTGATATTGAAATCTGCGCCGCTGCTGAGAATAAATTCATCGGCATTGACCTTGTTTGTGTAGCTTGAAGCACCGCTAAAGCCAAGAGCGTTCATCAGCTTTC
Organism: uncultured Ruminococcus sp.; assembly: GCA_945877315.1. Classification (GTDB taxonomy): domain Bacteria; phylum Bacillota; class Clostridia; order Oscillospirales; family Ruminococcaceae; genus UMGS1889. The sequence continues at coordinate 26,938 of CAMCRP010000033.1, read as the reverse complement.
CGCTGTCCGAATCGTTCTCCGAAGCCTTTACGGAAATAATATCGTTAGTGCCCGCACCCTCAAAGGATATGACGCCGTTGTTAAGCTTCATAGTGGGGGCGTCGTTTCCGAAAGCGGTTTTCAGCTGCTTGTTGAACAGGGCAACTATCTTCTCCTGAGAAGTCTTTGTAACCTTGCCGTTTTCGTCAACGCTGTCGGAAATATCATTTTTCTTTCCCTCGCCGTCATACTTAAAGAAGCCCACATCTCTGGTCTTGCCGTTTACGGTAATGGAAATGGAGGTATTTACCAGAGATTCCAGATCGCCGACCTTTTTATTTGCAGTCAGAGAGTCGCTCATAACGGAAACTGCGCTGTCCTTGTTGCCCACAGCAATTTCATCGCTGTTAAAGAGAGAATTGAGCAGATTTCCCGAATTCTGAACAACGCTTATCTCGCCGCCAAGTCCCTCCTCGGAGGATTTGAGCGTAAAGCTCTGGGACAGGCTGTCAAAACGCATGGTAACGTTTGCGCCCGACTTGTTTACGGTATTTATCATCTGGTCGATGGTAGTATCTCTGTTAAAGCTGAAATCAACGCCGTTAATGGAGAAGCTGAAATTCTCACCCACAAGGCTCTTTGCAAAGCTTACGTCGCCAAGCTTAGAGGAAGAGGAGATCTTGTTGGAGGTGTTCTTTGTCAGACCCACTGCTGCCATAGATTCGTCCTTGTTGTCCGCCTTGCCCGAAACGCCCACGGTAAAGCTGTGAGTGCAGTCATCGGTGCTGTTAAGGGTGAGATAGCCCTTGTCGTCCATCTCAAAGGTGTTGCTGCTTGTGCCCAGCTGTGCATTAAGGGCATCAACGAAATTTTTCTGGCACTGAGAAGCGTCCTCGTCGGCGGTAAAGGTTATCTCTCTGGAAAGTCCGTCGAGAGTTACCTTAACGGTGTACTGAGGGAAATCCACAGCGTCCTCGGCAGCTTTCTTTGCAGCCTCGGCAGCCTTGGAGAAATCCAGCTGAACGCCTGCATTTACCGCACCCTGATTGGAGGTCACCTCAGCAGCCTTTGCCAGCTGCTTGATGTTTGTTATCTTATAGGAAGCCGCAGCAGCGGAGGAGTTTGCGCTTACGGAAACAGCGTCATTGCTTGATGTTGCCTTAAATGAGGACATCAGGTAATTGGAACCAATATTTGTTTCGGGAGCGAGGGAGTTCAGATATGTGTCCTTAAAGGTCCTTATCTTGGAGCTGACATTTCTGTATGCCTCCTGCTTCCACTGGAGAGATTGAAGCTTCTGCTTCTGTCTGTTTATCTTGCTCTTGGTGAGCGAAGCCATCTGCTTTACGAGATTTTCTGTATCAAGTCCCGACATAAGACCTGCGTTTTTAATACCGTTTGTACTGCTTGCCATAAAACATCATCCTTTCGTATAACGTCATTCGGCGCTTTTTTTAGCCTTCAAAAGTTCTTCCATAAACGACTGAGGCAGCTTCCCTGCTGCTTCTATGTTAAAAGCTTCCGTGTCCGCAAGCTCGTTTCTGGCTATTTTAATGGTTTTGGGGGCATCTATTCCGATACGCACTCTGTCCTTGCTGACCTCAAGAACGGTTATCTTTATATCGTCGCCAATGTTGATGCCCTCGCCGTTTTTTCGGGTAATGACCAGCATATCATTCGCCCTCCCTTTTGTATATGGGGAATTTCAGGGGATAATCCTCAGCGGCAATTATCTGCATTGCCTGTTTGTTATCCGCATTTATTACAAGGGGACTTTTGAGATTTGCCGTTGCCTGACGGAAATCCTCGGGAACGACCGCTATGGCAAGAAATCTCAGGTCGGAGCTTTCGTCCGCACCTATTACAGACATATCCTCGGGAGAAATCGTGGGCTTATATCCCGAACAAAGCTCGCAGGGGTCAAAAACGATGAAGCAAAGCCCCGCCTTCTGAACACTTTGCAGCCACATGGGATATTTGCCGTCCCCCAGGGGAGAAAGCAGAGCATATTCCGTAAGCTCCTCAAAAGCGATAATGCCCTTCGGGAATGTGATGACCTCGGAAAGAGGGATCTCCTGCTTTCCGAAATCTCTTGTATCTATATTAATGACCTTGTTCATATCCATAATGCGGACCGCCTTTCGTTGCTGTCAAACCAATCTGTCAAGCTCCTGCTCGGCATATCCGGGAGCGGCGCTTGCAGGAAAATAGAATGGTTCTCCGATATACTGAATATCCACTCTGGGGTACTGACTGATGAAACATTCCAGCTGTGCGGGAACATACTGAATATCCAGCGTAGAAGGCTCAACGTCAATATTCAGCTGGGTCTTGCTATATTTGAAATCCACCGTTCCGCCGTCCCAGGATATTTTTACTCCGCCCTTTGGGAGAAAATCCATAACGGTTTCTCTTATCCTGTTCAGGTTTCGCCGTGAAATATCTGCGGGAGTGACTCTCCTGTGCGGAAGTGCCAGCTGATTGCCCTCTTGTACGGCTTTTGCCGTAGCGTCCAGTGCCGCCTGTTTTCCCTTAGCGGCAAATTCTCTGACAAAGGTATCACAATTTTTGAAATTCAGACTGCTGCGCCATTCGGTATTGTCGATAGTCATTCGTAAGGGGTCTGTCTGATATTCAAGACCGCCCTGTTGACGGGAGATCTTGACTGAAGCGAATTTTGTTTCATATTCCAGTCTGGCAGGCGAGCTTTTCATTTCAAGTTTTATGGGGATGGTTGTAATGTCCAGCAGCTGATCCATAGATCTCACTCCCTCCGAAAGTGACTTAATTTAAATTTATCTTATAAAATCAAAAATACTGTTGGGGATAACGCTTGAACCCATCTGCAAGGTAGCGTTATATGCAGCCTGTGCAGATTTGAAATCGGTGATCTCCTTGGTAAGGTCGGCAGCTTCGATATCCTTCTGCTGCACCTGGAGATTGTATCTGTCATTGTCTATCTTAGTCAGATGAAAGTTAATGCTTTCGCTCTTTGCGCCGAATTCGGTGATACTGATAAGCACCTGTTCCTCTGCGCTGTGCAGCTTGTCGATAAGGCGGTTACAGGTCTTGACATCGCCGTTTCTCATAGCCTCGGCAGCGTCGTAAGCCAGCTGAATAACGTTAAGGCTGTCGCCGTCCTGATCGGTGCCGCAGCCTGTCATATCGACGCCGTTGAGGGTTATATTCATAGCCGTATCGGGATTTACCTTTGCAGTTGTCAGGTCGTTGGGGTCATCGTAATCGTACTTTATGCCGATACCCACATCAACATAAATAGGCTGTGAACCGGGGTAAAGGTCGTAGCTTTTCAGTCTGCCTTCCTCGTAATCGGTTATCTGCTCTGCGGTAAGGGTGGCAGAAACATCTGCGGGAAGCTTTGGTGTCGGTGTTACGGCATTTTCGTCATCATCATAGGTGATAGGCGAAACAACACCGTCCTTAAAGCCGAAGCTGTAAGTCTTTCCGCCGCTTCCGTCGTCCTTTTCGATTATCTCTGCCGAAACGGGAACGCCGTTGTAGGAAACCTGACGTGTAGCCGTATCGAAGGTAAAGGAAACGTCGTTATTGTTTGTACCGCCGAAGATACGCCTGTCTGCGTAGACCTCGTTAAGCTCGGTGCGCATCTGCTCTGCGAACTGCTCCAGCTCGCCTGCGATAATGTTTCTTTCCGTCTGGCTCTTGTCGCCGTTTATACCGTAAATTACCTGAGTGATAGTCTTTGAAACGGTGCTGGTCAGCGTGGACAGGTGGGATTCAGCCGAATTATACAGTGCCTGCACCTTTTTCAGATTATCCTCATACATATCCAGATTGGACAGTGATTTTCTTATTATCATAGCATTTGCGGCAGCCGTGGAATCATCGGAAGCACGCATAAACTTTCTTTCGGTAAGAATACGGTTATTTATGGAATTCATACGTTCGAGAGCCGAGTTGCTGTTTCTGAGATACTGGCGCTTCATGCCGTTTTGTGTAATTCTCATTAAGATTTCCTCCCGTTAATTATTATCCTCTGCCTACAAGACCCATCTGATTGATAATAACGTTCAGAGCCTCGTCAAGGGTGGTCATCATTCTTGCGGCTGCGTTGTACCATTTCTGATAATTCATCATATTGATACCCTCTTCATTGAGAGAAACGCCCATGACTCTATCTCTTGCAGCACCCACCGATTCAAGGATAGTTGTGTTTGCCTTAGCGGAATCATACTCAAACTGTGTCTGCTCGCCTATGTCCTCGCCATATTTGCGGACATATCCGCTGAGAGTATATGTCTGACCCGAAGGAATGCTGTCATATGTAAATTCGCCCTGGAATACAGCCAGCAGTCTGTGGAGATTTTCGTTATCCAGCTCCTCGCCCGTCTTGCCCTCATCGTCTGCCTGCTCGGGAGTGCGGGTGATCATCATGCTGTCCTTTCTCCAGTCGTCGGACACTCTGAAGGTAAATGCGGGATTTGCGGGATCAGTTATCTCAAACATTCTTCTGCCGTCGCCGTCTGTCTTATGACCGTTTGCCTCGTTGAACTTTTCGCAAACGACCTTTGCAAGGGAGTTTATGACCTCTTTATAGTAGGGAATGCCTGCGTAACCGTTCTTACATTCGCCCGTGTATTTTGCGCTTGAAACGAAGCTGCCGTTTCCGTTATACATATCAAACAGACCCTTGAGAGAGCCTGTGCTCAGACCGTAGCCCGTAAGATTTCTCTCGTCCGTGCCCACCATCATTATCTCGTTATCGCCCTTGGGACCCAACACATCATCAAGCTTTGCGGGGTCGCATGAGATATTCACCCATTCCTCTGCGGTGAACATTTCCGAAGCGTAAAGCTTGAGATTTGAGGGAGCCTTCTCCGCAGCGTTTGTGCTGGAGGGATCGAACATGGAAAGCTTTCCGAAAACGTAGTTGGCAGTAGCCTTGACGCCTTCGGGCACCTTTCCGTTCTCGTCAAGAGTTACCTTCTGACCCTTATCATCATAATAAACTCTGTCAACAACGACCTTATCGCCGAATTTAACGGTAATATCGCCCAGAGGATTTGTTGTGACCTCAACATTTCCGTATTCAGCCAGCTCGTCAAGCAGGAGATTTCTCTGATCCTTTAATTCCAGAGGACCGTAGGTGATATTTGATCTGTATGTACCGTCATCGTCGATATATGTTTCATTAGATGCAACGTAATCATCAACTATCTGCTTGTTGAGGGCGGAGATCTGCTTGAATATCTGATTTATTCTGTCAACGGTATTTTCGGTTTTTGTGAAGGTCAGGCTTGAAACATCGTCAATTCTCTTGCTGAAATTCTGGAATATCTGAGTGATCTTATCTGCGGAATTAATAGCAATGGTAGCCATTTCACGGCGGTCGGCGTTAGAAGTGGAAAAGCTCTGCAAAGCCGCCTCCAGCTTGGAAAGAACAGCATTAAAGCCGGTGGTGTCTGCTTCAATATCGTCGATAACGTCCTCTACCTGATAGAGAATGTCAGCCTTAGTGGTGGACTCGTTGGCTTCACCGCTGACAGTTCTGTAACGTTCATCGAGAAGCACATCTCTGACCTGAGTAACGCCTCTCATATCCACGCCCTGACCTGCCAGAGCTATTTTGGTATTATATCTCAGTCCGCCCTGAAAATTCTCCACGGAGAAAAGGTCAACTCTCTGACGGGTGTAGCCCTCGGTGTCAACATTTCCGATATTGCTGCCTGTTACATCAAGAGCCTTCTGTGCCGAGAAAAGGGCACGCTTCTGTGTTTCAAATCCTAAAAATGTAGGTCTAAGCATTTTGATCGTTCCTTTCGTTACGTATCAGACGGACTTCATCATGGAATGGATATTTTCGTCCGAATGATTTTTTCCGCCGTTCACATTATATGTATCAGACTCTGTGGGAGTCTCAAATTTCTTCATTCGCTCGGTAACGATAAGCCGCACGTTATCGTTGACCTTTTTGATTTCCAGCACCAGACGGGAAAGCTCCTTGAATTCTGCCCTGAGAGCGTCCTTCTTGTCATCGGGGGCTTCGTCGATTATATTGCTGAAGGTCTTGTTCTGACCGTTTCCGCCGGAAAGTATTCTGAGCCGCTTGGTTTCAAAGGCGTTTGTTTTCATAATAAGAGCTTGCTCGGTCTTTATGGAATCTGTCAGCCCCTGAATATCGTCCTCCGCCACAAGCTTCATCTTTTTCAGTTCAAAGGCGAGGAAATCTCTGTAATGCTCGTTATATTGCTTGAAAAAAAGCAGCAGGCTGTTGTAATCCATAATGTTTCTCCTTAAAAATATACAGGCGGTAAATTTTCTTTTTCTTATACTATCGGTAAAATCAGCCGTCGATAATAGCGGCTGCGATCTTCTCGCTTGAAACGCTGTATGTACCTGCGTTTACCTGTGCTCTGAGGGCGGCGATCCTTTCGGGAGAAGCAAAGCCGTCAACGCTCCGCTTAGCCGCTGCCTTAGCCGCTTCGGGTGATTTCACCATTGCGGAAAACTCCACAGTATCCGTATTTTTGGACACCGACTGCTTAACTTCCTTTTTTGATCTTCCATCGAAAGAGCTTCTCTGATATGCTGCGAGAGCCGACGACAGTTTCTTTATCTCCATATAAGTCACCTCCGTAAGATACGTGTTCTGCGGCATTTTCTCAAGCCGCTGACACTCCTATATACTATATCGGCAAATGCTTCTGAAACTTTAGCAAAAAATTTATTTTACGGACATTTTTTTATTTTGCTGTAAACCCCTTTAGGATTTATACTGATTGTATAATTAACTTTGGGATAAAATGTGAAAAGTGAAAAGTGGAGAGTGAAATTATTCGGTAAACACAACAATTCCACTTTCCACTTTTCACTTTCCACTTTAGTCTTGGTTTGCGGGTTCTATGGCGATTATTTCACCCTGAACGGTGCCGCCGCCCTGCGAAGCATCAGATTCATTGCTTGTTTCGCTCTGAAATGCTTCGGGGTCGGAGAAGTCGGACATTTTGTAGTCCTCAAAATGTGAGATATAGCTTTCATCGGCGGTATCGGAAATGCGTGTTACCTCCGCGACTACCTCCGAGGTAACTCCGTCGGCGGTGAAGGTTTCCACAAATTTCACCAGCGTGCCCTCTTCATCGAACCAGTAGCTGATAATATCGTTTGGGTTCTCGCTGATATAGGAGGTTTCGACGGTGTAGGTCTTTCCGTCAACAGTCTGTTGGGTGACTGCCATAAAGTCCGAAAGCATGGCACTCAGCTGTTCCCCGAAATAGGTTTTCGGTGTAACAACGGAGATGTAGCCCTCGTCCTTGACTATAATGCCTTCCTTTACGCCGTGGTCGTAGGTGTAGACAAAACCGTTATCTGCAATAAGGCTCATATCCGATTCTGCGTCATTTGCCCTTGCGCCGACAATATTTCCGTCCGAGGACATATTTACGGTCATGGTGCTGCCGTTCTGGGAAAGAACGATGGTCATTGTGTAAACGTCCATTCCGCAGACCTTTTCAATAAATTTTCCCGTGTTGGACTTGAAATATGCCACCTGTTCGCCTTCAAGCTCTGGTAGGGGGTCCTTTTGCAGGTCAACTACAATAGTTTCGGCGGTGGTTTCCGATTCGGACACGCTTTCGGAAACGGTGGTTTCCTCTGTTGTTTCGGAAACTGTTTTTTCGGCGTTCCCGCCGGAGCAGGCAGTAAGAGTAATGCAGGAAACTGCAATAATTGCGGTTAAAAGCTTTTTCATTTAAATATCTCCAATCTTTATGAATTCTTTATAGTTTTTTAAGGATTTCTAAAATGCGAGGGTGTATTATAATAATTGTAAAGGGGGAACCCGAAATGAACTGGGTGCTGTATTTTGTGGTGTTCTGGCTGCTGTTTGTTATCCCCTATATTTCAAGGAAAAAACGCAGACGGATTAAAAGATCAAAAATGAGAAGAAGAAAGGGGCGCAAAGCCATGAGCTATGAGCTTATCAAGAAATTTATCGGAAAGAAATGTATGCTTCACGGAGAAAATGATTTCACCGTTCCCACGGGAGTTATCCTTACCGTTGAGGACAACTGGGCGAAAATAGAGCTTGAGGACAAAAAGACCAAGCTTGTAAATCTCGATTACATTACTCAGATAGAGGAATGGCCCGAAAAGAAGAAAAAATAACAAATGCTATTATACCACACTTTACTTTGTTTGTCAAATCGGAGCAAGGTTGATTTAATGTGGAGAGTGGGAAGTGAAAAGTGGAATTTTTCTTATACTAATTTCCTATCATAAAGTTGACAAAAAATCCGTGCAAAAGCTTGCGTATATGGGTTTTGTGCGGATTTTGAAATCTCTGATTTTGTCTATACTTTGATTAGAAATTAGTATTAAAAATATCCTAACACACTTGTAGGGGAAAAAGCATAGCTTTGGTTTCCCGTCCCGCATTTTCCGATAGATCTTTTGTAACCTGCGGGCGGGGAAACCAAAGCATTCATGCTTTTGCCCCTACAATAGTGCTATTTTTGTGGATTGCTATAAACACCCATAAAAGGGCGTTTCCCCAACTTCAACGGGGAAACGCCCTTCACTTTCCGCTTTTCAGATTAAATTATCTTCGCATTCTTATGCACACCCGTAACCGAGAAGATGACCCACTCCGCAATATTTACGGCGTGATCTCCGATACGCTCCAGATACTTAGCCACCATCAGCAGGTCAATTGCTTGTTCGCCGACCTGCTTGCCCTTTTCGCGGCTGTCGGCTGCCATTTCGATAAGCTCGTCACGTATCTTGACAAAAAGCTCGTCAACCCTTTCGTCCTCCGCCATAACGTCGTTTGCCAGCTTTTCGTCGCTGTTGACATAGGCGTTTATGCTGTCGGTCACCATTCGTATGACTGCCTTCGCCATCTGCGGAATATGAACATTATCCGTCTTGCCTATCTTCAAGGTAAGCTCCGCAATGTCCACCGCCTGGTCGCCGATACGTTCAAGGTCGGTGGTCATTTTCAGCGCCGTGGACACTCTCCTAAGGTCGGTGGCAACGGGCTGCTGCTGCAAAAGAAGCTTTAAGCAGAGATGCTCTATCTTCTTTTCCATATCGTCAACTATCTCGTCGCCGCCCATTACCTGCTTTGCAAGGGTGATGTCGTTTTTGATAAGAGCCTCCGCAGCCCCCGCAATAGCGGTTTCCACCTGTCCCGCCATCTTTATCATTTCGATATTCAGCTCTTTCAGCTGCTCGTCAAATAGCTTTCTCATAGCGTCTCCTTTTCGGTTATCCAAATCTTCCCGTAATATAATCCTCTGTGCGCTTGTCGGACGGCGTGGAGAAAAGCTTCTCCGTTTCGTCAAATTCCACTATCTCGCCGTGAAGGAAAAACGCCGTCTTATCGGAAATTCTTGTCGCCTGCTGCATATTGTGGGTAACGATAACAATGGTGTAGCTGTCCTTTATCTCGCAGCAAAGCTCCTCAATTTTCATGGTGGAAATAGGGTCAAGTGCAGAGGTGGGTTCGTCCATGAGAATTACCTCGGGCTTTACCGCCAGTGCCCTTGCAATGCAAAGACGCTGCTGCTGTCCGCCGGAAAGTCCCAGTGCGGAACGTTTCAGACGGTCGCTGACCTCATTCCAGATAGACGCCTTTTTCAGGCTTTCCTCTACAATATCGTCAAGATCGGACTTGCGGCGTATACCGTGTGTTCTCGGACCGTAGGCAATATTATCGTAAATTGACATGGGGAAGGGATTAGGCTTCTGGAAAACCATTCCCACATTTTTTCTGAGATAGGTTATCTCCATATCCTTGTAAATATCAACGCCGTCAAGGGTGACATTTCCAGTAATTCGGCAGCCCTCAACAAGGTCGTTCATACGGTTGAGGGATTTTAAAAGGGTGGATTTTCCGCAGCCCGACGGACCGATAAAAGCGGTTATCTCGTTGGGTGCGATGTCTATATTTACATTTTTCAGTGCATGGAATTCCGAATAGTAAAGGTCAAGTCCGCTGACGGAAATTTTAGTTTCGGGCATATCAATTATCCTTTCAAAGCTTGTTTTTATCTAACTTCTTGGCAATATATTCCGCAAGACCGTTCAGTGCGAAAACGGTTATCAGGAGAATAACGGCGGTTGCGGCTGCATCATCGGTGTGCAGACCTTCTCTCGAAAGCTGATACATATGGATAGAAAGGGTTCTGCCCGACATAAAGACGTTTTCGGGAAGCTGTGCAACTGTTCCCGCAGTGTACATAAGTGCGGCAGTTTCGCCGATAATTCTGCCGATAGCGAGGATAATTCCCGCAAGGATACCATTTCCCGCCGACGGGATTACTATTTTGAATACGGTGCGAAGCTTTCCTGCGCCCAGACCATAGCTGCCCTCACGGTAGCTGTCGGGGACGGATTTTAACGCTTCCTCGGTGGAACGCATTATCAGCGGCAGTATCATAATGGAAACTGTAAAGCAGCCTGCCAGCAGGGAATAGCCCCATTTCAGAGATGTGACAAAGCAAAGCATACCGAAAAGTCCGTAAACGATGGACGGTATTCCCTGTAAGGTTTCGGCGGTAAGCCTTACTACCTTGACTATCTTGTTGCCCCTTTTTGCGTATTCCGTCAGATAAACCGAGCAGAAAATGCCCAGAGGTGCGGCGATAAGCAGGGAGATGCCGACCATTTCAACGGTGGTGATTATAGCGGGCATCATGGAAACATTGTCGGTAGTGTAATTCCATGCAAACAGCGAGGGTTTAAGCTGCGGTATTCCCTTAATAAGGACATAGCCCACAACTGCAATGAAAACGGCAGCGGTAAGTGCGGCGGCTATCCAAACAAGCAGCATAAACAGGAAGGAAAGGGGGTGCTTTTTATAGGTTTTCATATCAAAGCGAAAGCCTGTCATTGTCATTTTGATTTTCCCTCCTTGGGCTTTTTGTTGGTAAGAACGCTAAAGCATAAATTCAGAATCAGGATAAATCCGAAAAGAACGACAGCCGTTGCAACAAGAGCGTCATAATGAAGTCCGCCCGCATCGCCCATTTCGGTAACGATATTTGCGGTAAGTGTGCGGACGCCTGCAAACAGTCCCTTGGGCATTCTCGCCTGATTTCCCGCAACCATGATAACAGCCATAGTTTCGCCTATGGCTCTGCCTATTCCGAGGATAACTCCCGCAAGAATTCCCGACTTTGCGGCGGGGAAAACAACGGTTCCAACCGCACGTTCGTGAGTCGCACCCAGAGCAACAGCACCCTCATAGTAGGATTCGGGAACAGACCGTATAGCCGTTTCCGAAAGCCCGATAATGGTGGGAAGTATCATCATTCCCAGGAGAAGGGCAGCGGTGAAAATGCAGTTTCCGTCACCGCCTGCAAGATTTCTCACGATGGGTACGATAACTATCATACCGAACAGACCGTACACGATAGACGGTATGCCCGCCAGCAGATTTATCATAGGCTTCAAGACCTTGTAAAGCGGGGCGGGACAAAATCTTGCCATAAAAATAGCCGTCAGCAGTCCCACGGGAACGCCCACTGCAACCGCACCGCCCGTAACATACAGGCTGCCCAGTATCATGGGGAAAATGCCGTATTCCGCAGGCTCATTGTAGGGCTTCCAGCGCTGTCCGCCGAGGAAGTCAAACAGTCCTATCTCCGCAATAGCGGGTATTCCTCCCGCAAAAATGTAAACACATATAATGACAACGGCAGCTATGGAAATAAGGGCGCAGAGGAGGAAAATTATCTCCGCCCCTTTTTCGATAAACCGCTGAGTTCTGCCGGATGAGGGCTTGGGGAAAAAGTCGGAGCTGTCGCTCTTTCTTTCGGAAATGCTGTCGGCGGTGGTCAAAAAAATCATTCCTTTCGTTATTTGCCAAAGCCGCCCTGTTGTATTTGCAAGGCGGCTTCGTGGGTGAAATTCGGTTTAATACCAAACACTCATTGAATTATGGGAATCTCTCGGCACAAAACCACATATACGCAAGCTTTTGTGCCGATTTCTTCTCCATAATTCTAATGGTGTTTAGTATAAGGTGATTACTGTACAGCGTCCCAGCTTGTGATCTCGCCTGTGTAGATCTTCATGATCTGCTCGGAGGTCAGAGCGTTTACGGGATTTTCCTTGTTTACGATAACTGCGATACCGTCCATAGCGATAACGGTGGGGGTGAGAGATGCCTTTTCCTCGTCCTTGAGCTCACGGGAAGCCATGCCGATGTCAACTGTGCCGTCCATAGCAGCCTTCATACCGGAGGAGGAGTCTGTGGTCTGGATCTCGATCTTAACATTGGGGTTTACAGCCTGATAGCTTTCTGCCAGCTTTTCCATTACGGGAGATACAGAGGAGGAACCACCTACAACGACCTTGCCCTCTGCGCCGTTGGAGGAAAATGCAGCTGCGGCACTGTCAACGGGAATAAAGTTCTTTTCCTGAACGACTGCCTGACCCTCTGCGCTGAGAATGTAGTTCATAAAGTCCTTTGCAGCGTCGGAAACATCGCCCTTTACTGCAATATTGAAGGGACGGGAAACCTTGTAGGTTCCTGCAAGAATGTTGTCAACGGTAGCTTCCGTACCGTCAACGGTAACTGCCTTAACGGTGTCGTCGAGAGAACCCAAGGAGATATATCCGATACCGCCAACATTTCCCGCAACCTGTGTCATAACAACGTTTGTGCTGTTTGCGATAAGAGCTTCATCGGTGGTGCGGTCGGTCTTGGAGCCGTCCTCGCCCTTTACCTCAATGCCCATCAGTTCGATGAAAGCGCCTCTTGTTCCCGAACCGCCTTCTCTGGAAACTACTGCGATAGCACCTACAGAAGCGGAGCTGCTGTTTGTGTCGCCGCCTGCGGTGGTGGTGGTATCACCCGAGCCGCTGCCTGAGCTGCCGCAGCCTGCAAGAGCCAAGCCCGCTGTCAGAGCAGCGGAAACTGCGATAAATCTTGATAAAAATGTTTTTTTCATAAAAAGTTCTTCCTTTCGGGGACGTTCTGCCGTCCGCATATAATATGATTCGTCTTATTTGACTGTAATAATGATATTCCCGAATTGTAAAGTCTGAAATCTGCGTTTTGTAAAATCAAAGTAAAACAGCATTTTCACGGTGCTGAGATTTGTAAAATCTCCTCGAAAGCGAAAATATTGATATTGTAAATAAGCTTAACTTATGCTATAATATAGCAAACGGCAAAAATAATCTTACTTTGAGTGTTATTTGAGTTAGGTATATATTTCTACCCGCCTTCGACGGGTAGAAATATATATGTCATTTACCATAAAATCACTCAATTGACTTAAGGAGTCTGAAAATATGCAGAAAATTTTAGGATATATGAGAAAAGCCATACAGGAATTTGACCTGATACAGGACGGCGACAGGATAGCCGTGGGCGTTTCGGGCGGCAAGGACAGCCTTGTGCTTTTAAAGGGACTTGCCCTGCTCAAACGGTTTATCGGCATTGACTACGACCTTGTCGCCATTACCCTTGACCCACGCTTCGGCGGCACTCCGGGAGATTATACCGAGGTGGAAAGGCTCTGCGCCGAGCTGAATGTGCCCTACATTCTGAAACGCACCGACATCGGGCAGATAGTTTTCGATATCCGCAAGGAGGAGCACCCATGCAGTCTTTGCGCCCGAATGAGGCGGGGCGGACTTCACGACGCCGCCAAGGAAGCAGGCTGCAACAAGATCGCTCTCGGTCACCACTACAATGACGCCGTTGAAACCTTTATGATGAACCTGTTTATCGAGGGACGGATAGGCTGCTTTGCCCCAAAAAGCTACCTATCCCGCAAGGACCTGACCTTGATACGTCCGCTGGTGTTCGCCCCCGAAAAGGAGATAAAAAAAGCCGCCAACAAGGGGGCGGTGAACGTTATAAAATCCCGCTGCCCCGTGGACGGGCACACCTCACGGGAAACCATGAAGCAGTTTATATCCGACAGGGAGCGTTCCGACAAGGGCTTTACCGACAGGATATTCGGTGCAATGCGCCGTGCGGGTATTGACGGCTGGGGTATTACGGGAAAATCCGAGCGGAAAAAGTGATTTTTTCACTTTAGACGAAAATTGTGTGAAATGTAGCGATTTCCCTCTTGACATTTCGGAATATGTGTGGTACAATGTTTGTTTATCAAATAAAAATAACCCGTATCTTTCGGTCAGCTAATACAAAGCGTATATGCAAAACGCAGAGTTTTTGTCCAATTTTTAACATTCAACCGTCATATTTTACATTATGTTGAAAGATTACAGGCAATATTTGTGCAAGTATACAAACTTGAAAAAATATGCAAAAAGCTATTGACCTTTGGATACTTTCGGTATATAATATAGATGATGTTAGAATTCGTATTTAACTATTACCTAATTTGTAATAGTTTAACATCCGTTTTGTTGTCTCCTTTCTTTTGTTCTACACATATCTTTTTATTTCATCTCATTTTTCGGCAGGGCGTTGTCCCTGCTATTTTTTTGCGTGAAAAACCGCCGCACAGGATATTTGACCTATGCGGCGGTTTTGTCATTAAATTATGTGTTTTCTTTAATGATCTTTTCGGTTTCGGAAACGGACAGCTCAACTGCATCGGCAATATCCGCAACAGACATTCCTTTTTTGAACAGCTTGATTATCATTTTTACTGTAACTTCAAATGCGCCTTCCGCCTTGCCTTTATTTATGCCTATATCTATGCCCTTATTTATGCCTATATCTATGCCTCTATTTAAATAAAGCGAACTGATATTACACATATCGTCGACCTCCTTATCAAATTCCTTGAAAAACTACTGATCAAATCGTCAATTATTTTCTTGTTATCTAAGTGACATGTATAGGTGAGTGTTCCCCCGTCGAAGGCGAGGGAACACTGATTAATCAGTATTTTCTAAATGAAAGGATAATTATTGTCGGTTGCTATAAATTATGTGTTTTCCTTAATGATCTTTTCGGTTTCGGAAACGGACAGCTCAACGGCGTCGGCAATATCGGCAACAGACATTCCTTTTTTGAACAGCTTGATTATCATTTTTACTGTAACTTCAAATGCGCCTTCCGCCTTGCCTTTATTTATGCCTATATCTATGCCCTTATTTATGCCTATATCTATGCCTTTATTTATGCCTATATCTATGCCTTTAGTTATGCCTATATCTATGCCCCTGTTTAAATAAAGCGAACTGATATTACACATATCGTCGACCTCCTTATCAAATTCCTTAGTGATGGGAATGTCGTATTCATCGTGGATTATCCTCTTCTTTTCGGCTGCGGGAATTTCTGCGACCAGAAGCGAATGAAGCATTCGGATAATACCTCTGCACTCCATTGTATGCGAATCTCCCAGACATATCATTATCACATTCATAAGGTCATAGTCCAATATGTCCTTTGGTGTGTCGGTATATGTTCCCGCAAGACCGTATCGATTCATTTTGTACAGCGAGATAGTGTTTTTGTGAGCTTCATCGGGTGATGTACATATCCAGATAGAATACACCTTTTCTATCTTATCAAAATCCGAACCTGTAAACACCGTATTGTACTGAGCGGAAATAAGCCGTGCACAATAATATTCTGCGCGCCGTATAAGAGCATATCCCGCATTAAAATTATTCTGTATTTCCAGATTGATTATTAAAGCGATTTTTCGATTTTGCGGAGTAAGAGCCGTGAATTTGATGTCGTAGATCCTCTTACCCTCCATAATGGAACTGTCCTCATTTGCCTCGCTTTTTATTACGGGAGCAGTATCTGCATCGACAAATTCACCGTCAATATCCACATTTCCCAACAGCTTGACAATTTCATTGACCTTGCTGTCGGCATATTCGGGAACGACCGCCTGAAGCAGCTTGGCGATTATCAGCTTTGATGACATAATTCTTTTGCAGCAGCTGTCAAGGTCGGGAGTGTTTTCAAAGCTGTTGGAAATATCAATGGCATCGGCTTCATAAGTCTGCATCGGTTATCAGCTCCTTTCTTCTGTTTCAGATTTCCTAATGTGAAGCAATAAATTTCACTTTTCACTCTCAACTTTCCACATTTTATTCAAGCGTTTCGTCCTGCATCAGCATAAAGCTTATCTCAAACTCCTCCGCCTCCTCGGTGGAAACGATGGAACGTCTGTAAACCTTTGCCGTTACCGTATCTCCGGGGACGCAGCCCTCCAGAGCGGCAAGAACGGTGTCCGTATCATACACCTTTTTGCCGTTTATCTCGGTAATGATGTCGTCTATCTCAAGCTCGGTGTTGGAAATGTCGCAGTCGTCACGTATAGATCTGATAAGCAGGCCCGACGGAATTCCGTTCTGAGCGGCGGCAACCTCGTTTATTCCGATAAACTCAATGCCTATGCGCAGTCTGCCGCTGATATAGCCCTTGGAAATAATATCCTCGATAATGGGCTTTGCCTCGTTCATTTCAATAGCGAAGCCAAGTCCCTCGTAACCCTGTACAACATATTTTGAGGACACGATGCCTACTACCTGACCGTACATATTCACCAGAGCACCGCCCGAATTTCCGGGATTTACGGCAGCGTCCGTCTGAATACAGTTCATCAGGTACTGGCTGGAATCGGTTCTGACCTTGCGGTGAAGTCCCGAAACATAGCCTACGGTGATAGTTCCCGAAAGATTTCCCGGATTGCCGATAGTGACCACCTGCTCGCCCAGCTCCATCTGGTCGGAATTTCCCAGCTCGGCGGGAGTAAGCCCTGTGGCTTCTATCTTTATAACAGCAAGGTCTGTTTTGGAATCCTTGCCTATAAGCTCAGCCTTATACTCGGTGCCGTCGGTGAATGCGACCTTAACGCCCTTTGCGTCCTCCACAACATGGGCGTTGGTGATAACGTAGCCGTCCTCGGAAATGACGATACCCGAGCCCTTTGAAACAGGCGCAAGATTTCCCTCGCCGTAGCAGATTATCTCGCAGACCGACGGAGAAACCATCTTTGCAACACCCTCGGTGGTGAGCCGAACGCCGTCTGCCTGATAATAGTTGTCCTCCAGCTTTGGCTTATCCTTTACCTCGATATTTACGACAATGGAGTCGGAGGGCTTATCGGAGGGCTTCTTTGTTTCCTCGCCCGCACTTACGGAAACGCTGTCATTGTCCTCGTTCACATCTTCCTTGACGGAAAGTGACATAAGTATGCCGATGATGACCAAAAGCACAACGACGGCGGAAATGACCGCAATAAGCACTCCCGCATTGCCCTTCTTAACGCCTGCGCCGTCTGCCATATAGGGCGGCACGGAATTGGGTGCACCGTTATAAGGCGGGATATTTCCGTTATAGCCTTGCTGCGGATTTATGTACTGCGGGGGCATGGGCTGACGGTATTGCGGAGGAGGTGTCTGCTGTCCGTACTGCGGGGGCATGGGCTGACGGTATTGCGGAGGAGGTGTCTGCTGACCGTACTGCGGCGGCATGGGCTGACGGTACTGCGGGGGAGGCGTTTGCTGTCCGTACACAGGCGGCTGCTGACCGTAGGGCGGGGGAGTCTGTCCGCCGCTTGGGGGCGGATTTCCGTTAAAATTATTGGTTGGGATAGTCCCGTGGTTAAAGCTTGACGGAACATTGTACCTCTGCGGGTTTGGCGGAGGTGTCTGCGGATAGCCGTTCCGATAATACACATTTGAGTTTGGCTGATAGTTTGGCGGCTGGGGAGGAACATAAAAAGACTGTTCCCCGTAAGGATTGTACTTTTTCTCCTCGGGAATTTCTTCCGCCGCTTTATTTTCATTGGGGATATTCCCTGCGGGGGGAATTTCCGCCGAACAGTTTTCCGTTCTGCCGGCACCTGTGTCAGACGCCGAACTGTTCTTGGGCTGAGGGTTCTCCTCGGGGAGTCTGTTATTCATATCGTCCATAGCAATATTTCCTTTCATATATGAGATAATTACCCCATTATGATAATTATACACTTATCCCGTTGAAATGTCAACGATTTATGTGAATGTGGAAAGCTGAATTTATAGTAATCCATAAAAATAACGTTATTGTAGGAGCAAAAGCATAAATGCTTTGGTTTCACGCCCGCAGGTTAAAGAAGTTCTATCGGTAAATGCGGGACGGAAAATCAAAGCTATGCTTTTTCCTCTAAAGCAATTTACCAATTATTACTTAACAGAAAGTTCACTCATTAAATTACCCTGTTATTTAAACAAAAAAACTATTGACGAAACGGGATTTTTGTAATATAATAGTATTTGTATGATAAAACAGCCGTATTATGGCGGCGGTTTTGCCAAATACAAACTTTGAACAGGAGTGATGGGATTGATTAAAGCCGCAGAGGCAATGGTGAAATGTCTTGAAAATGAGGGGATAAAGGTCGTCTTCGGCTATCCCGGAGCTGCAATATGCCCCTTTTACGATGAACTTTCACATTCCGATATTAAACATATACTTGTACGTCACGAAGCAAACGGCGGTCATTCCGCCAGCGGTTATGCAAGGATAACGGGAAAGCCCGCCGTATGTATAGCAACCTCGGGTCCGGGTGCAACAAATCTGCTTACCGCTATCGCAACAGCTTATATGGACAGCGTGCCCATTATCTGCATTACCGGACAGGTCTGCTCCGACCAGATAGGCTGCGACGTTTTCCAGGAGGCGGACATTACGGGTGCCGCTGAACCCTTCGTTAAATACAGCTATCTCGTGAAAAATGCGCAGGACATTCCCCGTGTATTCAAAGAAGCCTTCCATATTGCGGGAACGGGCAGACCCGGCCCCGTGCTGATAGACGTTCCTATGGACGTTCAGCAGACTATGATAGACTTTGAATATCCCGAAACGGTTTCTCTGCGTTCCTATAAGCCCTCCGCAAAGGGCAATGCGCTCCAGATAAAGAAGGTAGCCGAGGCTATCAAGGCTGCCGAAAAGCCCCTTATTTGCGCAGGCGGCGGCATTTTCCTCGCTCACGCCGAGAAGGAGATAAAGGAGTTTGCCGAGCTGACGGGGATCCCCGTTGTTTCCACAATGATGGGACTTTCTGTATTCCCCACCGACCACCCGCTTTATTTCGGAATGATCGGTATGCACGGAGTTAAGACCGCAAATCACGCTGTTGGCGACTGCGACCTTATGATACTTATCGGCGCAAGAGTAGGGGACAGGGCGGTAAAATCCCCCAGTTGGCTGGAAGAAAATACCAAGATAATACATATCGACATAGACCCCGCCGAGATCGGAAAGAACATTCACGCAGACATTCCCCTTGTAGGCGACTGCAAATGCGTCCTCGCTCAGCTCAACGAGATAATGGAAAAGCAGAACACAGAGCCGTGGCTTGAACATCTGCGGGAATACAGAAGCAATATCCCCGAAAAGCCCGCAGAAAAGGTATTTACCGACCCCAAGGGCTTCCTGAAAAAGCTGTCCGAAGCAGCACCCGACAACACTGTTGCCGTTGCCGACGTTGGACAGAATCAGATTTGGGCTTGCAATAATTTCAAGGTGAAAAACGGCAGATTCCTCACCAGCGGCGGTATGGGAACAATGGGCTATTCCGTTCCCTGTGCTGTGGGCGCAAAGCTTGCGGACCCGTCTGCGGAGGTCATTGTTATCTGCGGCGACGGTTCCTTCCAGATGCAGATGATGGAGCTTGCGACTATCTGTCAGTATAATGTTCCCGTTAAGATAGTGCTTATGCGAAACGAATATCTGGGAATGGTAAGAGAGCTGCAAACAAGAATGTACGCCGACAACCGCATTGCCGTAAGTCTTGGAGGCGACCCCGATTTCGTGGCACTTGCAAGGGCATACGGAATTTCTGCGGAAAGAGTCGAGAACAATGAGCAGGCAGATGAAGCCATCAAGCGTTTCCTTTCTTCCGACAAGCCTTATCTCTTAGAGGTAATGGTAAACGAAACCGAGTCAACACTTTAATTTAGGAGGTCAACCCCGTGAAACATACAATTTCTATTCTGGTCGAAAATCACGCAGGTGTTCTTTCGAGAGTTTCCGGCCTGTTTTCAAGAAGAGGATTTAACATCGACAGCCTTGCGGTAGGTGTTACCGCAGACCCGTCCGTTTCGAGAATTACCATCGTTGCCGACGGTGACGAGTATATGGTAGAACAGCTTGAAAAGCAGCTGAACAAGCTTATTGACACAATCAAGGTGCGTTCCCTTGCTCCCGATGAACTGCTTTCCAGAGAGCTGCAGCTTATTAAAATAGCCGCAACACCCGCTCAGAGAAGCGAAATTCTCACTATCGTTGAGATAATGGGCGCAAAGATAATCGATATTTCACCTTCCACAATGACCATTGAAATATCCGATACCACCGCACATCTGGCTCGCTTCGAGGAGCTTATCCGTCCCTACGGAATCAAGGAAATCGTCCGCACGGGCGTTATTGCAATTCAGAAAGGCGCCGATACTATCGCTGTTAAAAAGTGATAATTCGGTTACCATATAAAAATCTTAGCGGTATATCCGTAAATCAATATTGGAGGAAATTAAAATGAACAAGATTTTCTATCAGCAGGACTGTGACCTGAACAGACTGAACGGCAAGACCGTTTCCATCATCGGCTACGGCTCTCAGGGTCACGCACACGCTCTCAACCTCAAGGACAGCGGCGTAAACGTTGTTATCGGTCTTTACGAGGGTTCCAAGAGCGCAGCTAAGGCAGAAGCAGCAGGTCTGAAGGTAATGAGCGTTGCTGACGCTGCTAAGGCTGGCGACATCATCATGATCCTTATCCCCGACGAGAAGCAGGCTGCAGTTTACAAGAAGGAGATCGCTCCCAACCTGACAGCAGGCAAGACTCTTGCATTTGCTCACGGCTTCAACATTCACTTCGGCTGCATCGTTCCCCCCAAGGACGTTAATGTTATCATGATCGCTCCTAAGGGTCCCGGTCATACAGTAAGAAGCGAATATCAGGTTGGCAAGGGTGTTCCCTGTCTTATCGCTGTTGAGCAGGACGCAACAGGCGACGCTCAGGAGATCGGTCTTGCATATGCAGCAGGTATCGGCGGAGCAAGAGCAGGCGTTCTCGAAACAACATTCAGAACCGAAACAGAAACCGACCTCTTCGGTGAGCAGGCTGTTCTCTGCGGCGGCGTTTGCGCTCTCATGCAGGCAGGCTTTGAAACTCTCGTTGAGGCAGGCTACGACCCCAGAAACGCTTACTTTGAGTGTATCCACGAGATGAAGCTGATCGTTGACCTTATCTACCAGAGCGGCTTCGCAGGAATGAGATACTCCATTTCCAACACCGCTGAGTACGGCGACTATGTAACAGGTCCCAAGATCGTTACAGAGGAAACTAAGAAGGCTATGAAGAAGGTTCTCTCTGACATTCAGGACGGTACCTTTGCTAAGGACTTCCTGCTTGATATGTCCGATGCAGGTTCTCAGGTTCACTTCAAGGCTATGAGAAAGCTTCACGCCGAGCACCCCGCTGAGGTAGTTGGTGAGGAGATCCGTAAGCTGTACAGCTGGAGCGATGAGGATAAACTCATTAATAACTAATGAGTTCACTTATCAATAACCGATAAGTTTCCCGCTTATACTTAAAAATTGACCGCCGTTATCGTTTGGATAGCGGCGGTTTTGGTTTTGTCAAAAATTCAAGCATTATGAGCATTGGGAACAAATTCTATCTTTAACGTCATATTCATTGCAGAAGCTAAACGGGTAAGCGTTTTTATGGAGGGATTGGCATTTCCGTTTTCTATCTTGCTGATGTCAGCCTGATCTATGCCCGTAAGCTCGGACAGCTGTTTTTGTGTGAGATTTCCGTTGCTGCGGCAGGCAATCAGCATTTTTGCAAGCTCGTATTCGGGCGAAAGTGCTTCGTATTCCTTGCGGAATTCAGCGTCATTTTCAAGCTGTCGGTTTAATGTTTCTCTGAAATTTTTACTCATGATGATCACTCCTTATAATATGGTATATATCCCATATTATAAACGTTAAAACACGAAATGTCAAGAGGATAATACTAAACACCCATTAATCACGGGAATCTCTCGGCGTAAAAACCCATAAACGCAAGCTTTTTACGCCGATTTCTTCTCCGTGATTTAAATGGTGTTTAGTATAACAACACGTCCCGACAGCACAAACGCAGTCGGGACGTTCCTTTATCAAAACTTATTCACCGAAAAATAAAACCCATCGGAGGTAGGAGCCACCGCCCCAATCAAAAAATCATCAAAATCGCAGCTGTCATAAAGCTCCCTGTCAACCTGAACATTCACCCCCGCAAGCACCAGAAAATGCCTGTTTTCGATGTCCTTCACCACAAACTTATCCTCGACCTTATAGCTGTAAAAGTTGAAATTTTTGTCATCTGCGGCGGTGGTTTCGGGAGTCTTGCCGCTGTTCCCCCTGTCGGAAACAAGCTGAACAACTGCAATGAGCGCGCCCATAGCTATCCTGACACCGCCGTAAACCGTCAGACCTCCGATAAATCCCGTTGCTGCGATAATGGCAGCCAATATGTACAAGCCTATGGCACGATAGTTTACGGAAGGCTTTGGCTGTTTTTCAAGGCTTCGGCTCAGCTGCATGGAAAAGAAGTTTTTCTGCCAGTCCTCAGGCTCGGCGGGATCGGCACTTCTAAGCTTTATCCCCAGATCAACGCCCATTTTGCTGTTATTCAGCTGACAAAGGGGAGTTAATTCGGTGGAATTGTAAACCTTGCCGTTGTGAACTCTGTCCATTTTCCCCTCCATTACGAAACCATCAGCGCAAGAATATCACAGCCCTTGTCCTCGCAGCCGGGTGCGGGCTTTATCTCAACGGTATGCTTTGCAGGCTCTCCGTAACGGCTGCAAACCTTAGTTTCCGCATAGCTGCCCCAGCCGCCGGGGAAGCTGCCGTCAATGGTGCCCTTCTTTTCGCCGTCAATGTAGACCTCGTATTTACCGAGATTTCCGCTTGGTGCCCTTCTGAACATTACGCCGAAATTGCCGAATTCAATGTCCTTGAACACCAGAGTTCCGCCCGCTTCACAGGACCAGCCGTCGGGGAAATTGCTGTCCACGGTCTTAACCTCGAAATTCTCGCAGGTTTCGGGGGTGATGTCCTTGGAATTGAGCATATGAGCGTTTGCGTAAATGTCCTTGGTAAGGGGTTCGGCGTCAAATGCAGTCGGTTCCTCGGTAATGCTGTCCAGCTCCGCTTCAACGCCGTTTAAATAACGAAGTGCCATTTCCGCAATAAAGCCGTGTCCGATGCTGTTGGGGTGGATATTGTCGGGAGAAATAGCCTTCCAGTCAAGGGTACCCGCCTGGACCTCGGGGAACACAATGTTTTTATAGGACAGCATAGGCAGGTCGTACTGCTTTCCTATCTCAATGTGCGTATCAACAAGGCTGGTGCCGTTTTCCTGAGTGGTGAAAATCAGGATAACAGCGGGATTATTGGGCTGTGACAGAATACGTCTTACCAGACTGTCATAGCTTTCCTTGTTTACAAGGGCATTTGTGTCATTTACGGAAAATTCCACGAAAACCAGGTCGGGACAAACACCGTCCTTAAACAGGTCACGCTCTATTCTGTGAACGCCCGTGTAGGAATCCGTCGCACCGATACCCGCATTGACATATTCAAGCTGATCGTTCTTTTCCGCCAAACCTTGCCAAATTCGGGACGCATAACATTCAGCCGAATTTGAAGCAGCCGTTCCCTGAGTGATAGAACCGCCGATAAATCCCACCGACAGCTTTTCGCCGTTTTTCAGCCGCCTGAGAAAGCTTGCAACACGGGTCTTGTCCCCCTCGCTGATAACAGCCCTTTGGTACATAGCGTCCGTAACGCCCGCTTCAAGGTCAACGGGCTCGGTAGGAACTTCGGGTTCGGTCACAGCTGGAGCAGCGGCTGTGGCTGCTGTTGTTTCAGCGGCGGCAGCTTCGGCGGGAGCTTCCTTCTCCCCGCCGCAGCCCGTCATAGCGGCAAGTATTACCGCAGAGAGTGCGGCAGCAAGTATTTTTTTATTGTTCATAGTTAAATTTCCTTTCGATGATAATAATTAAGATAATTATACCATTATATTTCGCAAATTGCAAGAACTTTCTCTCAATGTGAAAAGTTTCGCTAAATGTGAAGAGTGAAAAGTGAAAAGTGGAATTTATGCAGAAACGCTAATAAAGGGTGTCCCCGCTAAAAACGGAGAAACACCCTTTACCATTATTTAGATGTGAAATCTGAAAATTGTTTAATATCAGAAATAATTCCACTTTCCACTTTTCACTTTCCACATTTTACTTTTAGCTTTCCACTTCTCACATTAAGCTCAGCGAATACCATACTTCTCAATAATATAGTCCATATCCTTATCTCCTCTGCCCGAGAGATTGATAAGAATAGAACCCTTCTTCATCTGCTTCGCCAGCTTGATAGCATATGCAACGGCGTGAGAGCTTTCGATTGCGGGGATAATGCCCTCCATTCTCGAAAGGGTAAAGAATGCGTCAATAGTTTCCTCGTCGTCAACAACGTCGTATTTTACCCTGCCCAGGTCATGGAGAAATGCGTGCTCGGGACCCGAGGAGGGATAGTCCAGACCGCTTGCCACCGAGTAAACGGGAGCAGGCTCGCCATTTTCGTCCTTTAGCATAATGCTGTTGAAGCCGTGCATAACTCCCTCTGTGCCGTATGTCAGGCTTGCGGCATGGTCGCCCATTTTAGGACCTCTGCCGAGAGGTTCAACGCCGTAAATGTCAACGGGGTCGTTGAGAAATCCCGAGAACATACCCATAGCGTTTGAACCGCCGCCCACACAGGCAACAACAGCATCAGGCAGCTCGCCTGTCATTTCAAGGAACTGCTCCCTTGCTTCAATTCCCACAACGCTCTGGAAATCTCTTACCATCATAGGGAAGGGGTGAGGGCCAACTACCGAGCCGATGCAGTAAATGCAGTCCTTGTACTCCTTTGTATATGCTTCAAAAGCAGCGTCAACGGCTTCTTTAAGGGTCGCAAGACCGTGTGTTACTTCAACAACGTTTGCACCCAGAATCTTCATTCTTGCAACATTGGGAGCCTGTTTTTTAATGTCAACAGCACCCATGTAAATGTCACATTCCAGACCGAAATATGCAGCCGCAGTCGCCAGCGCAACGCCGTGCTGACCTGCGCCCGTTTCGGCAATGACCTTCTTTTTGCCCATATATTTTGCCAGGAGAGCCTCGCCCATGCAGTGATTGAGCTTGTGAGCACCCGAGTGGTTCAGATCCTCACGCTTAACATAAAGCTGGACATTTCCCAAGCTGCCCGAAAGGCGTTCCAGATAGGAAATGGGTGTGGGTCTGCCCTGGAAATCTCTGCGAATCCTGCGCAGCTCGCCGATAAATTTGCTGGATTTTGCAATGGTGAAGTAAGCGTCCGTTATCTCGTCCATAGCCTTTTTCAGGTCATCGGGGATATACGCTCCGCCGTATTTGCCGAAATAGCCGTTGTCGTCGGGGAAATTTTTGAAATAAGTGTCAAATTCTACGCCGTTGAAATTCATAAAACATACCTCCGTAAAATATTTCCGACAAAGACAAAAACGTCCTTGACAGAAGGTTTTAGTTTCTGTCAAGGACGAATAAATACATATCCGCGGTGCCACCTTGATTCACAGAGGGGCGACCCCTCTGTCATTTCGTTTCATAAATAGCGAAATGAACAAGGTTTGCCGCTCGGTACCGTTACAACTTTATAAACGGTACTTTCCCAATAGGGGCGACCCCTCTGTCATTTCGTTCCACAAACAGCGAAATGAACGAAGTTTGACGCTCGGTACCGTTAAAACCTTGTAAATGGTACATTTCCCAAAACTGTGCGCTTTTTAAGATACAAACATATCTTTGGCAGCTAACGTGTGCCATACGCCGCAGAATACTGACAAGGGGAAATCCTTGATGTTCCTCTGCGCCCTCGGCGGTCCATTTGACAACTCGTTTCCTGCCCGATTTACAGCACCACGGGCTCTCTGAGAAGGCGTTATTGCCGTTATCTCCGCTTCATTGGGGTTATTTGCTGATTTCAGTATATCACAGGAAAAATCCTTTGTCAATAGCAAAATTAATTTTTTAGCAAAAAAATATATATAAAAGTTTCGCCAGCCTTTAGAAAAAGCTGGCGAAACTTTTGTATATTTTAGCCGTCATTGCCCATAATCAAGTTAAAAACCACAGAAAAGAGGTTGCTTATGATAGCATTTCTGACAGCAGGCGGGGAAGGTCTGCGAATGAAGCCCGTCACCTGCCGAACTCCAAAGCCCCTTGCAAACCTATGCGGCGCACCGCTTATCTCCTATCAGATCGAAGCCATTGAAAAAAGCGGCGTCCCCTTCTCCCGAAAGATAATTGCGGGGGGACGCTTTTCCCGCAGCCTTAAAGAATATGTCCCGGGCGGCTGGGAAATTCTCGGCAGCGACAGCGAAAACGGCGAGCTTTCCGCACTTTTTTCCCTTGACACGGACGAGGACATACTTATTTCGGCGGGTGATACCGTTTCCGACTGCGACATTGCACGTCTGGCGGAATTCCACCGTGAAAACCGTTCGGAACTGACCTGCGCCCTTTGCGAATGTTCCGATATACGTGACAAAAACCTTGCCCTTCTCTCGGAAAACGGAGAAATCCTCTCCGTCATAGAAAAGCCGTCCTATTACAGCTGCCGAACGGGACTTGCCCTTTGCGGAACGGTTATTATCTCGGGAAAAGCCCTGTCCGGCATAATTTCCGAGGAAGGTCAAAAGCTGCCCGAATGCCTTGAAACGGGGCTTATCCCGCTGTTTATCAGGAAAAAACGCCCTGTTTTCGGGATAAAATGTGCCGAGAAATTTTTCGACATAAACACCGTAAATGACCTGCTCTCCTGTCAGACGGATATGCTGTTTTCGGGGAAATTTTCCGAAGCATATCCACAATATGAGCGCATGGGCGTGCAGATAGAGTACCCCTGTATTATTGGAAAGAACGTGACCTTCTCCGAGGGCGTGAAGATAGGCGCAGGCTCGGTCATCGG
>CAMCRP010000032.1 GCA_945877315.1 uncultured Ruminococcus sp. | reverse complement strand
AATTACTATGGGTAAATAGCTAAGAAAACTGTCAAAGAGGCTGTTTATTGGCAAATAGAATAATGATATAGATTATTTTATTGTTTGTCTATATGTTGATGAACTATTAGTATAAGAAGTTTAAATCGCAGCAAAAATTCCCGATACGTCATTTCGGCATATTGAGAATTTTTATAATTATTCTTTACATAAAGACGGAAATGGTGTATAATTATTATACTAAGAACCAATTCAAAAGTGAATAAAAAATCTGCGCAAAAACTTGCGTATATGGTTTTTGCGCAGATTTTTTATCTACACTTTTATTGGTTATTAGTATTAGGCAACAGAAAAGCTGTCGGTTTTTTGCTGAACCGACAGCTTATATTTTTATGCCATTGCTCCATCGGGGGAAACGTTTTTAATTTCCAAAATCGACTTATCCTTTGCTTTTAATTCCGCCTTGCAGGTGTACATCTTCTGGTCGGCATTGTGGATAGCGGTTTGTATATCCTCTCCCGCACGGCAGACCTGACTTCCCAAAGCCACGGCAAGAGGAAAATCGGGGTTGTTATTTTCACGGTAAAGCCTTAATTCTTCGAAGAATACATTTTGGTACATTTCCGTATTTACCGCAGATTCGGCAATGCAGACAAATTCATCTCCGCCGATACGGTAGCATTTTCCCAGGGGCGAGAAAACCTGTTTTATGACCTCTGAGGCGGCGATTATCATTTTGTCGCCCGTCTGATGACCAATGTTGTCGTTTACATATTTCAGGTTGTTGATGTCGAACATAAAGAAGGTGTAGCTGCCGTTTTTGTCAAGGGCGGCAATTCGCTCCTTGTAGGCAGTGCGGTTGCCCATTCCCGTAAGACCGTCCTCATAGGCAAGACGGCTGATAAGCTCGGCTTCTGCGCCCTTTTTCACCATCTGTGCGGTGTAGCTGAGGGTGCATATTCCCAGGGTGATTATGTAGATAAGCAGACCTATTCGGGTAAACAGCTCACTGTCGTTGACTCCGCCCATACGGTATCTTACAATGTCAATGGCGGCAAAAATGGCAATAACTGCCATTCCCACGGAGGACACTATATCCGTTTTTTCAACGTTTTTACATTTGAAGCAGCGGACATAGCCCATGTAAAGTATGCAGATACAGGCAATGCCGATGGTGATATGGGTAAGCGTCAGAGTTTCGTGGAAATCCTTTATTCCCGCAAAATGCAGTACGCAGCAGACCAAAAAATTCAGCACGGATATTATGCAGACTGTCGGCACCAGCCTGTTGCTTTTCTGTCCCATATCACGCTGATAGAACATGAAAAGGGGCAGGATTATCAGCATAAGGCTCATGCAGGCTAGGTTGTGGACAGCGCCTGTATTGTCCGAGAAAAAGTTCAGAAATTTGGTTTCAACCAGTGCCCAGCAGGAGGTCATGGCGGCGAAAATGCCCAGATAGAGCATCTCCTTATTTCCCGAATTTGTAGATATTTCGACAAGAAAATGCAGGACAATCAGCAAAATTCCCGTGAAAAGCATAATAATACAGGTAGCCGCTCCGATAACACGCTCGCCTATGGCATTTGAGATAAGCTGCGTTGTTCTGCCGATTTTGAAATTATCCAGATAGCAGCCCGAATCATCGTAGCAGGGGGTGAAAAGTATCTCCATGAGCCTGCCGCTGTCGGAGGTGTCAAGGGGAATGTCTATCCAAACCGTTCCCACCGATTTTCCGTAAAGGGGCTGAATATCGGCGGTCTTTTGGACAAGCTCACGGCTGCCGTCCTCGTTTACGAAGTATATTTCAGCTTCACTGTTTTTCAGACGGAAATTCAGAGAGAAGCCCTTTTCGGGAATCTCGGGGAGCCTTGCAAAAAAGCTCAGAGCCTTTCCCGTTTCATAGCCAACAATTTCGGACGGCTCCGACGTATCCGCAGGGAGAGTCAGTTCCTCGTCAAGATACCAGCTTTCGTTAAAGTCAAGAAATTGGTTTTTCTCGGCGGGACTGTCCTTTGCAATGGAATATATAAGCAGAGCGAAGGTAGCCGCTATTGCTGCCAGATAGAATATAAATGAAGCCGAAGTGATATTTTGTCTTTTCAAACGATACACCTCATATTTTTTGCATATACATATATTCTATCAGATTTTCCCGAAATTGTCAACAAAAACATTATTTTTTAGTGTAAAATGCGGAAAGTGAAGTTATTGATTTAAAAATTCCACTCTTCACTTTACACTTTCCACTACATACTCCTTGTCCTCGACTGCCTTTTTCAGTACGTCAAAGGGCACCTGTTCGGACAGGGTAACAACAGCCTCGCCCTTTTCGTGGCTGACATCTGCGGAAATAACGCCGGGGACAGCCTCCAGAGCCTTCTTGACAGTCGCTTCACAGTGACCGCACATCATACCTTCGATTTTCATTGTAACTGACATAGCTTTTTTCTCCTTTTTGATTTTGATTTTTTTATCCTTATGCGTGTCCCGAATGTTCACAAGGTTAAGCCTGAGAGCATTCGAAACTACGCAGAAGCTTGACAGACTCATGGCAGCCGCCGCAAACATGGGGTTCAGCATTCCGACCGCCGCAAGGGGTATTCCCACAGCATTGTAGAAAAACGCCCAGAACAGGTTCTGACGGATATTCCGAAGTGCGGCACGGCTCAGCCTTACAGCTGCGGGAACGTCGCTCAGACGGCTGTTCATCAGCACAACATCTGCGGCGTCAATGGCAATGTCCGTGCCCGCACCTACGGCAATACCAATGTCTGCACGGGTAAGAGCGGGTGCGTCGTTAATGCCGTCGCCTACCATGGCGGTTTTTCCCTCGGTCATAAGCTTGCGGACAACGGCTTCCTTTCCGTCGGGTAGAACGCCAGAGATAACCTCGTCAATGCCTGCCTGTGCGGCGATAGCCTTGGCGGTCCGCTCGTTATCTCCCGTGAGCATTACAACACGTATGCCCATATTTTTCAGCTCGGAAACAGCCTGCCTGCTGTCCTCCTTAATGGTGTCTGCAACGGCGATAATTCCCGTCAAACGGCGGTTTTTGCAGAAGAACAGGGGAGTTTTCCCGCTTTCGGACAGCTTTTCGGAAACAGCCTTCATATCCTCGGGAATGTCTGCAATCGTTCCCACAAATTTCAGATTTCCCGCCGACAAACTGTCGTTTCCGTGGGACGCTGTAAGTCCGTTTCCGGGGAGTGCCTTGAAATCTGTTACATCAAAACGGGTTGCACCGTTTCTCTCCGCATATTCCGTGACTGCCTTTGCAAGGGGGTGTTCGCTTTTCATTTCAAGGGAATATGCGTCGGAAATAAGCTCGTTTTCGGTAATTCCTTTTGCGGGGATAATGTCGGTAACGGACGGCTTTCCGCTTGTGACGGTGCCCGTTTTGTCAAGGACGGCAATGGCGGTCTTTCCCGCTTCTTCGAGGGCTGCGGCGGTTTTGAAGAGTATGCCGTTTTTCGCCCCAACGCCGTTTGCCACCATAATTGCCACGGGAGTTGCCAGACCGAGGGCGCATGGGCAGCTTATAACAAGGACGGAAATTCCCCTAGCAAGAGCAAGTCCGAATTGTGCGCCCGTCAGCAGCCAAATGACCGTTGTTGCTGCGGCAATGGCAATGACCGTCGGCACGAAGATCCCCGAAACCTTGTCGGCAATTTTTGCAATGGGCGCTTTGGTTGCGGCGGCATCGCTGACCATTCGGATTATCTCCGAAAGGGCGGTGTTTTCGCCCACACGGACGGCTTTGCATTTCATAAAGCCCGATTGATTGATGGTTGCGGCGAAAACTCTGTCCCCAACTGTCTTGTCGGCGGGGACGCTTTCTCCCGTTACGGCGGACTCGTCAACTGCGCTGTGTCCCTCCGTGACCGTTCCGTCTGCGGGAATGGCTGCCCCGGGGCGGACTATAAAAGTATCTCCCACGGACAGATCTTCGGCGGGAATTTCCACTTCAATGCCGTCACGGAGAATAACGGCAGTTTTCGGGGAAAGCTTTATAAGTCCCTTCAAAGCGTCGGTGGTTTTGCCCTTGGAACGGGCTTCAAGGGTTTTGCCGACGGTTATGAGGGCAAGTATCATGGCGGCGGATTCAAAGTAGAATTCGTGCATATAGGACATAACGGCTTCGCTGTCCCCCGCAGCTTGAGCGTCGGTCATGGCAAAAAGGGCGTAGGTGCTGTAAACAAACGCCGCTGCCGAGCCGAGAGCCACCAAAGTGTCCATATTAGGAGATTTGTGGATAAGCCCCTTGAAGCCGCTTACGAAAAATTTCTGATTGATGACCATTACGGCGACTGTCAAAAGCAGCTGGACAAGTCCCATGGCAACGTGATTTCCGTCAAAAAATGCGGGCAGGGGAAAGCCCCACATCATATGACCCATGGAAAAGTACATCAGCACAACAAGAAATCCCACCGACCAGATAAGACGCTGCTTTAACAGGGGAGTTTCCTTGTCGGCAAGGGCGTTTTCATCGGGCTTTTCGGCGGCTTTGCCCTTTTCAGATGCGCCGTAGCCCGCCTTTTCGACGGCGGCGATAATTTCGGCGGGTGCTGCCGTTCCCTCCACGCCCATGGAATTTGTCAGCAGGCTGACCGAGCAGGAGGTCACGCCCTTCACCTCGGAAACGGCTTTTTCCACACGGGCGGAGCAGGCGGCGCAGCTCATTCCCGTGACGTTGTATTGCTTCATTTTTTGATTTATCCTTTCTAAAAACGTTTTTACGATGAACACACATATGAAAAATTATTTCATCAGCTTCTGTATTGTCAGAAGCAGATCGTCGATAACTTCGTCCTTGCCGTTTCGTATATCCTCGGCAACACAGGTGCGGATATGCTCCGACAGCAGCTCCTTGTTAAAGGAATTGAGTGCGGCTGTGGCGGCTGTCACCTGAATGATTATGTCGGTGCAGTAGGCGTCGTTTTCTATCATATTTTTTATTCCTCTGATCTGCCCTTCAATGCGGCTCAGTCGGTTCAAAAGGCGTTTGTGCTCCTCCTCGGAACGGTGTTTTGTACGTTTACAGCATTCACATTTTTCTTCGCTCATATGGTTTGCTCCTTTCACTTGTCTGCATATATTATATACCCCTAGGGGGTATTTGTCAAGAGGATTTTTATAATTATTTGCAATTTTCATCGGGATATGCTATAATTGCAGATGAACATCAATATATTATAGCAAACGACAAAAATAATTATATAGTAAACGTCATATATATTTCTGTCGTCTGACTTCTGTTACAACTCCCTTTGGCTCGACCTATTATGAATATGACCTGCTTGACCGTATGACAAGAGTAGTTGACCGCAACGGTTATGCTGCCGTTTATGAGTATGATGCAAACGGCAGCAGAACTGCTGTGCATTATGCAACCGGTTTTACTGCCACATACGATTATGACCTTTTAAATCGCCTTATTCGACAGGAAACTGTTGACATTGACTCGTCCCGCTATTAGGGAGGTATCGGTACAGAAGTTTTTCCGATACCAACGTTATCAATGATAACGTGCGACAAACTTTGTTCATTTCGCTATTTATCGAACGAACTGACAAAGGGGTCGCCCCTTTTTGCGGGGCGATTTTTAATTACAGATATGTTTCCGAAATCTAAAATTATCCACAAAAAATAGGTGACATTTTAGTAAATCCGTGGTATACTAAAGTATTGAACATTTTATGCGGAAAACCGCTGAAAATAAAGGAATGATTAATTATGGACGGCAAATATGACGTTATTATAGCAGGCACGGGCGCAGGTGGTCTTTATTCCGCATTAAGCCTTCCCCAAAGCCTGAAAATCCTCATTATCACCAAAAGGGAGCTTATGCTTTGCAACTCTGCTCTTGCACAGGGCGGCATTGCGGGGGTTTACAAGCCCGTTGACGATGATAACATTCAGCTGCACACCAATGATACCCTTGTGGCAGGCGGCTTCAAGAACAATCCCGACAGCCTTAAGGTGCTTGTTACCGAAGCGGCACAGGAAATAGGACACCTCATTGACCTGGGCGTTGACTTCGACAGAACAGCCGACGGCGAGCTGCACCGCACCCTTGAAGGCGGTCATTCCCGTCACAGGATTTTCCACCACAAGGACAGCACAGGCTACGAAATAACCGCCCGCCTTGCAGATGCGGTGAAAAAGCTGCCCAACGTTACCATTGCCGAGAATGCTCTTCTCTGCGATGTTCAAAAGGTTGACGGGGGATTCTCCTGCGATATTTTGAAGGACGATGTTCACCATATTGCCGACGGAAAATTTATGATACTTGCAACAGGCGGTATCGGACGAGTTTACGATTTCACCACAAACTCCGCTATTGCAACGGGTGACGGTATCGCATTTGCCTACGAAATGGGCGCACAGATAAAAAATCTCAGCCTGATACAGTTCCACCCCACCGCCTTCAACGACAAGCACACAAGAGAATGTTTCCTTATCTCCGAGGCAGTCAGGGGCGAGGGCGCATATCTGCTGAACAAGAACAAAGAGCGTTTTATGCAGAATTACGACGAACGTCTGGAGCTTGCGCCCAGAGATGTGGTTTCCCACGCTATCGTTACCGAGGGCAAGCGTCTTGATTCGGACGAATTTTACCTGGATATTTCCCATAAGGACAGCGATTTTCTGAAAAACCGTTTCCCCATGATATACGAAAAGTGCCTTGAATACGGCTACGATATGACCAAGGAGCCTATTCCCATTTACCCCTGTCAGCACTATCTTATGGGCGGTATCAACGTAAATACCAAGGCTGAAACCTCTATTGACGACCTGTATGCCGTGGGCGAATGCTCTCACACAGGCGTTCACGGAAACAACCGCCTTGCCAGCAATTCTCTGCTTGAAGCGTTGGTTTTCGCACATCAGGCGGCAGAGGATATTGAAAGAAAGCTTGCGGAAAACCCCGAAAAATATAATGAAGAGCCGTCAAGCTACGATTATAAGATCTCCGAAACAGCACAGCCTATCCCCACAGGAATACGCACGGAAATTCGCCACATTATGCAGAAGGCGTATTTCGTTATCCCCGACATTGCCGAGGCTGTCAAGGGCTTTGAGCGGGTTTCCGAGATAAAGCGTGACCTTGAAAAGGGCGACTATATCGTTGACCACAACTATGTTGAAGCAAAAGCCCTTGCAACAGTCGCTTACATAATTCTGAAAGAGGTTATCTGATGCCGAGATTTTTCACCGCCGAGGTAAACGGCGATAAAATAATCACCACAGGCGAGGACGCACGTCATATCGGCTATTCTCTGCGAATGAAAATAGGCGATGAAATTACATTTTGCAGCGGCGGTTTTGAATATTTCTGTAAAATCGAGGAGATGAACGGCAGCGAGGTCGTCAGCGGGATAGTTGAAAAGCGTCCCACCGAGAGCGAACCGTCCGTGTTTCTCACACTCTATCAGGCATATCCCAAGTCGGACAAGCTGGAGCTTATTGTGCAGAAGGCAACTGAGCTGGGCGTTTCGAGGATAGTCCCATTTACGTCCAAAAGATGTGTTGCCAAGCCGCCTACGGACAAAAGCGGCGCAAAACGCACGGAGCGTCTGAGAAAAATCGCTATGGAAGCCGCCAAGCAGTCGGGACGGGGCATTATCCCCGAAGTCACCGAGCCTATGACATTCCGTGAAGCTGTGGAGGATATGAAACGCTCGGACATTCGCCTTTTCTGCTATGAAAACGGCGGTATTCGGCTAAACGAAGCGGGCATTGACAGCGAAAAGTCCGTTGCCCTTATGGTGGGCAGCGAGGGCGGCTTTGACCGTGATGAAGCCGAGCTTGCGGAACAGTCGGGAGCAAAGCTTATCTGGCTGGGCAAGCGGATCCTCCGCTGCGAAACCTGTCCCATAGCGGTAAGTGCGGTGGTTATGAATCTATCGGGAAATCTTTGAAACGAGGTGCGCTATGACATATACGGTAAAGGAGCTTCATTGCAAAAGCGGCGAAAATGACATTTTCGGGCTTGCATATATCCCCGAAACAGACGGTAAAAAGGTACCCGCCGCCATTCTCAGCCACGGATACAATTCCTCACATCTGCATATTCTCGATTTAGCGGAATGTCTTGCGGAAAACGGGATTGCTGCATACTGTTACGATTTCTGCGGAGGTTCTGCCATATCAAGAAGTGACGGAAATTCCACCGATATGAGCGTTTCCACCGAGCAAAACGACCTGAAAGCCGTTATCGAAATGATAAAAAGCAGCGGTTTTGCGGATAAAATTTTCCTTTACGGCGAAAGTCAGGGGGGCTTTATCTCTGCGCTGACCGCCCCCGATGTCAAGGAGGATATTGCGGCAGTTGCGCTGCTTTACCCCGCCTTCTGCATACCAAACGACTGGCTTTGCCGTGACCCCGACACGATGACAGAACCCTTCGATTTTATGGGATTAAAGCTGTCCAAAACCTTCTATGACAGCGTTCCCCGTTACGATGTTTATGCACATATCGGAAAATTTGGCAAGCCCGTGCTGATTATCCACGGAGATTCGGACGACCTTGTTGATGTTTCTTATGCACAAAAAGCAAGCACATCATTCCCCGACTGCCAATTGGAAATTTACGAAAATGAGGGACACGGATTTTCGCCCGATGCAAGAAAAAAGATGTGCGGTCAGGTAGCAGATTTTTTCTCAAAAATGTGAAAAGAACAAAGTGGAAAGTGAAATTTTCATCAAGCTGCGCGATAATTTCACTATAATATAAATTCCGCATTATGCACAAAATTAAACACTCAACACTCATCACTCAACACTAAACACTGATATGCTCTTGACTAATCCTCAAAATTGCGCTATAATGAGTGAAAGCATTTTGAAAGGAGATCATACTATGTCCGAAAAGATCGTAAAAAAAGGTGTGGGAGGTCACGCTGACAGGGAGGAGTTTCTCCGTTCGGCTATCCCCGTTGCGACGGCACTTTTCCTGATGATGGCATCTGTTGCATATATCGTTTACCGCATCGTTGATAATCACAATTACAACGAAAGATGGAAGGATTACGACGAGTGCGGACTGTCCTGATGAAGCCTATGTATATTTACAATGCACAGCTTATGACAATGTGCCGTAAGGACGATTTTATTATCCCGAACGGCTATGTGAAAATAGAAAACGGCGTTATCACCGAGGTTTCCGAGGGTGTTCCCACGGATATTTCCGACGGTGACATTAACGCCGAGGGCAAAATTCTTATGCCCGGACTAATCGACGCACACACCCATATGGGCGTTATCGGCAGCGGGGAAGGCGAGGAGGGGGACGACGTAAACGAGTTCACCGACCCCGTAACGCCCCACCTGAGAGCCATTGACGGCGTTAATCCCCTTGACCGCTATTTCGAGGACGCAAGGAAAGCGGGCGTGACCGCCGTTGTTACGGGACTTGGCAGCACCAATCCCATTGGCGGAGATATGATTTTGATGAAAACTGCGGGCATTCGTGCGGACGATATGCTTATTAAGCAGGCGGGAATTAAGTTTGCACTGGGCGAAAACCCAAAGGGCTGCTATTCCGACAGGGACGAATTTCCCGTCACCCGAATGTCCACCGCCGCAGCTATCCGAGAAGCCCTTAAAAAGGCGAAACGCTATCTTGACGACCTTGAAGCCGCCGAGGAAGGCGAGCTGCCCGAATTGGACGTTCGTTCAGAAGCGCTTTTGCCGCTTTTGAAGGGCGAAATTCCCGCACATTTCCACTGCCACCGTCTGGACGATATTTTTACCGCCACCCGCATCTGCAAGGAATTCGGTCTGTCAAGACTGCTTATCCATTGCACCGAGGGATATTTGGGAGCGGAAATTCTCGGCAAGGACGGAGAATGTGCAGTTTTGGGACCTATTATCTGCGACAGGGGCAAGCCCGAGCTTCGCAACATCACCCCGAAAAATGCCGCCGAGCTTTACAAAAACGGCGTAAAAATAGCCATCTGCACCGACCACCCCGAGATACCTATCGACTATCTGCTTACAAGTGCCGCCGTCTGCGTAAAGCACGGACTTCCCCGTGAAGAAGCGCTCAGGGCGATAACGATAAATCCCGCCGAAATGCTGGGCATGTCCCACAAAATCGGCTGCATAAAAAAGGGCGCAGACGCCGACCTTCTGCTTATGAGCGGCGACCCGCTGGATATTATGTCAGAACCGCTTATGGTTATGATAGACGGGAAAATCGTATAATAAAAATCGACCGTTCGTGCTGAGAATACACGAACGGTCGTTGTTTTATTGTGATATGTACGTCCGATAATCCGTCTTATCGGGCTTTTTCAGCAGATAGCCGAAGCTGCCGCCGCAGATACCGCCAATAATATGTCCGAACTGGGATATATTATCGTGAACAGTCAGCGCAGTGATTATCTCGCCGCCTAAGTAGAAAATAGCAACAAGAATGATAGTCAGGGGAATACCCTGTTCCTTCTTAGCCGTTGAGAAGGAGCTGAGCATTATCAGCATAAAGCAGATTCCGCTTGCGCCGCAAAGCATAGTATGCGGGAAGAAGATCGAGTGAAGTATTCCCGTAATAAGTGCCGTCAAAGCGGTCATTATGGCAAGATTTCCGCTGCCGTATTTCTCCTCTATCATGGGTCCCACCAGCAGGATTATGGTGAAATTATTAACAAAATGCTCCAGATTTGCGTGTCCGATAATATGTGTGAACAGCCTTAGATAAGTAAGCGGATTTAAGAGGGAGCTTCTGTAAACGGAAAACAGATGCTGCGTTGTCCAGCCGTTTGTTATTTTCCCCAGAAACAGCGCAGCCAGCGACATTACCGCCAAAGTCAGCACCACGGGGGAATTGTAGGATATCTTAAACTTTTTCTTTTCTGCCATTTTAGTTTTCCTTTCAATATTTTAGCTGATCTTAAACGCTTTTACCTCATTTTTCAGCATATCCGCCTGAGAATTGAGCTGCTCACAGGACGCCGCAATTTCCTCGGCGGTTGCGCTGTTCTGCTGAACGACCTCGGAAATATCTCCGATACCGCTTGTTATCTGGTCAATTGCAAGAGCCTGCTCCTCTGCGGAGGTGGCTATCTCGGCGATCATAGCAGTTGTCTTGCCGAATGTTCCGATAACGCTGTCAAGGGCTTCTGCGTTCTTGCCTGCGATCTCCTCACCCTCGGAAACAGCGGCAACCGCAGCTTCTATAAGCACAGCCGTATCCTTAACAGCCTCTGCGCATTTGGACGCAAGGTTTCTTACCTCGTCCGCAACCACAGCAAAGCCCTTGCCCGCCGCACCGGCTCTAGCCGCTTCAACGGCAGCATTCAAAGCAAGAATATTTGTCTGGAACGCAATATCGTCAATGGTTTTGATAACATTTTCAATCTCGGCGGACTTGTCGGCGATACGCTTCATAGCTTCGAGCATCTGGTTCATATAATCGTGCTGTGCGGACATCATTTCCGACGCATTATCGGAAAGCTTCTTCGCATTTTCCGCATTTGAAGCCGTGTCGTTTACATGATTTGAAACATCGTTCAGAGAAGCGGAAAGCTCCTGAATAGCCGCCGCCTGACGTGTTGTGCCCTCTGCCAGAGCCTCGGAGCCCTTAGCAGACTGTGCCGAATTTGCCGAAACCTGCTCGGAAGAAACGTTTATCTTGCCGATTATCTTCCGAAGCTCTCGTCCGATATGCTCCATAGAAGCCTTCATTGCCGCAAAATCTCCGTCATATTCCATATCGGGGCTTACGGTGAAATCGCCCGCTGCCATTGCACCCAGAACCCTTGAAATATCCTCCATATAGCTGTTGAGAGCTGCCTTGGTGGCTTCAATATTCTTTGCAAGATCGCCCAGCTCGTCATTGTAAAGCCTGATCTCCTGATCCGATGCGCTAAGCTCACCCTTTTTCATTTCGTCAGCAATTTTGCCGATGTAATTTGTTGGAAGAATAATACGCTTTTTAATGCTGAGATAACAGGTAATGCAGGAGGAAGTGCAGATAAGCACTCCGATGATCGTCCAAAGAATGGTCGCACCTCGTACCGCACTGTCAGCCTCGGCAGTGGAAAATCCGCTGAAATATGCGCCGACAATTTTACCGCTGTGATCGGTCATAGGCTCGTACACAACAATATGCTTCTGCCCCATCAGATTAGCTTCGCCCATATAGATTTCGCCCGAACCGATAACCTTCTCGGCAATACTTTCAGCCATTTCCGTGCCCTCGAAACGTTCACCGTCCTCACCAACAAGTGTGGTAGCATAGCGGATATTGTCCTTGAAATATGTAAAATGTCCGTTAGTCTTTTCTCTGGCTTTGTCAAGGGTAACATAATCCTTTAAGTCGCAGCCGATAACGCAGCTGCCTGCCGTTGTATCGCCCGACAGTATCTCCGTCGAATAGCGGAAATAAAGCCTGTCGCTGTCGGAAACAAGACCGTTTGCGGCGTTTTTATCATAAGAGATATTATCGGGGCAGCCCGCAGATTTCCATACAAGGCTGCCGTCACTTCCGTAAAATGCGCCGAAAAGCGCGTCACTGTCCGCAGCAGTGTCAAACAGCTTCTCTATCTCCGACGCATTTTTACCCGAAACGGCAGAATCGAAGCCCTTCTGCATCAACATCTCGGCATAGGTTTTCCTGGGCTTTGAAGCCATTTCATCGGTGCTGTTATGCAAAGTGAACATAGCTGAACTTGCCTCGTTTACAAGAAGCTTCTCGGCAACATAATTCGTGCCGACAGCAGACCCCGTCACAAGAATTGCAGTTATAAGCAAAGCGGAGCCGATAACAAACATCAAAATTTTTTTCCCTATTCTCGACATATTGAAATCCTCCCTTTATGCTAATACAATGTTGTTTATAGTAACGTAACATTCTAGTTATTTTAACATAATTTCACCATTTTGTCAAGCGAAATCAGGGTTTTTTCAATAAAAATATATACTAATTTACTATTCAATTTTTGTCAGAATTACCAATATTTACCTTAAACGATTTCGCCGCCGCCGAACACATACTCGCCGTCATAGATGACCGCAGCCTGTCCGGGAGCGGGGGCACGCTGTGGCTCATCGAACAGCAAGCGCACCCTCCCGTCCTCCAAAGGATAGACGGTAACGGGGCTGTCCTTCTGGGAATAGCGCAGCTTTGCAGTTCCTCGGAACGGCTCCGTCAGCCTGTCAACGGAGATAAGGTTCACATTCTCCGCAATGACCTCACGCTTCATCAA
The DNA here is from genome assembly GCA_945877315.1 of uncultured Ruminococcus sp. Taxonomy (GTDB): domain Bacteria; phylum Bacillota; class Clostridia; order Oscillospirales; family Ruminococcaceae; genus UMGS1889. The sequence goes on along the minus strand of CAMCRP010000032.1, from coordinate 24,434 downwards.
ATCACTGCTTTCTCCGAGGATAACGGTGTTGTCCGCCGAGCTTTTCCCGCAGACGAACACAGGCTTCCCGAAGGTCACGCCCAGCCCACGCCGCTGTCCGATGGTATAAAATATCTGATTTCTGTGCCGTCCCACAACATTTCCCGAAACGTCCAGAAAATCGCCCTCGGGGAAGCTTTCCCCCGTGAACCGCTTTATAAATCCGCCGTAATCCCCGTCGGGAACAAAGCAGATGTCCTGACTGTCGGGCTTTTTCGCATTGACAAGCCCCGCATTTTCCGCAATTTCCCGAACCTGAGGCTTGGAAAGTTCGCCCAACGGAAAAACAACTCTTTCAAGCTGATACTGCGTCAAGTTGTAAAGCACATAGGTCTGATCCTTGGAAATATCTGCGGCACGTCTGAGAAGAAATCTGCCGCTTTTTTCATCACGCTCAACACGGGCATAATGTCCCGTAGCAACGCCGTCAAAGCCCAGTTCTTCGGCTCTTCGGAGCATTTTCCCAAACTTGATATGCTTGTTGCACTCAATGCAGGGATTGGGGGTTTTTCCGTCCTTGTAGCTGTCGCAGAAGCTTTTCATTACAAGACTGCGGAAATCGTCGGTGAAATTGAAGGTCAGGTGGTCGATACCTATTTTATATGCGGCACTGCGGGCGTCCTCAACATCTTTCAGGGAACAGCAGGTCTTTCCCGTATGCTCCTCGCCAAGGTCGGCATTGTCGTAAAGACGGAGTGTAACGCCTGTCACGTCATAGCCCGCATTTTTCAGCAGCAAAGCCGCCGCCGAGCTGTCAACGCCGCCGCTCATTCCCAACAGAATCTTTTTCAATGGAAAACAGCCTCCTCACCGTTGAAATTCACCGTGTGGTCGGCAAATCCCGCTATTTTGTGAAAATCCTCACCCGCTCCCTCGTCGAACACGCCCGTTACGGCAAAGCCCGCATTTTTGGCACATTCCGCCCCGTGAAGGGCGTCCTCGAAAACCATTATCTCCGACGGGGAAAGTCCCAGACGCTTTGCGCAGTATAGGTAAATATCGGGGTTTTCCTTGCCGCAGCCTATTTCGTCGCAGGTGATAAGGAAGTCAAGATATTCCCAAAGTCCCAGCCGTTTCAGCGCACCCTCCGCAAGGTCGTGCTTGTTGGAGGTAGCGGCGCACATCTTCACGCCCCGTTCCCGAAGCTGCCGAAGCAGGGACGGCACCGCCCTTTTTGCGGGGACACTATTCATATACCGTTCCCCGACGATCTCGGAAATACGGCGCATAACGTCCTCAAGGAGCATATTAATATGATATTCGTCAATGAAAAACTGCGCCGCCGTCACAAAATGCAGCGACTTCATCTTCTCGGCGATCATAGGGTCATAGTCAACGCCGTGTTCGGCGAGAAATATCCTGTCCGCTTCGTTCCAGACGGGCAGAGAGTCCAGAAGTGTCCCGTCAATATCGAAAATTGCTCCCTTAAATTGGGGTATGTTCATAATTTCCTCCAAAAAAGGCGGACGATTTTTACCGCCCGCCGAAATATTAGATGTTCTTCATTACCTGAACCGGTGTGGTGAAATCAACTCCGCAGGGGCGAATTTCCCTTGAAGCCAGACCGTAAACATCGGTAGTGATAGAGGACATAGCCGCATAGTGCTTAAACATCTGATTGTCCATATCCGCAATGGCTTTCAGCGATGTGCCGAATACCATTCTTGCCTTGCCCTTTGCTTCGGAAAGTATCTCCGCACCTCTCTCGTTAAGGGCGAGAATTCTGCCGAATGGAGGGGGAGCCTGCAGCTCGTTCTTTCTGATACCCAGCATAGCGCAGAGAAGCAGCCTTCTTATTCTTGCCTCGGGATAACGCTTTGTCTTGACGCCATTTATAAGATCCTCCAGAGAAACGGCAACTCTGCCCACCTGGAACATTCTGTTTACAAGTCCCTCGTCAACGTCAGCCAGCTGACTCAGATCCTGAGGAGAAACGGTTCTCATTCTGTAAAGCAGCTCTCTTTCCAGATTGTCGAAATAGCAGAGCTGATCCTTGTCGTCATACTCATTTACAGCCGCAACAGTTTCAGCGGGAACGTATGCGGAGAAATCCTCGCCGTCCTCGATCATTCTGCGGATAGCGGACGCACTTGCGAATTTGCCCTCGGCGGTTTCGTCGCTGTCGTGTCCCGCAGTCCTTTTTACGGTAAATGTTTCCAGCTCCCTGAGCTCGGGGAACTTGCTTTCGTCGATCTCCTCGCCCTTGCTCTTGGCATCTTCAATAGCCTTTTCCTTTGCGGCAGTATCAGCCTTGTAGAAATCTGTAATAGCCTTTAAATACTCCACCGCAAGGATATTATTGGGAGAATTGAACACCTCACCCACCATAGGACCATACTCGGTATTTACCAGCTTCGCAACAGCGGAGGGATAGGATTCGCCCTCCTCCAGAAGGGGTTTTACCTTCTCGGGAACGGAAACAGCCGCAGCCGCAACAGCCGCATTTTTCAGCAGGTCAAGGTCGCCGCACTCACTGCCGAAGGAAATTCCGTCCACAACACCCAGAGCGTTCAGCATATACACGGACGCTCTTGCAAAGGTCTGAGCATTTGTCAGAGTGTAGGGAACAGGCAGCTCAACTACCAGGTCAACGCCGTTCTGAACAGCGATCTGCGCTCTCTTGAACTTGTCGATAATAGCAACATCGCCCCTCTGAACATAGTTGCCGCTCATTATTGCAACAATGTGGTCTGCGCCTGTCTGCTTCTTGGTTTCTTCGATCTGATATTTGTGTCCGTTATGGAAAGGGTTATATTCACAAACAATACCGTAAGTTTTCATTTTGTTATTCCTCCGTTTTTCTGTTTTGCCGCCGAATTATATGCGGCAGATGATACATATACTATTATAACATATTTTTATATGGATTGCAAGAGGTTTTTTAAATGTGAAGAGTGGAAAGTGAAAAGTGGAAATTTTTAGTGTGGAGTTATGAATGTTTATAGGAAAACACCCACATAGATACGTCACTTAGACAACAATAAAAATGTCGATTAACTCAGCAGTTCCCTAACACAATTGTAAGGGACGCATATTGCCCGCATAGCGAAATATATGGTTTATGACAATATTTTCATTCGTTATCTGCCTCAATAAGGCTATGCTCGGTAAGCTTCGCCGTTCCGTTTTTAATGCCGTTTATCACCTTATCAAGATGTTTCATATTGGAATCGCTGTAAAACGGGTCATTTGCAGTAAGTTCAAAGGGTATACGCTGCTCGCTGACCGCCTTTTTGGCAAAAATACAGAAAGCGGTGGTCATATTCATTCCAATGCTGTCGCAAAGTATGCTAAACTGCTTTTTAAGATCCTCGTCCATTCTTATGCTGAAACTGGTCTGTGCCATAATAACACGCTCCTTTCGTATATACATTGTACCATTATTTCGGTGCAATATCAATACAAATAAACAAATAAGATTTTGTGTATTATATTATTATCTTCCAAAGCATTGTGCGTTTTGTGCAGACCATATAAAAATACCTGTCAAATCCCGTGCAAATAGGCAAAATTGCTCAAATTCCCTTGCGTTACTTCATAAAATGTGATAAACTGTAAAAGATAACTGTAATTGTAACCCCCGAAAGGAAATGAAAGGAATTAGCTTTATGATGAACAAAGAACAGTTTCTCTCCGCAGTAAGCGGAAATCTTATGACCGATTACAGGGTAACCCTTAAAGAGGCTGCCCCCTATCAGCTGCATAACGCCGTTGCAAGGGCTGTTATGGCTGACATTATGCCCAAATGGTGTGAAACAGAGGAGCGTCAGGCAAGCGGCAGACGTGCTTACTACCTCTCCGCAGAGTTCCTTATGGGACGTGCAGTGTTCAACAATCTCTACTGTGCAAATCTCCTTGACACCGCAAAGGAAGTATTCTCGGAAAACGGCATCGACCTGAACGTTCTCGAGGATATTGAGGACGCCGCTCTCGGAAACGGCGGTCTGGGACGTCTTGCGGCGTGCTTCCTTGACTCCGCTGCTTCCTGCAATATCCCTCTGGACGGCTATGGTATCAGATACCGCTACGGTCTGTTCAAGCAGGGCATTTACAACGGCTTCCAGACAGAAACCGCAGATGTTTGGCTCTCCCACGGCGACGCTTGGAGTATTCGTGCGGAAAATGACGCCGTTCTCGTTGAATTTGCGGATCAGGCAGTAATGGCTGTTCCCTACGACACACCTATTATAGGCTACGGAATGAGCTCTGTAAACACTCTCAGACTTTGGCAGGCAGAAGCCCTTGACAAGTTCAAGTTCGGCGAGTTCGACAATCAGAACTATGTTGAAGCGTCCAATGACGAGATCATGGCAGAAGCTATCACTAACGTCCTCTATCCCAACGACAACACCGAAAAGGGACGCAGACTCCGCCTTAAACAGCAGTATTTCTTCGTTTCCGCATCTATTCAGGATATTATCAGAAAGTACAAGAAAAAGCACGGCAGCGATTTCTCCAAATTCGCGGAAAGCTATGCCGTTCAGCTGAACGATACCCACCCCACTGTGGCTATCCCCGAGCTTATCAGAATATTTATGTTCAAGGAAGGTATGTCCTTCAATGAAGCCTTCGATATTGCCGCTAAAACCTGCAGCTACACCAACCACACCGTAATGGCTGAGGCTCTGGAAAAGTGGAATATCCCCCTGTTCAAGAGCGTTATCCCCACAGTTTACGAGATAATCCTGATGATAAACGAGCGTCTGAAAAAGGAGCTTGCCGCTAAGGGCGTTGACGAAAACGGCATTAACCGCAGACTTATCGTTGACGGCAGCGTTATCCACATGGCTAGAATGGCTATCTTTGCAGGAACCTATGTAAACGGCGTTGCGGAGCTGCATACCAATATCCTGAAAACCGACGCTCTCAAGGAATGGTACGAGCTTTACCCCGAAAAGTTCCAGAACAAGACCAACGGTATCACCCCCAGAAGATGGCTGGGACTCTGCAATCCCGAGCTGTCCGCACTTATTACCGAAAAGATCGGAAACGGCTGGATAACCGACCTTTCCCAGCTGAAAAATCTCGAAAGGTTTGTTGACGACGGCGACGTTATCCGCAGATTTATGGAAATTAAGCGCACAAAGAAGCAGCAGCTTTGCGACTATATCAGGGAAAAAGAGCATTTCGACCTGTCCCCCGATTGGGTATTTGACATTCAGGTAAAGCGTCTGCACGAATATAAGCGTCAGCTGCTGAACGCATTTTCCATCGTGGATCTCTATTTCCAGATCAAGGAAAACAAGCTGCCCGACCTCCAGCCCACAGCCTTCATCTTCGGTGCAAAGGCTGCTCCCGCATACCGCAGGGCAAAGGGCATCATCAAGTATATCAATGAAGTGGCAAATCTCGTAAACAACGACCCCGATACCAAGGATAAGCTGAGAGTTATCTTCGTTTCCAACTATAACGTTTCCTACGCTGAGAAGCTTATTCCCGCAGCAGACATTTCCGAGCAGATATCCACAGCAGGTCTGGAGGCTTCGGGTACAGGAAATATGAAGTTTATGCTCAACGGCGCAGTTACTCTCGGAACATTTGACGGGGCAAACGTTGAGATCGTTCAGGAGGCAGGCTGGCAGAACGAGTATATCTTCGGCGCAAGAGTTGAGGAGCTTGACAGAGTCCGTGCGACCTACCGTCCCAAGGAGAAGATCTACTACAAGAACGAGCGTGTTAAGAGAGTTGTCAACACCCTTGTTGACGGCACCTTCAACGACGGCGACACGGGAATGTTCGGCGAGCTTTACAACTCCCTTATCAACGGCACCAGCTGGCACAAGCCCGATAACTACTTCCTCCTCACCGATCTGGAGGGCTATGTTGACACCAAGCTTCGTGCGCTTTACGACTACAAGCAGAGAGAGAATTTCTCCAAGAAATGCTGGATGAACATCGCAAACGCAGGCAAGTTCTCCTCCGACAGAACCGTTAAGCAGTATGCTGAGGAGCTTTGGAAGCTTTAATAATCGGTTTCTCACCAAAAAATCAAGGACGTTCGGATTTCTCCGAGCGTCCTTTTCTTATGTGGAGATACAGATTTTGTCAAAACATAGAAGCCGCATTTCTCTCCGAAAGCAGATTTTCCTGATGACGCAGACGGTATTCAAGGCGCAGCTTGTCGGTGATAAGTGCGATAAACTCCGAATTTGTGGGCTTACCCTTGCCGACGCTGACCGTGTAGCCGAACAGGGAGTTAATGGTGTCAATGTCGCCCCTGTCCCAAGCGGTTTCGATAGCGTGACGGATAGCCCGCTCAACTCTGGAAGCCGTGGTTTCGTACTGCTTTGCCACCGTGGGATATAAAAGCTTGGTCACACTTTCCAGCATTTCCTTGTTTTCCACCGAAAGGAGGATAGCCGTCCGCAGGTAATGATAGCCCTTGATATGTGCGGGAATTCCTATCTGATGTATCATCTCGGTAACTATAAGCTCCAGATTTTCGTTTGCGGGGACACCCTTCGGCATATTACCGATGGCGGTCAGGGAAATTATCCGTTCGCTGAGAGTTTCGCTGTCAAAGGGCTTTAGCATGAAATACGCATTGGTGTTGCGGGTTATCTCCCTTTCCACCGCTAAGCTGGAATATGCGGAAGTCACGATGAAAAACGGCTTTTTCAGCGCACCCGCATTTACACGCCTGATAAGCTCGGCAGCGTCAAAATTCGGCAGTACCGCATCGCAGAGAACAACATCGGGCATTTCCTCCCGTACACCGTCGAAGATGGAAAGTCCGTCCTTCGGTCTTGTTGAAACCGCAAAGCCCCTTGTCCGCAGTGCCTCAGCTATCTGCACACCGAATTCCTCAGAATTATCGCCAATCAGTACCTTAATTTTCTTTAACATTGTTGTAACCTCCATATTTTTTATCTTTTCCATATTATACCATATGCTTTTCCAAAAATCAAGAGGTTTTCGGAAATTTTTGGAAGAAAATTCCACTGAAATATGACAAAGCCCAACAAACTGCACTGTTAATTAACATTTTATCCTTTTTTCTGATCTTTGATAACGACACATTCATCAAATAACGCCTTATATTTTGGCGGTATTATCTTGTTTTTATGGCATTTTCCGAAAAACCACATCTTAAAACGGCAATTTTCCTTTACGGCATCGAAAAATGAGTGCATTTCGCTGGTCTGACGTGTATCTCTGCCGAGAAGCTCCTTCAGCGACCCCGGCGGCTCATGGGTAACGATATAGTCAACTTCATTTCCATTATCAGACAGATTGCTTGCCCCCACCGCTATTTCGTCGCCTACGGGGAGCTCAGCCTCCCACCATTTTTTGGCAGAGGTTCTTATGTCAATGTCCGTACTCTGTCCCCCGCCGAAGATGAACACCTTTTTGCCGTCAATGTTGAAAATGCTGCCCCTTTCAGCGTGCATGAGCCGTCCGCTGATAACTCTGACCTTTCCGCCGCAGAACTCGCTCACGGGGTACTCGTGCAAAAGGTCAAAATTTTCATGGCATCCGTCGGCAAAAAGTATGTAATACCGCTTTTTCCCCAGCTTTTTTAGGATACGCTGCTCCTTTTTGGTACCGTCCCAGATAAATCCGAAATCGCCGCAGACAATGAGAACGTCGTTTTTTCGGAGCTTTCGGATATTTTTATTGTTAAATCGGGTAATGTCCCCGTGAATATCGCCTGTAACGCAAATCATTTTTCCGCTGTTCCTTTCTCCGAATCGTCAGTCTTTTTCCTGAAAATTATCAGCTTGCTGAACAGATAGTTTGCAATAAGAATGAATATCTGCGCAATCAGCTTCATAAGCATTTCACTAAATCCAAGCTTATCAACGGTGACAACCATAAAAACGACTTCAAATACTCCCGAAACAAGCCTTGCAGCGTAGAACTGTCCCGCCTGTTTAAGCATATCTGCGGCACCTTTGCTGTTTTCCTTGAATACGAAAAATTTGTTGACAAAAAAGGCAAAGGTCACAGCGCATACCCACGAAATAACGGTAGATACGGCAGTCGTACACCCCGCCCTGCTTGCCAGATACTGGGTGCCAAAGGACACGACAGTGGTCAGCGCACCGAAAAATGCGTAAAGAATGACCGATTCCAGCTTGTAATACAGGTCCTGTATGGGCTTTGGGAATATTGAAACTATTTTTCTGAAAAGCTTTTCTATCATGGGGAATTTTTCTCACTTTCGACATATATACTATTATAATGAAAATCAAACATACAATATTATTTTAACACATTTTCCATTGGAATTAAAGGCATTACTCTATACATCTGTTATCCATATATTAATAAACGGTAAATCTTTATCGATTTTGCTTTAAAAAGGAGTGATAATGTGATAGAATGTTAGAAAATACTGCCGCCCATAACGGCAGAATTTTCTTATTATTTGCGGTAATCGCAAGAAATTTACGGAGGTCATATTCTTGAATTATGTCATAATTGCCGTCCTGATGGCTCTGTCGGCGTTTTTTTCATCGACGGAAACAGCGTTTTCTTCGGTCAATAAGATACGACTGAAGCATCTTGCCAATCAGGGCGACAAAAAAGCGGAAAAAACGCTGAAAATTGCCGAAAATTTCGACAACGTTCTTACTACCATCTTAGTCGGAAACAATATCGTGAACATCTTCTCGGCATCACTCGGAACGGTCATCTGCACTCAGCTGTTCGGCGACAAGGGCGTTGCCATATCCACCGCCGTCATGACGGTGTTAGTCCTCATTTTCGGTGAGATTCTGCCCAAATCCTTCGCCAAGGAGAACGCCGAAAAAATGGCACTCCAAAGCACTCCGCTGCTTTCGGCGTTTATGTTCATCTTAAAGCCCATAACATGGCTGTTTATGCAGCTGAAAAGGCTGACGGGCAAGCTTATCAAAAGCGGTGAGGAACACCCCAGCGTTACCGAGGACGAATTAAAGTACATCATTGACGAGATCGAGGACGAAGGCGTTCTTGAAGAGCAGGAAAGCGAGCTTGTCCGCTCTGCTCTGGAATTTGACGAAACCTCCGTCCAGGAGATACTTATACCGAGAGTCCGTGTAACAGCCGTTGAAAAGGACACGGACATTGAGGAAATAAAGCAGGTTTTCCTCACCGAATGTTACTCCCGTCTGCCCGTTTACGAGGACACTATTGACAATATAGTGGGAATTATCCACGAGCGTGACTTCTTCCGTATGCTTATTGAGGGGGAAAACAGTCCCCGCTCCATTTCGGGAATAATCCAGAAAACTATCTTTATTTCGGAGATGCGCCCCATTTCCGAGGTGCTGAAAGAAATGCAGAAAAACAAGGTCCACATGGCTATCGTCAAGGACCAATACGGCGGAACCAGCGGTATTGTCACCCTTGAAGATATTATTGAAGAATTGGTCGGCGAGATCTATGACGAAGCCGACGAGGTAATTCCCGCCATAGTAAAGGTATCGGACAATGTTTACGACATCTCCGCCGAGCTTTCCGCATCGGATATGCTGGAGGAGCTTGACCTTCCCGAAAATCTTATCGAAAGCGAAGCAAACTCTGTTGGCGGTTGGGTAATAGAGCTTTTCGGACATATCCCCGAAAAGGGAGAAACCGTCAAGTCGGGAATTTTCACCATTAACGTTACCGAAGCTAATGAGCAGAGTATTTCGAAAATTCGGCTGACATTAGATATGCCGAAGGAAAACGAAGAGGAATGACACAGTTATTTGCAAAAGTGAAATGTGAAAAGTGGAAAGTGAAATTTGTAGTGTTCAGTGTTGAGTGATGAATGTTGAATTAAAGAGCGATAAATTCATCATTCAACTTTCAACACTCAACACTTATAACTCCACTTTCCACATTATACAAATCGCCCCCTCAGAACAATTTCTGAGGGGTGTTACTTTTACCATCAATCATAAACGGCTCTGCAGCTTTAGAACAAGTGAATGATCCTGACTAATGAGATAAATCAGATTCCGTGCAGTGGGAGAAGGATTACTTTTTCCCGATTCCCACGCCTCAACTGTCCTTTTGGAAACGCCAAGAATTTTCGCAAAGCCCTTCTGTGTCATATTAAGACGCATGCGTTCCTCAGCAACATTCACATCAGGAAGGCTGCGCTTTCGTGCAATAGTATCGGCTTTAGCCGTACCTTTTTCATACGCAAGTGCTTCCTCAAGACCGGACATTATGCCGGAGAAAAAATCAATGCCGCTGAAATTCTTTTCGATTTCTTCATTTGAAAGCGTGCTTGTAAGTTCAAGTTCAGCCATAAATATCACTCCTTTTCAATAACTTCAATAATGCTGCGTATTGTTTTCTTTTGCTCAGCTGTCAGATTTTCCTGAACATTTTTAGGATATGCAAAAAGCAGATATATTTTAGACTTTTCGTAAATATCCACATAAATCACTCTTCCACCGCCGCTTTTGCCACTATTATCATTAATTCTGATGCGAATCTTTCTTGCCCCGCCTGTTCCCTCAATAACATCTCCCGCTCTTGGATTCTCAAGAAGCATTTCTTCAAGCTGAGATAAATCACTATCATTAAGTCCCATTGCCTTCCAGCATTTACGAAACGGTTCAGTATGCACAAATAGTCTTGTCATTATATTGTTCCCCTTTATTTATCTAATATTATTATATACGATTTTATCGTATATGTCAATAGCTATAAACAAAAAAATATTAAAGACGCACCCCGCAGAAAAAACTCTGCGGGGTGCGATTATTTATGGGAACAAACCGAAATTATTTGCTTCTCTTAGCGTCCATCTTAGCCTTAACAACGGTAGGCAGACCGAACAGATTGATAAAGCCCTGAGCATCAGCCTGATTGTAAACATCGTCCTCATCGAAGGTTGCAACCTCTTCATCATAGAGAGTGTAGGGAGATGTAACACCTGCGTTGATGATGTTGCCCTTGTAAAGCTTCAGCTTAACGTCGCCTGTAACGGTTTCCTGAGTCTTGTCAACGAATGCGGACAGAGCCTCACGAACAGGTGTGAACCACTCGCCGTTGTATACAAGGTCAGCAAACTCAATAGCCAGCTTCTGCTTCATGCGCTGAGTTTTCTTGTCAAGAGTGATGGTTTCCATAACCTCGTGAGCAGCGTAAAGGATAGTTCCGCCGGGTGTTTCATACACACCTCTGGACTTCATACCAACAAGACGGTTCTCAACAATATCTGTGATACCGATACCGTTCTCTCCGCCGATCTTGTTCAGCTTCTCGATCAGAGTAACGCCGTCAACGGTTTCGCCGTTAAGAGCGGTGGGGATACCCTTTTCAAAGTGAATGGTAACGTATGTAGGCTTGTCGGGAGCCATTTCGGGGGAAACGCCCAGCTCCAGGAATCCGGGCTTGTTGTACTGAGGCTCGTTGGAGGGCTTTTCAAGGTCCATACCCTCGTGAGAAAGGTGCCACAGGTTCTTGTCCTTGGAATAGTTTGTTTCTCTGCTTATTTTCAGAGGAATGTTGTGAGCCTCTGCATAGTCGATCTCCTCGTCACGGGACTTGATATTCCACTCTCTCCAGGGAGCGATAATGGTCATATCGGGAGCAAAAGCCTTAATAGCCAGCTCGAAACGAACCTGGTCATTGCCCTTACCTGTGCAGCCGTGGCAGATAGCGTCTGCGCCCTCAGCCTTAGCGATCTCAACGATTCTCTTTGCGATAACGGGACGAGCAAAGGAAGTACCCAGCAGATATCTGCCCTCGTAAACAGCCTGTGCCTTCAGTGTGGGGAAGATGAAGTCCTCAACGAATTCCTTCTTCAGATCCTCAATATACAGCTTGGAAGCGCCTGTTTTCTTAGCCTTTTCCTCCAGACCGTCAAGCTCTGTGCCCTGTCCGACATCTGCGGAAACTGCAATAACCTCACAGTTGTTGTAATTTTCCTTGAGCCAGGGAATAATAATGGAAGTATCCAGACCTCCCGAATATGCGAGAACTACCTTTTTAACTTCTTTTGCCATTGGAATTTCCTCCTAAAAACTATTTTGCTGATGAAAAAAATCAATTCAAACAGCCGTTATTTTTATTATACACCATTATGCGCAAATGTCAAGTGTTATCTAAAAATATTCACAATATTTTGCATAATATTCACCTTATATTGCATAAATACATTTATACTGCATATTATTAGATTTAGTGCTGAGTTTAAGCGAAAAGTGAAAAGTGAATAGTGAAAAGTGAAAAGATTATGGCTATCTGTTGATTTCCCGAAAAATTCCACTTTCCACTTTCCACTTTTTACATTATTTCGTCAAGACCTTCTTATGCCAGCCCTTCTGACCGCATTCGGGGCATTTCATAACACGGTCGCTGCCTACATGGACAGCAAGAATGACCGCCTTTTTGGCGGGAACATACCTATGTTTGCAGTTCTGACATTCGTAGTAGCCGTTGTCACATTCAAGCAGCGTTGCATAGATGGTCGTGATCAAAACCGTCACACCGCCCGCCGAGCAAAGTATCACCCCTGCCAAAGGCACTTCCGACGCAAACAGCACGCCGCAAACTATCATTATAAATGACACAGCCACGCCCAGCCAGCCGATGAATTCCTCCGCTTTCGTCAGCAGCTTGTTCTTTTCGTTTTCCATGCGGACACCCTCCGCAAGATTTTTCTCCGCAATTTCCTTGTAATTATCCATAGCAATTTTTTCTCCGGCAAGAAGCTCGTTTACGCTGATACCGAGAATTTTGCAAAGCTCGGGCATAATAGCGGCATCGGGCAGACATTTTCCCGTTTCCCACTTTGAAACCGCTCGGTCGGTAATGCCAAGCTTTTCTGCGAGAACGGCTTGCGTCAGACCCTGTTCCTTTCTGAGCGATGCGATAAATTTTCCCGTTTTTATCTGATCCATGCCGAAGTCCTCCTTTCTATGGATAAGTATAGGACAATTGCTCATAAATGTAAACATACCGCAGGTTGAGTCCCCGCAAATAACGTATCTGCGTGTTCTCTACCTGCGGTTGATTGCAGCGTCAGTCTGAAAAAATTGGGCTTTCAACATTCATAATTCAACACTAAAAACTCCACTTTCCACTTTCCACTTTTCACATTATTTAAAACTCCGCCCCGAGAGTAGCCGCCACAACAGCCTTAATGGTGTGCATACGGTTCTCCGCTTCATCGAAAACGATAGAACGCTCACTTTCGAACACCTCGTCCGTTACCTCCATAGCGTCACGGTCAAAGCGGTCGCACATTTCCTTGCCAACGGCTGTCTTTCTGTCGTGATATGCAGGCAGACAGTGCATAAATACACAGTTTTCGCCAGCCATATCCATAGCAGCCTTGTTCACCTGATAGGGCGAAAGCTCCTTGATACGCTCCTCCCAGACCTCAACAGGCTCACCCATGGAAACCCAAACGTCCGTGTAGATAACGTCGGCGTTCTTCACAGCCTCGGCAACGTCCTCACAGAAGCGGACACTTCCTCCCGACTCGGCAGCCAGCTTTTCGCACTCGGCGGACAGCTCGGCATTGGGGAAATATTTCTTAGGTGCACAAGCGGTGAAATTCATGCCCATTTTAGCGCAGCCGACCATCAGGGAATTTCCCATATTGAACCGAGCATCGCCCATATAAACAAAGTTAATGCCTTTGAGCTTTCCGAAATGCTCCCTGATAGTAAGGAAATCCGCAAGTATCTGAGTAGGGTGATACTCATCGGTCAGACCGTTCCAGACAGGAACACCCGCATATTTTGCCAGCTCCTCAACTATATCCTGACCGAATCCGCGGTATTCGATACCCTCAAACATTCTGCCGAGGACTCTTGCCGTGTCAGCAATGCTCTCCTTTTTGCCTATCTGCGAGCCGGTTGGGTCAAGATATGTAACGCCCATACCCAGATCACGGGCAGCCACCTCAAAGCTGCAGCGTGTTCTTGTGCTTGTCTTTTCAAATATGAGAGCAATGTTTTTGCCCTTTAAAACGTCGTGTGCGATACCCGCCTTTTTCTTGGCTTTCAGCTCCGCCGCCAGATCAATAAATGCTGTTATCTCTTCGGCAGTAAAATCCAGCAGCTTCAAAAAGCTTTTTCCCTTTAAATTCAAGTGATGACCTCCTATTCGATTATGGTAAATCCCCGCTCGTCCTTTAGGGGGATAGTTTTTATATCACAGTCGGTAATATCAATAAACCGCTGCTGCTTCATTCGGGAGATAAGCTCGTAAATTGCCCCCTCGTCCCCCTGTAATTCAGCTTCTACTCTGCCGTCATACAGGTTGCGGACAGTTCCCGTCAATCTCAGGGAATCCGCAAGAACACTGCATCTCCAGCGAAAGCCGACACCCTGAACTCTTCCCGAAAACAATATTCTTTTTCTGACCATTTCCATTATGCAAAGGGATTTTCGGTCTTGTAAAGCATACCCTTAGGCTGATTAAATCCAATATCTTCAAGACCGAGATAGCGGAAAACGCTGTGGATAGCCTTGCCGTAATGACCGAATGTTACTGCACCGTGATGAGGATAACGTCCCTCTATCAGCACATGACGGTAGAATCTGCCCATTTCGGGGATAGCGAACACGCCGATAGAACCAAAGGAACGTGTGGCAACGGGAAGAACCTCACCCTCTGCAACATAACCTCTCAGCCCCGCCTCGGCTGTGGACTGTAAACGGAAGAATGTAATGTCCCCCGCAGCAATATCGCCTTCAAGAGTACCTCTTGTAATATCCGGCTCCTTGTCGGGCTCCAGACCTCTGTGCATAATAAGCTGATACTTCATCTCCGACTTAACCAGCTTGCAGGAAGGTGTGTTTCCGCAGTGGAATCCCATAAATACGTCCTTTGCGGTGTAATCGAACTTGCCCTTGATGTCCTCATTATAAATGTTTGCGGGAACGGAATTGTTAATGTCAAGCAGAGTAACGGCGTCCTCGGAAACACAAGCGCCGATATATTCGCTGACAGCACCGTAAATATCAACCTCGCAGGCAACGGGAATTCCCCTAGCCGCCAGACGGCTGTTTACAAAGCAGGGAACAAACCCGAACTGTGTCTGAAAGGCAGGCCAGCACTTGTTAGCAAAAACAACGTACTTTCTTGAACCCTTGTGCTCCTCCAGCCAGTCAAGAAGAGTAATCTCATACTGCGCAAGCTTCGGGAGAATTCCGGGCATTTTGTTTCCGTCACCCAGCTCCTTTGCCATATCCTCTGCCACCTCGGCAATGCGGGGATCGTTTGCATGAGCATTGAAAGCCGCAAACAGGTCAAGCTCGGAGTTTTCCTCTATCTCGATACCGAGATTATAAAGCTGCTTGATAGGCGCATTGCAGGCAAGAAAATCCTGCGGACGGGGACCGAAGCTTATGACCTTCAGGGATTTCAGACCGATTATCGTCCTTGCAACGGGGATAAATTCCGAGATCATATCTGCGACCTCGTCTGCTGTTCCTACGGGATATTCGGGTATGTAAGCCTTAACGCCTCTCAAGGACAGATTGTAGCTTGCATTGAGCATTCCGCAGTAAGCGTCGCCACGGCTGTCGCACAGGCAGCTTCCGCAGTCCTCCTCGGCGGCGGCTGCAAACATAACGGGTCCGTGGAAATATTTTGCAAGGAGCGTTTCGGAAGTTTCGGGACCGAAGTTTCCGAGATATACTACCAGAGCATTGCAGCCCTCCTTTTTCAGCAGGTCAAGGGCGGAGCGCATATCCTTTTCATTTTCCACAACAACGGGACATTCAAATATCTCTCCGTATTTTCCTCTGAAAGCATTGCAAACGGCAATTCTGCGGGATTCGGAAAGTGTTTTGGGAAAACAATCTCTTGAAACGGCAACGATACCGAGCTTTACTTCGGGTGTATTTGTAAACATAGTACATTCCTCCGATAAAAATATATTTCTATTTTACCATATTATTTTGCATATTTCAAGGGGGGTTAAGAAGAAATGTGGAGAGTGGAAAGTGAAAAGTGGAATTTTTCAGTAATACTAACAAACTCCACTTTTCACTTTCCACTTTTCACACTTCCCCGTGTCGTCAGCTATTTTTCGGATTTTTTACCGTTTACTATCATAAATTTATCACATTCGGGGTTAAAATAATATATAGTGAATGAAACAGAGGCCAACAACCGAAAGGATGATATATATGTTTAATGATGAATTCAGAAAACCCGATACAAACGAGATCTCATATTACCCCGAGGACGAAGCAAATCCCCAAAACAGCAAGACCAAAAAGCACGGCAATAAGGAAAAGGTTCTGGGACTTATCGCACTTATGGCGGTAGTTTCCGTAGGCTCTATCGGCGGATATAAGCTTGTTACCGAAAAGAATACAGCCCCCGAAACCGCCATAGTTGAACAGGCAAGCGAAACAGCACCTCCCGAACAGACCGAAGCCGCAGCTTCCTCCGATACCGCAGTTACCACCGCAGCATCGGGCGAAACATATCACAGTATGCTGGAGCTTGCCAACAAGGGCAGCGAAATGAGCGTCCCCGATATTGTAAAGAAGGTAAAGCCCTCCGTGGTGGGAATATCCTCCGAGTTTGTTATTGATTCGGGATTTTCCTATCTTTCGGGAACGTCCATTGGCACGGGAACGGGAATTGTAATGTCCGAGGACGGCTACATTATCACCAATGCACATGTTGTAGTTACCAGCGAATACGGCACTAAAATAACCGCACAGAAGGTCACCGTAGTCCTCAGCGACCAGAGCGAGCATGAAGCCGAGATAATCGGTGCGGACACCAAGACCGACCTTGCCGTACTGAAAATTGACCCCAAGGGCGTTGACCTTGTCCCCGCAGAATTCGGCAACAGCGACGAGCTTGAAGAGGGCGAGCTGGCAGTTGCTATCGGAAATCCCCTGGGCTTTGAGCTTTACGGCTCCACCACCTGCGGAATAATCTCCGCCCTGAACAGGACCATAACCACCGACAACGATTCACTGAGCCTTATCCAGACCGACGCCGCCATTAACCCCGGCAACAGCGGCGGTCCCCTTATCAACAGCTTCGGTCAGGTCATCGGCATCAACTCCAATAAGATAGTTTCCAGCCAGGTAGAGGGAATAGGCTTCGCTATCCCCATTAACGAAGCAAAGCCCATTATCGACGACCTTATCAATAAGGGCTACGTTTCGGGCAGACCTCTTATCGGTATCACGGGCGAGGATATCAACCAGAGAACAGCCCGCTATTACGATATTCCCGAGGGAATTATGGTAAGATTTATCGAACCCGGCTCTGCCGCCGATGAAGCAGGCGTAAAGCTTGCGGATATTATCGTAGGCATTGAGGGAACCGCCGTCAAGACCATGGACGAGCTGAACAGCATCAAGGACAAATATTCCGCAGGCGATACCGTCACCATTACCGTTTACAGGGACGGCAGCGAGCTTGACCTTGAGCTGACCTTAGGAGAAGCCACTACCAATTAACCGATAAATAATCCCCCTTTCACCCCCAATGAAAACCGCCGTACACTTCTTCTTGTGTGCGGCGGTTTTCATCATAAAATATAAAAGTTTCGTCCACCTTTTCAAAGGTGGCAGGAGTCCGGAGGGCGGCGCCCTTTGGTCGCTCTCCGCAGAGAGCGAAATCCCCTAAACCGACAGCCAAAGAGTTCTAACAGCAAAAATCACAAACAAATCAGTATAAAAAGCACCGCACACAAAAGAAACAGTAAAGCATCTATGCTCCATACACAACAAAAGCTGTGAAAACACGCTATTGTGTGCGGTGCTTTGCAAAAAATCGCAGGGCGTCCACGCCTTGCGATTTTTTTGCACCGCCGACAGGCGGGAAGGGTTCTCACAAACTAAGGAAATACCCACTTAGATTCATCACTCAAACAGCATTAAAAGCAGAAATGTCGATTTATTCAGCAGTTCCTTAATTTTATATACTGAAGCGGAAATACATCACGCCAATATCAAACCGTAGCATAATAAAGCTCTATCAAACTAAAATGACAAGGGTCAACCGCTTCTTTGACTGCATGCCAATGTAATGCGGGACATTTATCCGAAATAGCATTAATATCAATACTGTAAACTGCATCATTAAAAGAAGATACTTTTACAACGGAAATACTGTTTGATAAATCTGTTTTGCTGATTAGCGGCGTGCAAAATGCTATTTTAATTTTCGTGTGAAGCATGCCAAACAATCGGCTGTTATAATAAAGCCGTATCCATTCTTCGCCTGCCGATTTGTCATACTCTATGGAAAAACGCTTTTCAATTTCTAAAATGAAGCCTTGCAGTTCGCTGTCTTTCCATATTCCATCAGCATATGTATTGATAAACATCTCTGTTAAATCTATAAGCTCACCCCGCATATCACCCCGCACAGCATTTCTGCCGTTCGGGGCGGTTTCTGTTTACTTCACCGTATCAATGATCCTCAGCACAACATCAGCGACCCGCTTTGCCGCAACCTTCTCAAACTCGTCAAAGGTCATCTCGCCCTCATCGTCGGCATTGTCGGAAATGCAGCGGATAGTAACAAAGGGCTGCGAATTTCTGTATGCGCAATGTGCAACGGCGGAGGACTCCATATCCACCGCCAGCGGAGAAAATTCGCTGACTATCTGTGCCTTTACAGCCGAGTCGGAGATAAACTGCTCACCCGAAACAATGCGCCCGATGTGGGACTTGTACCCAAGCTCTCCGCAAACCGTTTCAGCGGTCTTTATCAGATATTCATCAGCCTCAAAGGTGTTGTGATAGGGGGGATATTCCGCAAGAAATCTGGGCAGAAGGTCGTGGTGCATAAGGTCCTTTGATATAACGATGTCGCACACCTTAACGTCCGTTGACATACCCCCCGCAATACCGCAGTTAATAAGGTAATCGGGCTTAAAGCTGTCAATAAGCACCTGTGCGCAGACAGCGGAATTCACCTTGCCTATACCGCAGCAGACGTTCACAACGGTAACATCTCCCCGCTTGTTGATGTTGAAGTCGTAGCCCGCAATTTTCCTTATCTCAGGCTCACCCAACGCTTCACGAATATCCTTTACCTCTGACGGCATTGCCGCAATTATTCCGATAGTTTTCATTTTATACATTCCTTTCCTTTAATATATTGATGTTCATCTGCAATTATAGCATATCCCGTTGAAAATTGCAAAAAAATTAGAAACCCGTATGTCGTTTACTTTAATTTATTATCACTATATATCAGTTCCCTAATATATATTTCCGGATTGGAATTAACTCCACCATAGGAAAACGAGTAAAGCTGAATTCTTCTTTATTGCTTGCACATATGATCCTTCGGGTTGAGTCATATGTACGGTGTTTTTGAATTTACAAGTTCTCCTTAATGATCTTCTCTGTTTCGGAGATAGTCAATTCGACAGTATCGGCAATATCTGCAACAGGCATGCCTTTTTTGAACAGCTTGATTATTGTTTTGATTTTTTCTTCAAGTGCGCCTTTTGCCACGCCTTGCGCCATACCTTGCGCCATACCTTGCGCTATACCTTGCGCTATACCTTGCGCCACGCCTTGTGAAATATACAAAGTACTGATATCACACATATCGTCTACCTCCTTATCAAATTCCTGTACAATAGGTACGCCAAATTCTTCGTGGGCGATCTTTTTCTTCTCATAGGGCGAAAGATTTGCTACCAGCAGGGAATAGAGCATTCGTATTATCCCGCCGCATTCCTTCGTTTGAGAATCTCCCAGATACACCATAATTATATTCATCAGGTCATAATACCGTTTATCCTCCTCGCTGTCGGTATAGTTACCAATGAGGTTTTCACGGTTCATTTTGTAAAGTGAGATGGTATTCCTATGCTTTGCATCGGGTGATGTGCATATCCAGATGGAATAGACCTTCTGTATCTTGTCAAAATCCGAGCCTGTGAACACGCTGTTGTACTGCGCTGAGATAAGCCTTGCACAATAGTATTCCGCACGCTTTATCAGATGATATTTCTTGATCTCGTTTTGTATCTCAATGTTGATAATGAGCGCAATTGTCTGATCCTGCGGGGTGCGGGCGGTGAATTTTATATCGTAAAACCGCTGTCCCTCGTTGATGGAGTTATCCTCTGCGGATTCGTTTTGTACAATAGGCGGAATGTCCATATCAACGGTGGTTTTTGAGATCTCACGCTTTCCGATAAGCTTCATTACTTTGTTGATGTCGCAATCCCTATACTCGGGTACCACCGATTTAAGGATATACGCAGTAATATATCTTGACGCAAGTATCTTCTTGCAGTTTCTGTCAAGACGGGCTTTCAGCTTGTCGGAATTGGACGCATCAATGGTGTTTCCTTCATAGGTCTGCATGGTCTGTCACTTCCTTGTTGCCTTTATTATACCATAATCTTTCGGAAAAATCAATAGGCGGCTGACATCAGTTGAGCGGGTCAAACACAGGCTTTTCGGGCTGTGGTATCCGTATAAGCTCCGAGCCGTCCAGATCTTCGTGATACATATTTGCGGCGTAAATGCGGCAGCCTGCGTATGCCTTGTAATAATAAATGCCGTTTTCTGCGTCCATGCAAGCGGTGTAGGTGGTCATATAATCCCTGCCGCTTTCGGGGACGATACTGCCGTTTACCACCGCTGCAGCGTCCAGAATGTGGAAGAACTGTGCAACACCGTCCTCGGGACGGCATTTTGAGTAGAGCTTCAAAAACGCTGTTCGCACAAATCTTGAACAGGGCGAGGAATCCCCGGGAAGTCCGTAGCTGCCCAGACCCTTGCCGAATGGCTTAACGCCTGCGTCCTCGGCAAAACGGTTCTGCTTGTCGTCGGGGGTGAGGTTCAGGTACTGTCCCAGATTTGTCAGATGAAAATCAAAGGTGGGATTGTTGGTCATAACTCCAACGGGATTTTCGTAAATGTGCATACCGCTTGCTGTATTTTCCAGCACGATAGAACGGTTTTTGTCGGCAATATGCCAATGGAGTGTTGCTGCGGGGATCTTGTCGCTAAAGGGCATATCCACGATGTTTGAGGATAAAAGCAGCTTTTCCGCCTCGTCAACGTCGGCGCACTGACCGAGAATCCAGGGGATAAGCTCAAAGGGTGCAATGTTTTTCTTGTCGGGGGCGTCCCTGTCGGAATATTTCGCATAGCCGGGGAAATTCAGTCCCGCCATGCAAAGCCCCTTTTCATTTGCGCCGTCTGCGTAAAGGGGGTAACCGTCCGCCTCGGAGGACATTCCGATAATGGCATAGTGGCTGTTCAGCTCGCCCGCCTTGCGGAATTTAAAGGGGAAATTTCTTGGGGTGATAATGATTTTTTCTCCGAAGTTGTAGTCAATGTCCATATTTCTGCCGAAATAGAAATTGTCTGCAGTGAGGGTAAGGCTTGTACACATAGTTTTTCGTCCTTTCAAATGATTTTTCCCGCTGAACGGGTATTATTTCTCAATTATAGTATATCCCGTTTATAAGAAAGATGAAAATTAAACTTGTGAAAATTTGATGAAAACTTAAATTTTTCGCTTGATTAAATTAAAAAAATATGCTAAAATTATAGCAGTAAACGTTTTTTATTTTCAGAGAGAAGAAAGGAAAGTGATCGAATGCCATTTAACTACAGTTTTTCTCATGTCACTCCGCTTGTAGAGGAGCTGGCAAATCTTTGTGTGGAAAATAATAACATTGATACCGAGCTTTACTCCAAGTATGATGTTAAGCGAGGTTTGCGAGATGTCAACGGAAAGGGCGTATTAACGGGACTTACGGAGATATCCGAGATAATTTCGTCCAAAAACATCGACGGGAAAAGTGTTCCCTGCGAGGGTGAGCTTTATTACAGAGGTGTGAATATAAACGACCTTGTGGGCGGATTTGTGAAGGATAAGCGTTTTGGCTTCGAGGAGGCTACATATCTTCTGCTTTTCGGAAAGCTGCCCGATAAGAAGCAGCTGGAGGATTTTTCGGGGCTTATCTCCGATTTCAGAAAGCTGCCCACCACATTTGTGCGGGATATTATGATGAAATCCCCCAGCAACGATATTATGAACAGCCTTGCAAGGGGCGTTCTTACGCTTTATGCTTATGATGATGCACCCAACGACATTTCCATACCGAACGTTCTGCGTCAGTGCATCGAGCTTATTGCACTGTTCCCACTGCTGGCGGTTTACGGTTATCAGGCGAAAAGCTACTATCTTGACAAGGAAAGCCTGTTTATCCATCAGCCTAAGCCCGAGCTGTCAACGGCTGAGAATATTCTGCATCTGCTCCGTCCCGACAGCGAATATACCGAGCTTGAAGCCAAGATACTTGACCTTGCTCTGGTACTTCATGCCGAACACGGCGGCGGAAATAACTCCACATTTACTACCCATGTTGTAACTTCCTCGGGAACAGACACCTATTCGGCAATTGCTGCGGCTCTGGGTTCGCTGAAGGGTCCCAAGCACGGCGGTGCGAATATTAAGGTAGTTCAGATGTTTGACGACATTAAGGCGAACGTTTCCGACTGGAACGATGACGAAATGATAAAGGACTATCTGTTAAAGCTGCTTCACAAGGAGGCGTTTGACAAGGCGGGTCTTATCTACGGTATGGGACACGCTGTTTACTCCATTTCCGACCCGAGAGCGAACCTGTTCAAGCAGTTCGTCGAAAAGCTTTCGGTGGAGAAGCACAAGGAGAAGGAATACGGCTTGTATTCAGCTGTTGAGCGTCTTGCCAAGGAGGTCATTGCACAGGAACGCCGCATTTACAAGGGCGTCAGCGCAAATATCGACTTTTACAGCGGCTTTGTTTACAATATGCTAAACCTCCCGCTGGAGCTTTACACTCCGCTTTTTGCCATTGCGAGAATTTCGGGCTGGTCGGCGCACCGCATTGAGGAGCTTATTAACTGCGGAAAGATAATCCGTCCCGCTTATATGGGCGTTCAGGCACATGTTGACTATGTTCCTTTGTCCGAGAGATGATTTTTAAATAAGAACGGCGTTTCCGCAGTTTTAAGGCGGGAACGCCATTTTTTGAATGTGAAAAGTGTAAAGTGAAAAGTGGAATTTTTCGGATTGCATAATAATTCCACTTTTCACTTTTCACATTCCACATTATTTCAAAGCGCACATTTCATACCATCTGCGGGAATAACCGTATTCGGGAAAATCTCCTGCGCTATCTCCGCATAGTCAAAGGGATTATCCATAGACGGGCTGAAATGGGTCAGCCAAAGCTCCTTTGAACCCGAATCCGCCGCCACCGCCGCCGACTGAGCAAACAGCATATGCCCCTTTTCGTGAGCCTTGCCGTCCGAGCCATTGTCGCCGTACATTCCTTCGCAGACAAGCAGGTCGGATTTTTCGGCAAAATCTGTCATTTTGGGGAAATACTGCGTATCGGTCATATAGGTTATCTTTATGGGGTCACGGGCGGCGTCTGTCACCATTTCGCAGGTGATCTTCCGCCCGTCAAGCTCTATTTTACCGCCCTTGTGAAGCACCGACCAAAGCTGCCTGGGAATGCCCAAAGCCTCCGCTTTTTCAGGAGAAAATACGGGTCTGCGGTGCATTGTAAAGGAATATCCCAGACAGGGCATAGTGTGGCGCAGGGGGAGCACGTTCACGTCAAAGCCGTTCCATTCGGCGTGGGCTTCTTCGTCGATATCCAGCTCCTTAACGTGCAGTGCAAAGGGGATAAAGGGGCAGATGCTGCACAGATTTCCTATGATATAGTGAGTTCCGATGGGGGCGTATACGGTCACTGGCTCGGTCCTGCCGTGGTTTCCCATAGTCAGCAGAAGCCCCGGCAGTCCTGCAATGTGGTCTGCATGGACGTGGGTTATAAAGATAGCTTCTATCTTGGACAGCTTGCAGCCGCTTTCCGCAAGGGCTAGCTGTGTTCCCTCGCCGCAGTCGATAAGCGCAGCTTTTCCGTTGTACTCTATCCACAAACAGGTCAGCCACCTGTCCTTTAGCGGGACTGTGCCGCCTGTTCCCGGAAGGCAGACATTTATCATTGCAAAACCCCCTGACAAAATATTACTCACTGATTTGTTTGGCATCTGCATTTCACTGCCTGAGTTATGTATTCAGATGTGTGTTCCCCGCATTCGGCGGGGGAACACACAATAAACAGTATCTCTCACTTACTTACTCCATTATATAACGAAATTGCAAGAAAAGATAACATATTTTCTGACTTTTCTATTGCTATTTTGTTAAATGGAAAAACGCTCGTTTTTGGGGATAATTCGGAAAACGGGCGAAATTTCCCGCTTCGGTGAAAAACAGGTAAAATTGATGTGCAAAACGCTGTAAATATAGCTTAATTTGCGTTAATTGGCTGTTAAATCTCACAAATCGGATTTTTTTGCAAAAAAACCCTTGACTTTTCTCTTGAAATGTAGTAAGATATAAAAGTCGTCAGACGGCAGGTAAGCCGAAAGACAACAAGATGGAAGCTTAGCTCAGCTGGGAGAGCATCTGCCTTACAAGCAGAGGGTCATAGG
>CAMCRP010000031.1 GCA_945877315.1 uncultured Ruminococcus sp. | reverse complement strand
CATATACGCAAGCTTTTTCACGGATTTTTTGTCAACTTTATGATAGGAAATTAGTATAAGAATCCTCTGATTTAATCCATTTTTTGCTTTTTCTGCTGCTTGAGTGACGTATTTATTTGGGTGTTCCCCCGCCGAATGCGTGGGAACACCCATTAATCAGTATATCCCTAACTCCAATTACACTCAAAGTAAGATTATTTTTGTCGTTTGTTATAGTATAACATAAAATCAGCGTTATTTCTTCCATGTAACGGGAGAAAACAGCAAGAGCATGGGGAAAAGCTCCAGCCTTCCAGCAAGCATATCGAATATAAGCACCAGCTTGGAAAAGGGTGAGAAGAATTCAAAGTTTGAGGTGGGACCCACAAGCTCAAGCCCCGGACCGATGTTGTTTATGGTGGTTGCAACGGCTGTGAAATTCGTTATCATATCGTAGTCCTCAAATGAAATGCACAGCAGTGAAATTACGAAAACAAGGATAAAGCAGACCATAAAAACATTGACCGAGCGAATTACCTCATGCTCAATTTCATGGGAATCTATGCGAATTTTTTTCACCTGCTTTGGGTGGATAAGCGTCTGAAGCTCCTTGCCCATGCTCTTGAACAAAATGATTACTCTGTACACCTTGATTCCGCCGCCTGTACTTCCCGCACAGGCACCGATGAACATCAGAAGGACAAGTATTGTTCGGGAGATCTCGGGCCAAAGGTTGAAATCCACAGCCGTAAATCCCGTTGACGAAATAATGGACGAAACGGTGAAAATAACATTTGCAAATGCGTCCTTGACCGACGGGAACATTCCCTTAACATTGACGGTTATAAAGCCGGTGGCGGCTGCGATTATTGCAAGGTAACACCATATCTCGGAAATTTTGAATGCGTCCTTGAACTTCCTGCTGAACAACAGAAAATAGATGTTGAAATTAAGGCTGAACAGTATCATAAATACCGTCACAATAGCACGAAGTGTTTCGGAATATCCCGCAAGACCGTTATTTTTTACGGCAAATCCGCCTGTGCCCGCCGTTCCGAAGGAAATGGTCAGTGCTTCAAAAATACTCATTCCGCCGAACAGCAGCAGTATAAATTCAATTGCCGTCAGCACAAAATATATGGCATAAAGCAGAAGGGCAGTGGTTTTTATTCTCGGTACAAGCTTGCTGACCGAGGGACCCGGGCTTTCCGCCTTCATAATGTGCATATTCTGTCCGCCCGAAAGGGGCAGGAACGCCATAATGAACACCAGCACACCCATTCCGCCTATCCAGTGGGTGAAGCTGCGCCATAAAAGCATAGACTTTGGGACGGCTTCAACGTCCGACAGGATAGATGCACCCGTTGTGGTAAAGCCCGAAACGGTTTCAAAAAGCGCATCGATATAATTTGGTATAGCACCCGAAAATACAAAGGGCAGTGCACCGAATGAGCTGAGTATTATCCAGCTGAGTGACACGATAACATATCCGTCACGGGAATGGAGAGTGCTTTCCTTCGGCTTCTTTCGGGTTATGGGCAAGCCTATGGCGGCGCATATGCCCATTGTAAGCAGAATGGCAGGTATGGTATTGTCCCCGAAAATTATTGCGCCTATGAGCGGGATTATCAGGAAAAGTGCTTCAAAATTCAATATCCAGCCGAGAATATAAACTATCATTGTATAATTCATGCTGTATACCTCGTCATTCGAGAATGTCGGAAATATCGTGGGGACGGATATTGGAAACGACTATTACCGAATCGTTTTTCTCGATAACATCACTTCCTCGGGGGATAATGACTCTGTTTCCTCTGAGGATAACGGCAATAAGGACATTGGGCTTGAACCGCAGATCCATAAGCTGTTTTCCAAGGACAGGGGACTTATCTCTTATAAGAAATTCCGCCGCTTCCGCCTTGCCCTTTATGATACTGTAAACAGTCTGCACATTGCTGCCGATGGTGTTTTTCATGGCACGGACATGGCTGACAATAAGCTCGGAGGTGATATTTTTGGGGTAGATTATGGAATCCAGGTCCAGCTGCTTAATAACGTCAAAGAAGTCGATGCGGTTTATCTTTGTAATAAGCTTTTTGCAGCCCTTTGTTCTGGCGAAAAGGGAAAGCATTATGTTTTCTTCATCGAAATTGGTCAGGGCGGCAAAGGAGTTTGCGTTTACAAGTCCTTCTTCAAGCAGCGTCTGACGGTCGGCGGCATCTCCACAGATAATGGTAACATCGGGAAGGGCAGTGCAAAGCTCTTCACAGCGTTTCGGGTCCTTTTCGATAAGCTTTAGTGAGATGCCTGTTTTTTTGAGTATCTTGCAGAGATAATAGGCGATCTCTCCGCCGCCTGCAATAATGCAGTCCTTGACCTGATTTATCTTGTAGTTTATCTTTCTGAAAAAATCGTTGGCGTTTGCGGGCGAGGCGATTATTGAGATTATATCCTTTTCCTCAAACACAAAATCGCCGTTGGGGATATACGCATTATCTCCTCTTTCAACGGTGCATACCAGAACGTTGCATTTCAGCTTCAGCATTATTTCCTTGACGGAACAGCCTGTCAGCACGCATTTTTCGGGAAGACGGAATTTCATAAGGTCGATCTTGCCCTTTGCAAAGGTGTCTATCTTTATTGCGGACGGAAATCTGAGCACTCTGGCAATTTCCGCAGCTGCCGCAAATTCGGGATTTATTACCATTGCAAGACCAAGTTCTTCCTTGAGATACGGTGCCTCCGAGCTGTACTGAGGATCCCTTACACGGGCGATGGTCTGACAGTTACCTTCCTTTTTTGCGATAAGGCAGCAGAGCAGATTAAGCTCGTCGGAGCCGGTAACTGCAATAAGAAGGTCGGCGTTTCTGATGCCCGCCTCCTGCTGAACAAGATGGGTCGCACCGTTTCCCGTAACGCCCAGCACATCAAGCCGTGCTGTCAGATTATTCACCTTTGCGGCGTCGATGTCAATGACGGTAATGTTATCGCCCTCATCGTTAAGATGCTCTGCAATTTCACCGCCGACTTTTCCGCAGCCTACTATAATTATATTCAAAACCAAACACATCCCTGAAAGGTCAATTTTATAATACACACATTACAAAGTATATCACTTTTAGCAGATTATGTCAAGCGTGCATATCTTTTAAAAAAAGCTAACGGGCAGATAAGCCGCCAACACCGCAAACAGAACAGCAGGCAGCATATTTGCAACACGCAGCGTCTTTCCCCACACAAGATTTATTCCCACGCAGAATATGAGTATAGACCCGATAAGTGAAAGATATGCTATGGCAAGCTCGGTCATTATGGGTGAAATCAGCCGTGCAAGCAGAGTAATGCTGCCCTCAAAAATAAACACGGGAATTGCCGAAAAAGCACAGCCTTTTCCCATGGAAGATGTCATTACCGAAATAATTATGAAGTCCAGCACGGATTTTACCGCAAGTGTGGTACAATCCCTGAGAATACCGTCCTGTATGGCTCCAACGATAGCCATTGCCCCGATACAGACAGTCAGAGAAGCCGATACGAAGGCACCCACAAACCCCGCATCGCCGCTGTTTCCAGTTTTCTTTTTCAGCCATTCGCCGAAACGTTCAAAGCCCTTTTCTATGCCGATAAGCTCTCCGATAATCGTTCCCAACGCAAGGCATAATACCACAAGCATGGATTTCCCGCTCATAATCTCGCCGTTTTCGATTTTAAGCATACCCTGCATTGCGCCCGCTATTGCAATGAACAGCACGCTTATACCGCAGGTTTTGTTTAGAGAATCCTGCTGCTCCGAGTTAAAAAGCTTTCCCGTGAAATGTCCCAAAAATCCGCCCGCAATAATAGCAACGCTGTTGATAATTGTTCCAAGACCTATCATAAATTTGTCAGACCCTTTCATCTGTGATAATATGCTCTATTCCCGAGTGTTCCGCACTGAGATAATCTTTCAAAAAAGAGGGGAATGCCTTATGTTTGTCCAGCTCCTCTATGGGTATCCAGTGCATTTCTTCCCTTGCGCCATGGGTATAACTGTTGCTGTTAAGTGCCTGTGTGCCTCTCGGCTTCATGAGAAAATAAAAGCTTATCTCATGGCAGTTAAGACCTTTCAGCGTTCCCGAATTTTCATTGAAAAAGTTTTCGTGAATAACGGCAAGGCGGTCTATCTCATACTCCACGCCCGTTTCCTCAAACACTTCCCGAACCACAGCTTCCTCGGCAGTTTCTCCCATATGAACACCTCCGCCTATGGAATAGAGATAATCTTCATTTTTATTTCCCGCAAACAGAACGCAGCCATTCTCTATGATTATGGCACCCGCTCTGTATCTGAACCAATTATTTTCTTTTGTGAATCCGCAGTCGAACATATTGAATTCTCCTTATTTTCATTCTGAACAATTATATCACGATTTTTTATATCTGTCAATATTTGGGGGGAGCTATTGACATATGATACTAAATGATATATAATTGATTGAGTAAGATTTTTTTTAGGGGAAATTTTTATGAAGAAAATAAAAGCCTTTTTAACAGCACTGCTGCTTTGCACATCAATAACAGGCTGTTCAAGCAGCAATGTGAACACCGCTTCGGAAACAACTGTTGATACCATCGTTTCAGAAACATCTTCGACCATTGAAACAACAACTGCTGAAACAACCACAGAACCTGAAATCACGACCCTCACGGAAACAACAACTGAGGAAACCACCACCGAAGAAACAACGCCCGCCGAAACCGCAGAAACTGCCGAGGACGGAAAGCTTGTTTCTCCAAGCGGCTGGGTGCTGGACAAAAAGGTTCTTGTGTCCGACTATACGAACTATTCGCTTTCAGAAATTGAAAAGCCTGTATTTATCACCGAGCTTTCGGACGGCAGCAATATTTACGGCGTATGTATTGACGGTCTTGTTGATGAAAACGGCGAAAAGCTTTTCGCTCAGTACACGATAATTGAGCATGATGGTATTGCCGATGAATTTGAACGTGCTTGTTTCGGACGTTTCGCTTGCGATTCGCCTGTTGAATGCAGTCTTTTCAATATGGATGATGATGACGATCGGGAGATTTTCAGCACTGTATACACTGCGGGTGGAACAATGTGTGCAATTTACGATATAGCTGTATTTGACAAAAACGAAAGCGGACATTACGAGATGCTGACTGTTGACGAGCCGTCAGAAGATTCAATATTCGGCTTCGGCAGCAACGAAGATGCCTTTGCGGAAGAAATGATTTCAAAGATAAACGCAGAATGGGCAGATGATAACGGTACAGTCAGATTTTTCACCGATACCTACGAATGCACTGCGATTCTTGACAAAGAACTTTTCGGCGAATACACCAACGACGATATCAAGGAGAATTTAAGCTACATAAACTCACTCAAAAAATATAGTCTTGAGGGAGATACCTTGTATCTGGAAATAACATTGAATGTCCATAATCCCAATATGATAATGCCCGAAGCAATATGCACTGCAAAGGGTGAACTCATTTACTCCGACGGCAGCTTCACATTGGGAAATGTTATACTTGATACCGAATGGTAAAATAATAGTGCTGTGTTCATTTTTCGGTGAACACAGCACTTTTTTCTCAAAAAATATCCAGCATACTGTCCAGATAAATTTCCTCTCTGACCTGCAATTGATACTCGGGCTTTGTCATATAATAGAGAAGAAATTCCAGGATCAGCGCACTTCCCAGACCCCGTCCTTCTATCTTAAAATTTTGAAAGCCCATAGGCAGATAAATATTTATTATATCCTCAATTCCGATAAATGCGGGGTTTTTCATAGCTTTTGAGAAACGGTAGCCGTCCTCTGACTCGGGGGCGGTGCATTTATGGTCGGGACAAGCTTCACCCAGATTTTTTCGGCTGACATTTTCGTAGCAGCGTTTCCTGTCCTTACAGCCGATGTAACAACATTCGTTACAGAGAAATTCCGTCTTGTCCTTTTGTGCGGCGGATAGACTGTCCAGATCGTCAAAACGCTTATTCATCCGAAAATCGGGGACGACATACAGAAAATCATCACGTTTGGTTTCGTCGGAAAACTCTCGGAAATCCGTCAGGACTTTGGTAGTCGATGAAACAAAATAAAGCTCGGGATAATTTGCTTTCAGATAGCAAAGAAGCAGCTCCGAACAGATAATAACGCCGTTTCTGACACCATTTTTTTCGCTGAACATTTTGCAGAGGGCATTGCATTTTTTGTCGGAAAGATGTTCCTCTCTAAGCAGTGAATTGCTGAATGTCAGGCGGGAGGAAATGTTATATTCCCGCATAAGGGCGAGTACTTCACGGGGGTCGCCGGAACCGAATCCCACACGTCCTCCGCCCCAGATGCAGTCGGAGGGCGCTCCGTAGATCGAGCCTATGTCACACCACTCGTAAAAGTATTCCTTGTGTTCACGGAAAAGCGGCAGAAAAGCCTTGTAAAGCTCATAAAACTCAAACAGTCCCGGAAGATGATAATATGCCGTAATTTTGGAAGGCTTATTCATATCTTTGGTAATGCCTCATTTTTATAATTCCTCCTGATGCGAAACCTGCTTCTGACCGCATACAACCGTAAGATTGCCGTTTCTGCATCGTATTTCGTCGATCATTTTTTTCACGCTGCTGTCTTCTTTGAGGATTATTTCGTATTTCAGCTCGTAAAGACTGCCCATATTAGTTGTTTTTGACGATATAAGACGGTATGATGAGGTATATACGTTCAAAATATCATCAAAGGCATTTTCAAAATCCATATCCTCGGGGACTGTGATTTTCAGCTCGGACGCTGTCTGTCGGGATTCACCGAATTTTATTGCAGTCAAAATCAGCATTATAAGGCAGACAAATCCCGTAACGGCAAATGCAAACACAAGCTGTCCCATACCTGTTGCGATGCCCGCTGTCATGGCAAGAAAAAGTGCGCCTATTTCCCGTGATGTCCCCGGTACGGAACGAAATCTGATAAGACTGAACGCACCCATTACCGCAACGCCCGTACCAACATTTCCATTTACAAGCATTATCACCGCCTGGACGATAACGGGCAGCATTACCAGAGTGCATACAAAGCTTTTACTGTATTTGCTCCTGAACATATAGCATAGTGCAATGATCAGCCCCAACACCGCAGAAGCACCCGTACATATCAGAAGCTCCGAAAGGTTAGCCTGACCGAATGTCAGCATATCGGTGAACATAATTCAAATTCTCCTTTTAATTCTTTTATGTAAAAATGCCCGTATTTTGAAAAGGACACGGGATAGCATTTCAGCTGTGCAAGTGCCGAGGACAGCCACATGGGCATAGCGTTCGGTGTTTTTATTTCCATCAGGACACTGCCGTTTGGCAGAAGCTCAATGCCGTGATCTCCCGCCCTGAGCTCAAGACGATCACGTCGGCAGCGTATTTTGAAGTCAAAAGTCATACGAAGGTCGGTGTCCCGGGTTCCCGTCATTGCGATACGGTCATAGGCGATAAATATTTTCGGGTATGCGCTGTAATAGCAGCGGAAATAGTCAATCTCTCTGAATATTTGACTGTCTGCGGGAATATTGCCGCTTTGAATGTAGCTTTCCGCTGCGGATAATGTTAGAGCCTCTCTGCGCTTGTAGACAATGCCCTTGTATTTCTTTTTCAGCTCCAGAAAAACCTCGTGGTCATCACTTTTTGGAACGCCGTAGCTTCTCAGCCGAAGCTTTTCCTTGTAGATCGGCTTTTCGATAGAATTGCGTATAAGGCGGTCATCTTCCGTGTCAAAATAAATGCTGCATATGGTGTGCAGACCGTATTTATCCTCGGTCATATATGGTGAAATAAGCTGACGCAGTTTGTCATACTGCTGAGTTGTCAGCATATATTTCTGCTCTTTTCGCCTGAAGGTCGACTGATAGTCCGTATGTATTCACCGCCCGTATTTTACAGATTTTTTTTATTGTACCATAATAGTTAAATACTGTCAAGTTAAATATAATTTTTTCGGAATAACGCCTTTACAAATCATATTAACAGATGTATAATTAATACAATGACAAATCTGAAAGGCGGTAAATCATGAGATCAACAAGGATATATGCGGGGATAATATCCGCACTTATTGCTGCGGGCATGCTTTCGGGTTGTACCGATAAAAATGGCATTTTCGAAACGGATGTCAATACATCGGCTGCCTCGGATATTGTTTCGGAAAACAGTGTTTCGGAGGAAATTGCTTTTAGTCATAAAAGCGGATTTTACAAGGATAATTTTGGGCTGGAAATAAGCTGTAATGACCCAAAGGCAAAAATATACTATACTGCCGACGGAAGCGTTCCGAATGAAGAAAGTACGCTGTACAGCGAACCGATAGCCCTCAAAAACAGGAGCAATGAGCCTAACGTTCTGAGCGCAAAGACAGGAATAAGTGTGGGAGAAAATTACACACCCCGTGAAAAGGTAACTAAGGCAAACGTTATTCGGGCGGTGGCAGTTTACGAGGACGGCAGCAAGAGTGAGATTTTGAACGGCACCTTCTTCGTGGGGATAGACCGTGAAAGTGAATACGGAAATGTACCTGTTATCTCAATTATGACAGACAGCGGAAATCTTTTTGATTACGAAACAGGCATCTATGTTATGGGTGCGACCTATGACAGATGGATAGCCGAGGACGAGAACAACAAGCGTCTTGAAGGCTGGCAGTCACAGGGAAACTATACTAACAGGGGCAGGGAATGGGAGCGTCCTGCGTCTGTTGAATTTATTGCATCGGACGGAAGTATTGGCTTTTCGCAGGATATGGGTGTCAGGATAATGGGAGCGGCTTCACGAAATGCCCCGCAGAAGAGTATGCGATTTATTGCTCGTGAGGAATACGGCAGCAAGTCGGTAAGGTATGAGATAATTCCCGATAATCTTCGTTCGGACGGTCAGGGAAATGTGGAAAAATACAAATCCTTCATTCTCAGAAACGGCGGCAACGACTGTGATTTTGCCAAAATACGCGACCCGCTGTTACAGGAATGTGTAAACGGCAGACGGTTTGACACTCAGCAGTATACGCCCTGTGTTGCATTCATAAACGGCGAATACTGGGGAATGTACACCATTGCAGAGGATTACAGCGACAACTACATTGAAAATAACTACGGCATTGATAATAACAATGTTATAATGATAAAATGCGGCGAGGTCGAAGAAGGGGAGGAAGGTGACATTTCATATTACAACGAAATGTTTGATTTCATTGCGGAAAATGATATGTCCGTCCCCGAAAATTACGAAAAGGCATGCGAAATGCTTGATATGGGCAGTTACATAGACTATGCGGCATTTAATCTTTACATCTATAATGAGGACAGCTTTTTAAAGGACAACAACTGGCGTATGTGGCGTGTAAAAACTCCCGATGAGAATATTGTCGCCGCAGACGGAAAATGGCGCATGATGGTATATGACACGGATTATTCCTCGGGAATTTACAGCGGCGGTTCCAATCACAATCAGAATAACATCTCCGATTATCTCAGACCCAAAAGGTCAGACGGCAAATATGTTCCCGAAACCGACGAGAACGGTGAGATAATTCGTGACCCGTCGGATATGTTCCGTGCACTTTATGCAAATTCGGACTTTAAAAAAGAGCTTGTGCTTGCATTGTGCGATATGAGAAACTACGATTTCCTTCCGACAGACGCTCTCGAAAGACTGAATGAGCTTTATGAGGTCTACGGCAAGCTTGTACCGCCGACATTTGAGCGGTTCGGTCCCGAATGGGTAACATACGACCCCAAAGGTCATTATGAGCAGCAGGTAAACGGTCTTGCCGTGTTTATTGACGGAAGATACAGCGGTATGCCGAGGGTGATCGAAAAAGCCTTTAAGCTCAGCGAATCTGTAAATGCCGAGATATCCTGTTCAGACAGCGCAAAGGGAACCGTTATGATAAACAATACAGTGCTTGACCTTGATGAAGCCGTTTCGGGAAAATATTTTATCGAATATCCTGTGACCGTTACCGCACTTCCAAAGGAGGGCAGCCGCTTCAAGGAGTGGGTTGTAACAGGCTGTGAAATCTCAGACTCCGGCTCTCCATCTGCCGAAATAAGCTTTACGGGAGATTTTACCGTTCGGGCGGTGTTTGAATAATTCGGTCATATTTTACAGGCGAGGGCTTATGAAAATGCACAAAAGGTCAGTAAATCTGACTTTATAGGGTATTGCTAGGGAAATACTGATTAATGGGTGTTCCCCCGCCTTCGGCGGGGGAACACCCACCTAGATACGTCGATCAGGTAACAAGAAAAATGAAATTTTTGATTTATCAGTGGTTCCCTAGATGAATGACATTTGGTTACAATTATAGTGCATGAAAAATACAAGGGCTTAAAACGCAATTAACCATTTTTGCAAATCAGGAAAGGCGGCAAATATTATGAATCCATATCTTCCCAACTACGAGTATATCCCTGACGGAGAGCCGAGAGTTTTTGGCGACAGGGTATATATTTACGGCTCACACGACAGATCGGGCTCGGACAGCTTCTGCGATTTCGTATTAAAATGCTGGAGTGCACCCGTAAACGACCTTACAAAATGGATCTGCCACGGCGATATTTTCCACACTAAGGCGGACAGAGATCACCCTTCCGATATTGACTGGAATGGCGATAATACTCAGCTTTTTGCTCCCGATGTTGTTAGGGGCGTTGACGGGAAATATTATCTTTACGCTTACATCGTAAATGCAAGGGGCTGTGTTGCAGTCAGCGACAAGCCCGAAGGACCCTTCAAGCTTGTTTCCAAATACAAGTACACCATTCCCGACGAGGTATGCTGCAACGGCTGGTTCATTGACCCCGGAGTGCTAGTTGACGACGACGGAAGGACATATATCTACTGCGGCTTTGAGCGTTCCTTCCTTGCTGAGATAAACAGCGAAAATATGTATGAGGTCATTGACGGCAGCTGCATTGAGCATTTTATCCCCTGCACCGAAACGTCGGAGGGCGGGTTTACGGAGAAGGAGTCGCTTTTCTATGAAGCCTGCTCGCCCCGAAAGATAAATGGCGTCTACTATATGATCTATTCACCGAAACAGGGCAGCCGTCTTGCTTATGCCACCTCGGACAGTCCCACAGGTCCGTACACCTATCGGGGATATATTGTTGACAATGGCGTCGATTATCCGGGCGGAAACAATCACGGCTCTGTTGCCTGCATAAATGGTCAGTGGTACATTTTCTATCACCGTATGACAAACGGCACAATTATGTCAAGGCGGGGCTGCGTTGAAAAGATCGAGATACTTCCCGACGGCACTATCCCGCCTGTTGAAATGACATCTCTCGGTTTCGAGGACAGCCTTAATCCTTATGAGATAACTCCTGCGGATATTGCCTGCGTGCTGAAGGGAAAAGCGTTTATTACCGAAAGAAATGTGTTTGACAGGGCAATAATAAACATTCAGGACGGCGATGTTATAGGCTATAAATACTTTGATTTCGGCGAGGATAATTCCAGCAAAACTATGGAATTTGCAGCTAAGGTCAGGGGAATGGGCTGCGACTGTCATATGCACATTTTCTCGGACGACGAAGAGATCGGCGTTTGCGACATCGGGCAGGACGGCGGAATCGTAAAAGCAGTTGTAAAAGCCGTTACAGGCAGACACGCCGTATACTTCAAAATATCTACCGATTACAGCGGCTGGACTGCGGAATATTTCAAGGGCAGAAGCCTGTTTGAGCTTTCCGAATTTGTGTTTATGAAATAGTTGAAATAGGGCAGGGAGTATGGTATAATTGTTTTATCGGAGTGATGATGACAGCTATGATGCGGCTATTCCACCGAATACAATTTATATCATACGCCGGTTTAAAAGCAGAAAGTGACCCCCACGGGATACCGTAAGCAGATAGGACATGATTCAGGCAGACATTTCATTAACAAAAAAATACCGAAATTGAAAAGAGGAAAGTTAAAATGACCGAAAAAGAGAAAATGCTGGCGGGGAAAATATACGATCCGTCAGACAAGGAGCTTGCTGCGCTTAGAATAAGGGCACATAAGCTGTGCATCGAATATAACAGCCTTTCCGAAACCGACAAGCGTCGTTCGGAAATAATCGGGGAACTGGGCATAAACGGTACTTCCTGCTATTTCCAGGGACCGGTGCAGTTCGATTACGGCTGCTTTACTGCGGTGGGCGCAAATACCTATGCAAATTTCAATTTTACCTGTGTTGACTGCTGTCCCGTTACCATTGGAGATAATGTTTTTATGGGGCCTAATGTGTCGCTGCTGACACCTATCCATCCTCTTCGTTGGCAGGACAGAAATATGTATCTGAAACCCGATGGCACCGCCACCGACAAGGAATATGCAAAGCCCATAACCATCGGCGACAACTGCTGGATAGCGGGAAATGTCACTGTCTGCGGAGGTGTTACCATAGGCGAGGGCTGCGTTATCGGAGCGGGAAGTGTGGTCACAAGAGATATACCGCCCAACTCGCTGGCTGTCGGCGTTCCGTGTCGTGTTATCCGTGAAATTACGGAGGAGGATTCTTTGGAAAATCACCCCGAGTTATTCTAAGGAACCCTGATTTGATCGACATTTCTGCTTTTACTGTTGCCTGAGTGACGTATTTAGGTTGGCGTTTTCCTAATGACTTTGTTGTCTTACCCTTCAGAAAAAAGACTATTGACATTTTTCGTTAAATATGATAAAATAAATCGGTAACATCGGGAGCGTTACCGAAATAAAAGGATTAGGAGAATACATATGACATTTAACGAAACCTTAGAAACCACCCGCGAGCTGGCTAAGACCGTTAAGCCCCAGCCCTACGATTATTTTATCGCTGTTCAGATAAATCTGACAGGCGAAAACGGCGGTGTTCTTTACGTTGAATTCCTTCACGGCAAGATAAACATCGAGCCTTATGAGTACATTGACAGAAACTGCTCTATCACAATCAGCCCCGAAAACTTCATCAAGCTTATCACTCAGAAGCTTGATCCCGTTGTGGCATTTACCACAAAGAAGCTTACTGTTGAAGGCGATGTGGGCAAGGCTCTGGAATTTTCCAACGTTCTCAAGCAGAATGTTGAGGGCTGAGTAAATTTTCAGCAAAAATAAAATGCTCCTCTTTTGTCGGGAATTTTGGCAAAAGGGGAGCATTTTTAGCTTTGTTGCTGCTCTTATTTTTGATAAGGGCTGTCAAATTCGGCTTCCGCTTTCTTGACTGCTTCTTCGATGGTCATACCCGTGAAGTGTTGAGCGGCGAGGTTTCTGCCCGATTTTTTATCGTCAACAAATGCGCCGACTGCAATTCCGGGAATAGCACTTTCGGGCGCATTGGGAGCGTGAGGACCTCCCAAATCGGTCCTGCACCAGCCGGGATCGGTGAGATTTATCATAACATCTGTGCCTTCCACCTTAGAGCCAAGGTCAATGGTGATCTTGTCAAGGGCAGCCTTAGATGCGGAATATCCTGCCTGTTCGGGTTCAAGGGCAATACCGCTGGTGGTGTTGAGTATACGTCCGAAGCCTGCCTCGATCATTTTCGGCATAAAGTGATAGCAGATCATTGCGGGAGCGATGGTGTTTATCTTAAAGCTTTCGGTGTAATCGGAAACGGGAGTGCTGTAATAATCTGTTCTGTATGCGATTTGCAGACCTGCATTATTCATAACAATGTCAATGCGGACACCGAGAGCGTCGACAGTTTCAAGCATTTTCCGTACAGCGTCAAGGTCAGACAACTCTGCACATACTGCATAGGCTTCAACGCCGAGCTTTCTGACTTCTTCTGCGATATTTTCGGAATGTTCCATAGTTCTGCTGTGCAGGACAAGATTGCAGCCCTGTTCTGCCATAAATTTTGCGGTAAGACTGCCTATTCCTCTGCTTGCACCTGTAATGAGTGCCCATCTGCCCTTAACATTTACCATTACTGTTTCTTCCTTTCAAATCTGTTTTGCGGTTTCTCAAAAAAGTTTATATAGAGTATAGCATTTTCGGAAAAAATATGCTATAATATTGATATATAAAAATAGTAAAAATCTATCCTTGGGGGAATTGTCATATGAATAGCCTTTTTGAAGAAAGTGACCTGCTTAACAATCCCATAGAGTGTTTTGATTTTTCATCGGAGAGTGAATATTTTCCCGTCAGACCCCATTGGCACTATTTTATGGAAATGATTTTCATGACAGAGGGAACTGCCGAAATGCGAGAGGGGAATAATGTTCATCTGTTGTCAGAGGGCTGTATGATTCTTTTTCACCCGAAGGCGGTACATTCCATTTACAGCACTGACAGCAGTCCCGTAAGATATATGGTGCTTAAATTTGATATAAACCGAATGAACGGCACTTCGACCTATTCTCCGAAACTGAGGAGCATTTTCCGCTGTGCCGAAAAGAAGAATATGAACGTATTCTTTGACGCAGACAAAGCGAAGAAAATTGGTGCGTCGGAAATATTTTCAAAGTGCATTTCGGAGATGAATT
The DNA here is from genome assembly GCA_945877315.1 of uncultured Ruminococcus sp. Taxonomy (GTDB): domain Bacteria; phylum Bacillota; class Clostridia; order Oscillospirales; family Ruminococcaceae; genus UMGS1889. The sequence continues at coordinate 26,187 of CAMCRP010000031.1, read as the reverse complement.
CGCAGAAATACGGCTACGATCTGGTAATTCGCTCCGAGCTTTACAAGCTGCTGGCGGAGATAATCCGCTGCTGGCAGGAACAAGGCTTCAAGGTTGACAGCGAGGCATTTGCCGAGGACAGCAGATACGATATTTACAGCATTACCGAATATATCGACGCCAATATGTCAAGTAATATCAAGGTGACGGAAATTGCGGATATTTGCGGAATGAGCTACTCATATTTTGCAAAAAAATTTCTTTCCGTTTACGGCAAGACCTGCAAGGAATATATGGAGGATATGCGAATTTACAAGGTGGAGGAATTTCTTGCATTTACCGATTTTGACCTGACATACATCAGTCAGGAAACGGGCTTTTCCGACTGCAGCCATATGATAAAAAGCTTTAAGGCACGTCACGGAATCACGCCGAAGCAGTTTCGGAAAATGAAGCAGAACCGCAGCTGAAAGCATCAAAGCCTCCCTTTGGCGGAAATTACCAATGGAAGGCTTTGATGTGATTGGGGGTATTATATATCAAAGATATTTGGTGAGCTCTGTGATAATTTCCTTGTAATGTTCGTCGGAAAGACCAAAATCCATCTGCTTGTATGACCATGCCGCTCTGCCTATGCCGTACTTCTCAAATGCTGTGTTAATGTCCTTGAACCAACGCAGGGTGTCAGCGGTGGGAGCCTGATCGATAACGCCGTATTCGCCGCAGTAGAGGGAAACGTTTCTTTCCTCGGCAACACGTACAGCCTCCTCAAAAAGCTCTGCGAAGAAATCGGAGTTAAGCTTTGTGACCTTTTTGCTTTCATCTGCAAAAACGCCAAAGCATGCGGACTTTATCTTCTTCATTTCTCTCTGATAGGTTTCAATATCGTCGGGATATGCAATGTGGAAATCAATGGGCATTCCCTCGCACCACTGAGCGGTCTGATGGGTGAAAATAAGGGGCTCATAGCAATGGATATTGTAAACGATATTTTCATCGGTGGGCATTGCAAGGAGCTTTACTGCCGTAATTGCACTGTATCCAACGCCGCCGTAAAGAATCTTTGCTGTGGGTGCGTTTTTGCGTATCGTCTTAATGCAGCGGAGTGCGATTTCGTTCCACTTGTCTGCAACTGCAAAATCGGTGACCTCGTTGAGCATTTCAAACATCACAATGTCGGAATCCTTTGCAAATCTTGAAGAAAGCCTGTCCCAGGTTCGGATAAATCTGTCCTGAAGCTCCTTATTGTCGAAAAAGCCTGCCGAATAATTGGCATCGTCGAAAATATAGCCGCAGGTCTTGTGAAGGTCGAGAACCATATTCAGACCGTACTTCCTGCACCAGCCGATACAGGTTTCGATGTAGTTGAAGCCGCTTTCCTTGATCGCACCGTCCTCTTCCTCGATATTCTCAAAGTCAACGGGAAGCCTGAGGTGGTCGCAGCCCCATTCCTTGATGACGGCAATATCCTTTTCGGTGATGAAGGTGTCAAGGTGCTCCTGTGTGAAAGTGTTCTGGGAGAGCCAGCCTCCGAGGTTTACGCCTTTCTGAAATCCAATAAGCTTTTTCATAGTGAATTTCCTTTCTGTAAGTATTTTTGTTTTTAGCGGGTAATGTTTCCGATGATTTTCATTGATATTAGTATAGCATTTTATCTGATAATATGGTATAATAAATGCGGTATAATTATAAGATTTGAGGTGTAAATATGAGCGGAGTAACATCAAAGGAGCTTGCATATCAGCGATTTGTTCAGCGTGAGCTTGGGTTATCTCACCCGACCTATGATTCCGAGCTTTCTTTTTATAACAATGTGAAAAACGGCGATATTGAGGCACTCAAAAAGTTAAAGTCGGAGGGCATATTTCAAAGTGTCGATCTGCCCGAAAGAGGTAAGCTGTCCGACGATAAAATACGCAACCTGAAATACCACATAATAGTCACCGTTTCCATGATATGCCGCTTCTGCATTGAGGGCGGTCTGGACGAACGGGATTCCTACGGTCTAAGCGACATTTACATTAACCGTATCGACAAGGCGGATACGGTAAAACAGCTTTTTGAGCTTCATGAGCAGGTGATATTTGACTATGCGGAACGAATGAAAAGGCTGAACAAAACAAAGCGTCTGAACCTTCACTGCATAAAGGCAATGGAATACATTTCCGACAATCTGCACCGCCCCCTGAGCGTTACGGAGGTGGCGGAGCATATGGGCATAGACCGTACATATCTGGGAAAGCTTTTCAAATCGGAAACGGGGCAGACTGTTCTCCAATATATCAGGAGCAAAAAAATTCAGACAGCGCAGAATATGCTGGTATATTCCGAGCTTTCCTGTTCGGAGATCTCGGAGTTTCTGGGGTTTGCGTCCCAGAGCCATTTTACGGAGAATTTCAAGCAGGTGGCGGGGATAACACCGTCAGAGTACAAGGCAAAATATTATCGTAAGCATTGGGATGACCGTTAGGCATCACACAAAAAATCTCCCGCAGACCTTGAATTCAACAAGGCTTGCGGGAGTATTTATCAGTTCACCTTTTCAATCTTAATGCTGTGAAGCTTTAGTCCGCCCTGAGCGAAATAAACTCGCATAGCTGTAAAGCGTGAGAAGCAGTCGCCCTCAAATGTAAATGAAACAGGAAGTCCGCCTGTACCATTCCAGGTGAAGGTGCCAAAGGGCGTTCCCATGCTGAAAACGCTGACAGGTATCTGTGCAAGCTCGCTGAGCTCTGAGCTGCCTGTCAGAGTGAAGCGGTAGCGTCCCGGCTCGGAAATGTCAAGGGCGAAGGAGAACTCCGCTCCTCGGTCGGTGCATACGTCTGAGCAATCGATGGTAACGCTGCCGTCCAGCTTATAGAAGGTCACGTCCTCGGAATTTGCTGAACTGTTTTCATCGGGACGGTTGATGATCTCCACCTCGTCGGCAGTGCCGCAAAGCCTGTCCATGGCGTGAGTTTTCAGCAGGAAGGAGCAGATATTCATTGCATTTCTTTGCAGCTCGGAGCGGGTGAGCGTACCGTTTTCAAGGGCGACAAGGGTGTTGTCATTGTTGCTGCCGCCGTCTGCGCAGACCATGTAAACGTCGTTCTGAGCCTGTGCCATTGCTGCAAAATCGGTCTTGTCAGCCTGACAGCCCCGACGGTTGATATTTGCCCACCAATCGGACATAACAAAGCCTGTGTAGCCCCATTCATCACGGAGGATAGCTGTGCAAAGGTCGTAGCTGCCGCAGGTCCAGAGTCCGTTTACAAGATTATAGCTTGTCATAATGGAATCTGCATTTCCCTCGGTAACTGCAATTTCAAAGCCTTTAAGATAGATCTCTCTGAGTGCCCTTTCGGAAACAACGGAATCCAGATAATGCCTGTTAGTTTCCTGATTATTTCCGCAGAAATGCTTGATGGTTCCCGTAACTCCCTCGCTGTGCAGACCCTTCAGTTCCGCAGATGCCATTGTGCCTGTCAGGAAGGGATCCTCGGAGAAATACTCGAAATTTCTGCCGTTTAAGGGGTGACGGTGAATGTTTATGCCGGGTCCCAAAAGACAGTCAACCTTGTTTGCGGACATTTCTCTGCCCATATATTCAAATAGCTCGGTAACAAGTGACCTGTTGAAGGTAGAAGCAATAAGCGTGCCGTTTGGCAGACTGAAAGCCTTTGTTCCGCAGTCAAGACGCATACCCGAAGGTCCGTCGGAGCAGCAGCCGCAGGGGATACCGAATTCAGCCAGACCGTCGGAAACTCCGCCGAATGCCGCAGCCGTGCCCGCAGTTACCTTGGGACTGCCCATGCCCTCGCCTCGGATAATGCAGGCAAGGTCATTGTCGGAAAGCTGCGCGATAAATTCCGTGAGAGTATTTTTGCCGTTTCTCACGTCCGCAAGCTTGATGCCCTTATCGCCTGTAAACGGTATCTCTTCGGGGAGATTTTCAAGACGGCGGCGGGGTTCGTCAACCTCGGAAAGGGGAACCTCCTCAAAATCAACAGACAGCTTGCCATTATCAGAAACAGCCTTCATTCTCTTAAATGGCAGAACGGGTGCCAATGCCTGCTTTACCTTTTTCAGAATTATAGTTTCGGGCAGCTCAAATGAAGCACATTCGGCGGCAGTTCTAACATCGGTTCCGCAGAACAGCTTGTAAACGCCCTTTTCGAGAATATAGCAGAAACGGTTTCCCGATACGCCCGAATCGTCATAGGAGGCAAGTCCCGAAATGTTTACGGAAATTGCCAGTGTCTGTTCCTCGCCGGGGGCAAGAAGTCTTGTTTTTTCGTAACCGCAGAGCACCTTTGCAGCCTTGCCTAAAGTTCCCTGAGGGGCTGCGGCGTATATCTGAACAACTTCTTTTCCACTGAATTTGCCCACATTTTTCACGGAAATTTTTAGGCTTGCCGTTTTGCTGTCAATATCTGCGGAAAGGGTCTTAACCTCAAAGCTTGTATAGGAAAGACCAAAGCCGAAGGGGTACATTACCTTTTCGGGGGCGAAGGTTTCAAAATATCTGTAACCCACAAAAATATCCTCGGAATAGAAATTTTTGTTATTGTCACCGAAATATTTGTCGGAAGGGTGGTCAGTAACGGAAAACGCAATAGTGTCGGGCAGCTTTCCTGAGGGAGAAACATTTCCCGTCAGCACATCGGCAGTTCCCAGACCGCCCACCATACCGCCCTGCCAGATGTAAAGCACGGCGTCGGGGGAGTACTTTTGCACAAAGCCCATATCAATGATGTTTCCCACATTCAGCAGCACGATCACCTTTTTGAAATGCTTTCTGACGGTTTCCAGCATTGCCTCTTCGCCGTCGCTGAGAAGGAACGCACCCTTGACGTTTCTGTTGTCCTGTTCCTCGCCTGCGGTTCTTCCGATAACAGCGATGGCGGTGGAGCATTTTTCGGAGATCCGTGCTGCAAGGCTGTCATCAAGGGGCATTTCTGTCTGCGACCAAGGCTCATTTCCCCAGCCGACGCCTGTATCAAATGGGTTTTCCTCGTCCCATTTTTTGTAGACATCAAGCAGCTCCTCGTTGACCTTGACACCCTTTTCAATAAGACCGTCCGTAACGCCGATAATTTTGCTTACGTTTACAAGTCCGCCCGAACCTGTGCCGCTTTTGTAGTAATGCAGTTGGATACGTCCGAAAACTGCGACTTCCTCGTCTGCGTTAAGGGGGAGAGCGGCGTTGTCATTTTTGAGCATAACAATACCTTCGGAAACGGTTTCCGCAGATTTGTCAATGTATTTATTCCAGTCGAGAATTTTCTTTGCCATGGTTATTTTCCTTTCTGCTTTGACAGATATTTTTCTGCAAAAAGTATATCATATCAAACAGCCTTATTCAATCGGAATTATATAACGTAAAGAAGACAATTTGTGACGAAAACGTTTATATGAAGATGGCACATGATTTTTGTGATATAGTTTACGGCAATATTTTATAGCTTTCCAAAATTACGCAGAAACAGCATATTTTTAATAATAAACTCGCATTTCCAGCGAACCTTGGAAACTTCAAATTCCCTGTAATCGTTGTACCATTGCCAATTCACGGGGAATGAGCCGTCCTCCAGCTGAGAGTCAAGGAGAAAATCAGCGTATTTCTCCGCAGCCTCGCCCAAAACGGAATAATATGGGCTTTCTCTTGACATCACAAAATCCTGAGGAACCGCCATATACGCCTTGCCCCATTCTTCGGGGTCGCAGCAAACGCATTTTTTCACCGATGCAAGCAGCTGTTCGCCCATACACTGCATATCAAAAAGGTCGGTCTTACCGGCAATATTGCACATATTGAAAAGTGCGGCAAAACAGCCGACTATATGCTGTTCATTAAGTGGAGAATTTGCGAAAAACCATTCCGCCGCCGATTTTGCTATCTCGCAGCCCTTTTGATAAAGCGAAGTGCCCTTGTCCGCAAAAAGCAGGATAAATCCCGCCAGAGCCGCCGTGGGATTGTACTTGAATTCGCCGCCGCCCTCTGCATATTCCCACCAGATGGCGTGGGGGTAGTCGTTATTTGTGGGGACGGTGTTCAGCCACTGCATTTTGTCGCTGTCAAAATCAGCACCGCTTTCAAGATATTTCAGTATTCCCTTGACAATAGGGTGACTGTCGTCCTTGAACATTATCATTCCCAGAATTTCCGTTGCCGCCCATGTTTGTATTGGCGATGAATTGGGATTTAAGCAGTCCGCTTCAAGCCCGTGACCGAAGCCGCCGTCCTCGTTTTGATAACAGCTGAGTGCGGTCAGAATGTCCTCCTCAGAGCCGTTTTCAAAGAAAAATTTCCATTTTGCCAGCTGCAGCGGTGTGGCATTTCGATAGAGATAATTTCTTGCTTTTTCAAATACTGTCATTTTTTATTCTCCTTAATGTGAATGTGAGAAATGCTATCCGAAAATGAACTTTTTGATTTTCCGCTCGTTTGCTTCGGGATTAAGCTTCAGGACCTGCTGTCCGATAGCAGCTGCGGCTTTTTCTTCGGGGATGTTTTGTGAGAAAACCGCTTCGTCATTCCAGAAAACCTCGGGAGTGCAGAAAACCGTGCTGTACCAGCCGAATGGCTCGCCGTTTTTGTTAAGCTTAGGCGCACGCCCGCACATAGTCAGGTACATTTTCATTTGCAGCTCGGTCAGTGCCTTGTCAAAATCCTTGCATTTTTCCAAACCGCCCAGCTGCTTAATTTCGTGTACGGCAAGGCGTCCGTTATCGGAAACAAGCTCGTAAATCCTTTTTGCTGTCTGACTGATCTCGCCGTCGTTATACGCTTCCTCAAAGGATTTTCCATGCCTGCGGACGGACAGAAAATAGGGGTACCATTCCTTTGTGATATATCCGCTGACGTTGAAGAAAACCTTTGCATAAGCAAACTCGGAGCGTTCCTCCAGCACCCGCATACGCCATTCCCACGGGTCGGTTTCCGGGTCGCCCGTGTGCCATTTTGCGGGATAATCAAGAAATTCCTGCTCCTTCCAGTCGTAGGGGATTATTGCGTAAATTCCCTTTGAATTGCCGCCAAGAGAGAAGCCGCATTTCAAAAGTTCATCGCAAAACTCAGCGAAATTGTTTGGGATTCTCTGTTTCATATAGCATTACCTCCGAATTAATATTAACGCATTTTGCGGGAATTGTATTGTAAAAATGCGACATCTTCACGGGCTTTTTTGAGTGCCTCCGAAGGTGTTTCACCGTGAAGCTTTTTGAAGCTTTTCAGAAGATGTGACTGGTCGCAGTAACCGAATTTCAGAACAGCTTCCTGAACGTCAAAGTTCGCAGAAATAACGTCCTGCCACAACAGCTGATAGCGTATCAGGTCGGTAAGTGTTTTAGGAGAAACACCCGTTATACGCTTGAAAATGCGTTCAAGCTGACGTTTGCTGAGCGCCGTGTAAAGGGAAATATCCGAAATATCCGCATTGCCGTTTCTGCTGATAATATAGTAAAGAGCGTTCATAAGATCGGGGTTTTCACGGCTTTTGTTCAGACGGCGGAGAAGATAATTTTCCGCAAGTGCAATGCGTTCGGCGGTAGTTTTTGCTTCGGCAATTTCTCGTCGGACAGCACGCCCGAAATCTTCAAAATACTGCTCTGCGGGTGCGGCGGAATTAAGCGCCTCCGACATATGACAGTCCGCAAAAAGTATAACGCTGTGACAGTAAAACCGAATGGCAAAGGTGGATTTTTTCTCGTCAAAGGGCTGCGGACGGGAGTAAAAATATCCGTCATTTATGCCGCAGAAAAATTCATGTGCCTTGCCGCTTTCCTTGTCAATGTCCATAATGATATCCATACAGGTGTCGGGGATTACAATTGAATGATCGGGCTGAAAATTGTCCCCGGGCAGCTCGCTGTTTGTTCCCCAGAAGCAGCGGATATAAGGCTTTAGTGCGTCGCAGGGAGGGTATTCGCAGTAATCTCCCGATCTTTTGAAGGGTGTGGCTGTGATAGGGCGATAGATACGGGAAATGTCAATGCTCATTTTAAAAAAGTCCTTTCAAAATCAGCAGCAGAATTACCAGCCAAAATAAAACGATAGGAACGGCAAAATACCATTTCTTCGGCTTGCCGTTTTCCCACATTCCTTCGCTTTTTCTGCGACATTCCTCCATAACATCTTTGGGGATAAAATGAATTGCCGCTGTTGCAAGTGCAGGAAGTATCAGCAGGTCATCGAGATACCCAAGCACCGGGATAAAATCGGGGATAAGGTCGATGGGGGACAGGGCATAGGCAACGGTCAGTGCCGCAAAAATTTTAGCAGACAGGGGAGTGCGGCTGTCCTTTAATGCGAGAAACACGGCCGGAACGTCCGATTTCAGACGTTTTGCATGTTCTTTAAGCGTCATTTTTCTTTGCCCTCCTACGCTCTTCCGTTTCCTTCAGTGAGAAAACACAGCCGCAGTAATTTTGACGGTAGATGCCGTACTGTGCCGAAAGCTCCGTTGAACGCTTGTAACCGTTTTTCTTTTTGAAATCGGACGGCAGATGTCTGACACCGTACTTTTCAGCCAGCTCTTCGCCTATCTTATTGAGCATAAATGCGTTCTTGTGGGGACTGATGGATAATGTGGTGGTAAAAAAATCAAAGCCGTTTTCCGACGCTGTTTTTGCTGCTTCTTCAAGCCGCATACGATAGCAGGCAAAGCAGCGTTCTCCGCCCTCGGAAATTGCTTCCAGTCCCTTTACGGCTTCGTAAAAACGCTCGGGGAAATGCTCTCGTCCCATAAACTCAACGGGATATTTTGTACGAATTTCCCCGATAAATCGGCGCTGCTCGGCAATGCGGTGTTCGTATTCCTCAGATGGGTAAATGTTCGGGTTATAGTAAAGCACCGTTATCCGAAAATATTCCGAGAGATATTCCAGAACATAGCTTGAACAGGGCGCACAGCAGCTGTGAAGCAGCAGAGTCGGGGGAGCGTCGGGGCTGATATTTCCTATGATCTGTTCAAGCTCATAGCTGTAATTTCTTTTTGGTTCGGACATTTTTACTTCCTCCGTTTGAAAAAACAGCCTGTCCCATTACGGCACAGGCTGCGGAATATGTAACTTAAAATCAGTCGTCAATAACAATATCAAGGATAGGCTCTGCAACGGACGCACCTGCGGGAACCATAGGCAGAACGTTGATGTCCTTGTCAATGATGCAGTTGATAAGTACAGGCTTGTTGCATTCGATTGCCTTTTTCAGAACGTCCCTTACTTCGCTCTTCTTGTTTATGGTCATTCCCTCAATGCCGAATGCCTTTGCAAGCATATCGAAATCGGTGGGCTTTTCAAGGGTCGTCTGAGAGAATCTCTTGCCGTAGAAAAGACGCTGCCACTGACGAACCATTCCCAGAACGGAGTTGTTGAACACCAGCTCGATAACCGGCAGCTGATACTTTGCAAGGGTTGAAAGCTCTGCGCAGTTCATATAGAAGCTGCCGTCGCCTGCTGCGTTTACAACTACCTTGTCGGGGTTGCCGACCTTGGAACCGATAGCTGCGCCTAGACCGTAGCCCATAGTTCCCAGACCGCCCGAGGTTGCGTGAGAACGTGCGGACTTGAAGTTGTAATACTCGGCTATCCACATCTGATGCTGACCTACTTCGGTGGAGATAACAGCCTTGCCGTCTGTCAGCTCGTCAAGGGTTTCGATAACATACTGAGGTGTAACTGCTTCGGGATCGTTTGCAACCTGAACAAGAGGATATTCCTTTTTCCATGCTGCTATCTCGCTCATCCATTCGGGGTGAGAAAGCTTCGGCATACGTACATTCATCTGACCGAGAACGTATTTCAAATCGCCGACAACCTTATGGTCAACAGTGACATTCTTGTTTATTTCTGCGGGATCTATCTCAAAATGGATTATCTTCTTTCCGGGTGCAAAGGTGTTGACATTACAGGTAACTCTGTCGCTGAAACGGCTGCCCATAACGATAAGCAGGTCACATTCGGAAAGGGCGAGAGAAGCGGTCTTTGTGCCGTGCATACCCAACATTCCAACGTATCTTTCAGAGGTATTGTCAAGAGCACACTGTCCCATAAGGCTGAGGGAAACGGGAGCGTCAAGCAGCTCTGCAAACTTTGAAAATTCCTCTCTTGCTTCTGCGGAAACAACACCGCCGCCTGCGTAAAGGAAGGGCTTTTTTGCTTCTTTGATAAGGCGTACAGCTTCGTCAATTTCACTTTCAACATCTGCGCCGAGAATTGGGTCATGAGTTTTCAGGGGCTTATGCTCAAACTCGCATACGGCTGCGGTTATGTCCTTGGGAATGTCGATAAGTACGGGACCCTTTCTGCCGTCATTTGCGATAAAGAAGGCTTCTCTGATAATGTCGGCAAGCTTGGTAACGTCCTTGACAATATAATTATGCTTTGTGATGGGCATGGTTATTCCCGTAATGTCAACCTCCTGGAAGCTGTCAAGTCCCAGGAGAGAAGTGGTAACATTTCCTGTAATAGCTACCATAGGAATGCTGTCCATATATGCGGTTGCGATACCTGTAACAAGGTTTGTTGCACCCGGACCCGAGGTTGCAATGACAACGCCTGTTCTGCCTGTTGTTCTGGAATAGCCGTCGGCAGCGTGTGCGGCGTTCTGCTCGTGAGATGTGAGAATGTGTGTAATCTTGTCGCTGTACTTGTAAAGTGCGTCATAGATGTTCAGCACTGCTCCTCCGGGATATCCGAAAACCGTGTCAACGCCCTGTTCAAGCAGACATTCTATGATTATATCCGAACCATTAAGCTTCATTTTGAAAACTCCTTCATATAAGAATAAAAATACACATACCATTATAACAGATAAATCTTCCAATGTCAACAAATTTCGTGATTTTTAACAAAAATCAATCCGACTTATCACATTGCTGCAAGATGGCTATGGCAAAATTAACAAAAATCATCTGTGAAATATCTACAAATAGTATATTTCAGGCAAAAAATCTGTTATTTTTGAAAAACCTCTTGCATTTTTTGAACCGCTGTGGTATAATATGTACAACAAAATATATTAAACAGAAAGGTCGGAAACAGCTTCCGACCTTTTGTTTATATTCCGGAGGTTGTTAAATGGCTGAAACCAAAATCAGAAAAAAAGGCGGCAAGGGCGGAAATACCGTAAAGCTGGTCAGGGAGCTTGCCGAGCCGCTGGCTGCCGAGAACGGCGTTACAGTCTGGGACGTTCTGTTTGAAAAGGAAGGTGCAACACGTTATCTGAAGGTGCTGCTGGACAGATTTGACGGCGGTCTGACAATGGACGACTGCGAAAAGGTGTCCCGCCCGCTGTCGAAAAAGCTTGACGAGCTTGACCCCATTGACGGTTCCTATGTGCTGGAGGTAGGTTCACCGGGAATAGGGCGGACTCTGAAAAAGGAGGAGCATTTCCTGGAATTTATCGACTGTCCCATAAGAATTCGGTACATCAGGGAAACGGACGGTGTTAAGGAGTTCATTGCCGTGCTGCGTTCATATAATAAGGAGGACGGTTCCATCACCGCTGACACCGAGCAGGGAGAGAAAACCATCAAGCTGTCGGAAACGGCATTTGTTAAGCTTTGCGACGATGAAGATCTTTTCGACGGAATGGACGATGTTGAGCTGTAATTTGAAAATTTAAATATACTATATAAATTGGAGGAATTGGGAAAAATGGCTAAGAATGATATGAAGGAACTGTTTGACGCACTTACCCTTCTGGAAAAGGAAAACGGTATCCCCGCAAATCTCCTTGTGGAGAAAATTCGTCAGGGTATCGAAAAGGCAGTCAGAAAGGAATATCCCGACTGCGATGATGTGCGTGTTGAACTGAGCCCCGAGGATAACAAGTTTGAGGTCGCTATTATGCGTACCGTTGTTGACGACGAGCCTATCGACATGAATGAGATAAACATCGACGAGGCAAAGACCGTTTCCAAGAAGGCTGCTGTGGGAGATGTTATTCCCTTTAAGCTTTCGACTGCACAGTTTGGAAGAGTTGCTGCGCAGTATGCAAAGCAGTCTATCCGTCACGACATTAAGGAGTTTGAAAGAGAAAAGCTGCTCAGTCAGTATGAGGATAAGGTGCATGAGGCAGTTTCCGCAACTGTTCTTAAAATTGAGCCTGCTACGGGAAATGCAACTCTGCGCATTGACAAAAACGAGGTTTATCTGTTCAAGAATGAGCAGATACCCGGCGAGGTACTTAAAGAGGGCGACATTATCAAGGTCTATGTTGTGGACATAATCAATCCCGACAAGAAGCCTGCTATCAAGGTTTCCAGAACTCACAGAGAGCTTGTAAAGCGTCTTTTTGAGCTTGAAATTCCCGAGATATATGACGGAACAATTGAGGTAAAGTCCATCTCCAGAGAGGCGGGCTCCAGAACCAAGATCGCTGTTTGGTCAAAGGATAAGAATGTTGACGCTATCGGCTCCTGCGTGGGCGCAAAGCGTTCCAGAATAAGCAAGATAGTTGACGAGCTGGGCGGCGAGAAGATAGACATTATCCTTTACAATGAGGATCCCGCAGAATTTATTGCTCAGGCGCTTTCTCCCGCACAGGTGGTAAGCGTTGAGATAACCGATGAAGAGGCAAGGACCTGCACAGTTATCGTTCCCAACAATCAGCTTTCGCTGGCTATCGGAAACAAGGGACAGAATGCAAAGCTTGCCGCAAGACTTACAGGCTATAAGATAGACATCAAGCCCGCAGAACAGCCCGATGCAGCTCCCGAGGAAAAGCCTGCCGATGAAGAAGCGGAGCAGTAATTATGGCGGGTGCTGTTAAGAAGATACCAATGAGAATGTGCCTGGGCTGCGGTGAGATGAAGCCAAAGAGAGAGCTTATCAGGGCGGTCAAAACTCCCGAGGGCGACGTTCTTCTCGATCTGACGGGAAAGAAGTCGGGCAGAGGTGCATATATATGCCGAAGTCTTGAATGTTTTAAAAAAGCGAAAAAGGCAAGGCGTTTTGAAAAGGCGTTTTCCATGCAGATAGATAATGCAGTCTATCAGCGTATGGAGGACGAACTGAGAGAAAGCGGTGAGAACGGTGAGTGAAAGCATTGATGAAAGCCTTGCCGCTCGAACAAAGCTTATAAACATCATCACGATCTGCCGCAGAGCGGGTAAGCTGGAAATGGGCTTTGACGCTTCTGTGCAGTCGGCGGAAAAGCATAAGGCAAGGCTTATTTTCACAGCTGCCGATGTATCGCCGAAAACTGCGAAGGAAGCGGAATTCGCGGCAGAAAAATATAATGTTCCGTATATGAAGCTGTCAGTCAAAATGGACGATTTATACTACGGACTCAGCAAGCGCATCGGTGTTGCCGCAGTCTGCGATCAGGGCTTTGCGGACAGGATAGCGCAGCTTGAACAAAACAGCTGAATGGAGGATTTATCAGCCTATGAATGCAAATGATAAGACAAAAACAAAAATAAATGAAGCAGCCAAGGACCTCGGAGTTTCAAATCAGGAGCTTATTGAGGTGCTTGAAAAGGAACTGAAGGTTTCCAAGAAGCCTTCTGCAGTGCTGACCTGCGGTGAGATGGAATTTATTCTCGAATATTTTTCCCAGAAAAATCAGGTAGAAAATTTCGATGCGTATTTCGCAACAAGAAATCAGCCGAAGCCCGAAAAGCCAGCTGAGCCTAAGAAGGACGCAAAGAAGAAGCCCGAGCCTAAGAAGGACGTTAAAAAGGCAGAGGAAAAGAAGCCTGCGGAGAAGAAACAGCCCGTTCAGGAGAAGCCTAAGCAGGAGCAGAAGCCCAAGCAGGAGCAGCCTAAGCAGGAAGCTCAGAAGGCTCCCGCAAAGGACAATGCGCCCGTTCCTCAGAAGCAGGAAAATCAGCCTAAGAAGGACGAACAGAAGAACAATAATAACAACAAGAAGCCTGTTTCGCAGCCATCTCAGGTGCAGAAATTCAATCAGCAGATAAACAAATCTCAGGAGCAGAAGAACAAGCAGAATTCTCAGGAAAAGCCAAAGCAGCAGCCCGCTCCTCAGAAGCAGCAGTCCCAGAAGCAGAAGTTGAATGTAAATGCTGCGTCTTCGGGTTCTTCGACTCCCGTTCAGGTAACAAGAACTGTCGATACAAGAGGCAGCTATGTTGAGCTTGACAAGTACAATGAAAAGTACGACAACATCGCTACCACACAGAGCGGCGGCGGACGCAACAAGGATAACTATTCCAAAAAGCAGAAGCTTACTCAGAAGTCCGCTCAGAGAAACAAGCAGCAGTATTCCACAAAGAGGGAAACAGAGGCTGAAAAGCTCAAGCGTCTTGAGCTTGAAAGAGCAAGAAAGCAGCAGCTTAAAGTCCTTATTCCCGATGAAATCGTGGTTTCCGAGCTGGCTGCACGTCTGAAGGTGACTGCTACCGAGGTCATCAAGCAGCTGATGAAGCTGGGCGAGATGTGTACAATAAATCAGACAATTGACTTTGATACCGCTTCTCTCGTTGCGGAGGAGCTGGGCGCAAAGGTTGAAAAGGAAGTTATCGTTACCATTGAGGAGCGTCTTATCGACGATTCCGAGGACGAGGGCGAGGGCGAGGAAAGAGCTCCCGTTGTCGTTGTTATGGGACACGTTGACCACGGTAAAACTTCACTTCTCGATAAGATAAGAAATGCAAATGTTACCGCTTCCGAGGCTGGAGGCATTACACAGCATATCGGTGCTTACAGAGTTACCTGCAACGGCAAGGAGATCACATTCCTTGACACACCGGGTCACGAAGCGTTCACTGCTATGAGAGCAAGAGGTGCGTCCGTAACGGATATTGCTATCCTCGTTGTTGCCGCAGACGATGGTATCATGCCCCAGACAGTTGAGGCTATCAACCACGCAAAGGCTGCAAATGTTCAGATAATCGTTGCTATCAACAAGATAGACAAGGAAGGCGCAAATCCCGAGAGAGTTAAGCAGGAGCTTACCGAACACGGTCTGGTTATCGAGGAATGGGGCGGCGATGTTATCTGCGTTCCCGTTTCCGCTAAGACAGGTGAGGGTATTGACGAGCTGCTGGAAAACGTTCTGCTTGTTGCCGAGGTACAGGAGCTGAGAGCAAATCCCAACAGACTTGCAAAGGGTACTGTTATCGAAGCGCGTCTTGACAAGGGAAGAGGCCCCGTTGCTACACTTCTTGTTCAGAACGGTACACTTAAAACAGGCGACATCATTATTGCAGGAACAGCTGTGGGACGTGTTAGAGTTATGACCAACGACAAGGGCAAGACCGTTAAGGCTGCAGGCCCTTCCTATCCTGTTGAGATAACAGGTCTTGCGGAGGTTCCCGCTGCGGGCGATACCTTCAATGCTGTTGAGGACGAACGTCTTGCAAGAGAGCTGGTTGAGCAGAGAAAGCACGAAGCAAAGCAGGAGCAGTTCAGTCAGTATCAGAAGGTAACGCTTGACAATCTGTTCTCTCAGATCGAACAGGGCGAGATCAAGGAGCTGCCTATTATCGTTAAGGCGGACGTTCAGGGCTCTGTTGAAGCTGTTAAGCAGTCCCTTGAAAAGCTGTCTAACGATGAAGTAAGAGTAAAGGTTATTCACGGTGCGGTAGGTGCTGTTTCCGAGGGTGACGTAATGCTGGCAAACGCTTCAAATGCAATCATCGTAGGCTTTAACGTAAGACCCGACCCCGTTGCTGCGGATTCTGCGGAGAAGGACGGCGTTGAGATAAGACTTTACAGAATCATCTATGACGCTATCGAGGAAGTAAGCACGGCTATGAAGGGTATGCTTGCACCTAAGTTCAGAGAAAATCTTCTGGGACGCTGCGAGGTTCGTCAGGTATACAAGATCTCCAATGTCGGAAATGTTGCGGGTGCTTACGTTCTTGACGGTAAGGTTACAAGAAATGCGGAGATAAGAGTTGTCCGTGACGGTATCGTTATCGCTGAGGACAAAATGTCCAGCTTAAAGCGTTTCAAGGACGATGCAAAGGAAGTTTCATCCGGCTATGAGTGCGGTATAACTCTTGAAAAATTCGGAGATATTAAGGAAGGCGACATCTTCGAAGCCTTTATTATGGAAGAATACAGAGATTGATCTCGATGGACGGCGGGAAAAATTCTGCCGTCCCTATTATAAGGAGATATTATGGCTAATTTTAAAAACAGCAGACTTTCCGAGGACATTAAAAGAGAGCTTTCTGCGATGATCTGCAACGAGATCAAAGACCCGAGGGTAAAATCGGGTATGGTCACGGTTGTGCGCACCGAGCTTTCGGGGGACGGCTCACATCTTAAAGCGTATATTTCTTCGCTGGAGGGTATGGAGTCCGCCAAAACGGCAGTCAAGGGGCTTGAAAGTGCATCGGGCTTTATCCGCCGTGAGATAGGCAACAGGCTGCATCTTAGAAAATGTCCCGAGCTGAAATTTATCGCAGACAATTCTATCGAACATTCCGCCGAGATCTCCAAAATGATAAGTGACGCTCTCGGCGACAAGTAAAAAAAATTAACTGGGGGGATAGCTTTGCGAGTTGAATTTGATGAGGTAATAAAGTTTCTTTATGCCCATGACAATTATCATATACTGACACATCAAAGCCCCGACGGGGATACTCTCGGCAGTGCATTTTCCCTTTGTGCTGTTCTGAGAAAGCTTGGCAAAAAAGCAAACGTGCTCTGCAGCGACGAGTTCCCGCACCGTTATGACAATATGTATGAGGGCTATCAGCCTATGAAGTTTATGCCCGAGGCTATCGTTGCCGTTGATGTGGCGGACAGCAAGCTTTTGGGACGCACTCTTGCGCATTATTCGGATTATGTAAATCTTTGCATAGACCACCATATTTCCAATACGGAATATGCGGAGAGAACGCTGCTCAATGCCAATGCGTCTGCTGCCTGCGAGGTAATGTTTGAGCTGTACGAGAAAATGGGCGTGGAACTGGATACTTACATTGCGTCCTGCCTTTACACGGGAATTGCTACCGATACAGGCTGCTTTAAGTATGAAAACACTACTCCCAGATGTCATCAGATAGCAGCGGAGCTTATGAGCAGATACAATGTCCCCTATGCAATAATCAACAGAAAAATGTTTGACGTAAAGAGCAAGGACAGAATGAGGATAGAGCAGTATGTTATGTCTAATATGGAATTTTATTTCGACGACCGCTGCTCAATGATAACCATTACCGAGGAGCTGACAAAGGATTTCGGCATTGAGCTTGCCGAGTTTGAGGGACTTGCGTCCCTGACAATACAGCTTGAAAATGTTGAGATAGGCGTTACTATCAAGCAGAAATCCAATAATATTTTCAAAATATCCATGCGTTCTGCCACAACTGCGGACGTGTCCGAGATTTGCCGCAAGCTAGGCGGCGGAGGGCACGTTAAGGCGGCGGGCGCACAGCTTACAGGTACTCCGGAGGAGGTTAAACGGCGTATTCTGACGGTTGTCGGAGAGGCGCTGGGATATGATTTATGGCTGGTATAATCTGCATTTATAAGCCGAAGGGCTTTACCTCGTTTGATGTTGTTGCGAAGCTCAGAGGTATTCTGAAAATGCGGCGGATAGGTCACGCAGGAACTCTTGACCCTATGGCGGAGGGCGTTCTTCCCGTTTTTATAGGAAGTGCCACAAAAGCCTGCGATATGCTGCCCGACCACGACAAGATCTATCGTGCGGGCTTTCAGCTGGGACTTGTTACCGATACGCAGGACTCAACGGGGGAGATAATCGCAAAATCGGACTTTTCCGATATTACCGAGGAAGGTCTTGAAGCCGTTCTCAGGAAATTCAGGGGAGATATTATGCAGATCCCCCCTATGTATTCCGCTGTTTCGGTAAACGGTCAGCGGCTTTACGAATTGGCAAGGAAGGGAATAGAGGTGGAGCGCAAGCCCCGTCCCATTACCGTTTATTCTCTTAAACTGCTTTCCTTTGATGCTAAAACGGGTGAGGGCTTTCTGGAAATTTCCTGTTCAAAGGGAACTTACATCAGGACGCTTATCCACGACATAGGTACCGAGCTTCGCTGCGGCGGAATAATGACTTCTCTTGTGAGAACGTCCGCCTGCGGATTTACGCTGGACGTTTGCCACACTCTTGATGAAATCAGCGAAGCCGTTAAAAGCGGACAGGGCTTTCAAAGCTTTGTTATCCCCATTGAGCGGGTGTTCGGCTATCTGCCGCAGGTGCATTTGAACGAGCGGCAGACGGAAATGTACCGCAACGGTGTTCGGCTGGACGCTTCAAGGCTGCACGGCAGTCCCGCAAACGGAGAACGTGCGGCAGTTTACGGATATGACGGTATCTTTCTCGGCATAGGAGTTGTCAATGACGGGCTTTTTAAGGTACTTAAAAATTTCTGACGGGAGGAAAAGCTTTTGATAGATTTGCATGATCCTCCCGAGAAAAAAACTTCGGTGGCACTCGGATTGTTTGACGGCTGTCATCGGGGACATAAACAGGTCATTAAACGTGCGGTGGAAAGGGCGAGAAAATACGGGCTTGTACCTGCTGTTTTCACCTTTGACACGAACACGGTAACGTCCAAAAGCGGTTCAGCCGAAAGGATAATGACCGACAGGCAGAAGCGGGATTTCTTCCTAAGCTATGGTATTGAATACGTCTATTCGCCGAACTTTTCGGAGCTAAAAGACTTATCCGCAGAGGATTTTATCGAGAAAATTCTTGTGAAAATGATGAACTGCGGTGCGGTTTTCTGCGGAAGGGATTTTACCTTTGGCAAGAATGCGGGCGGCAATTCACGGCTTTTGTCGGAGATTTGCGGCAGTCGGTACGGCATCTTCTGCGACATTATTGCAGATGAAACGGTGGACGGCGTGAAGGTTTCCTCCACACGGATAAGGGAGCTTATCAGGGAGGGAAGGCTGCTTGACGCAAATCTGCTGTTGGGGCATTTTTACTCTGTCTGCGAGCCTGTTATTCACGGGCATGAGCTGGGGAGAACTATGAATTTTCCGACCATTAATCAGCTTATTCCCGAAAATACAGTTGTTCCTAGGTATGGCGTTTATGCATCGTTTACCGAGATAGACGGCAAAAACTTCCGCTCCATAACAAACATAGGCGTCAAGCCCACGGTGGAGCAAAACTCTGCCCTGCTTGCGGAAACATATATAATCGGATATGAGGGCGATCTTTACGGGCAGACGGTTAAGGTGTCCCTGTATGATTTTGTTCGTCCCGAAATGAAATTCGGCAGCATTGACGAGCTTTTTGCGCGAATTGCAACCGATACGGAATATGTAAAAAATCTTGACTATAAATACAATTTATTTTGAAAGGACAAATGTCAAATGGATAAAAAAGTAAGAACCAGATTTGCGCCCAGTCCTACGGGCTATATGCACATCGGAAATCTGAGAACCGCGCTTTACACATACCTTATTGCAAAGCAGAATGACGGCACATTCATTCTCCGTATTGAGGACACCGACCAGGAAAGATACGTTGAGGGTGCTACCGAGGTCATTTACAACACTCTCAGACAGACAGGTCTTATCTGGGACGAAGGTCCCGACATCGGCGGTCCCGTTGGTCCCTACATTCAGTCGGAGAGAATGGGTATTTTCAAGGATTATGCTTTGCAGCTTGTTGAAAGCGGACATGCATATTACTGCTTCTGCACCAAGGAGGAGCTGGAGGAAATGCACAAGATCCAGCAGGTTTCCGGTCAGCCCACAAAGTATAACGGACACTGCCGCAAGCTTTCCAAGGAAGAGGTTGAAAAGCGTCTTGCAGAGGGCGTTCCTTACGTTATTCGTCAGAAGATACCCGAGGAGGGAACTACTACCTTCCACGATGAGCTTTACGGAGATATTACCGTTGAAAACTCCACTCTGGACGATCAGGTTCTTATTAAGGCAGACGGTATGCCCACATATAATTTCGCAAATGTTGTGGACGACCATCTCATGGGCATCACACACGTTGTAAGAGGAAACGAGTATCTGTCCTCTGCGCCTAAGTATAATCTGCTTTATGAGGCATTCGGCTGGGAGCCTCCTAAGTATATCCACGTTGAGCATATTATGAAGGACGCTCAGCACAAGCTTGCAAAGCGTGACGGTGACGCTTCCTTCCAGGATCTGCTTGACAAGGGCTATATGGTTGAAGCTATCATCAACTACATTGCGCTGCTGGGCTGGGCACCTAAGGGCGAGAATGAGATATTCTCCCTTGAGGAGCTTAAGAAGGAATTCAGCATCAGCGGACTTTCCAAATCTCCCGCAATTTTCGACCCCATGAAGCTTAAAGCTATCAATGCGGAGTATATCAGAAGAATGAGCTTTGACGATTTCAAGGCGGCTGCTCTGCCTTATATCCGTCAGACTGTTAAGCGTGAGGATATTGACATTGACGTGCTTGTCAGAACTCTCCAGCCCAGAGCAGAGGTGTTCGTTGACATTCCCGAGCAGGTTGACTTTGTTGACGCTCTGCCCGAGTATGACAATGCGCTTTATGTTCACAAGAAGATGAAAACTAACGAGGAGACCGCTCTTTCCGCTCTTAACGAGATTCTTCCCGTTCTGGAGGCTATTCCCGAAAATGAGTGGAATGAGGAGAAAATCCACGAAGAGTTGTTTGCACTTATTGAGAAGCTTGGCGTTAAGAACGGCTGGCTGCTGTGGCCTTTGAGAGTTGCGGTTTCAGGTAAGCAGTTCACTCCCGGCGGCGGAATTGAGCTTTGTGCTGTTATCGGCAAGGCTGACAGTATTGAGAGAATTAAGAAGGGTATTGCAAAACTCTCTTGATTTTGTCACACCGCTTTCACATTGACAGATTACAATTAATATGTATTATGCGGCGGCAGAATTAGGTTATAAATTCTGCCGTCAAATTCGGGAGGACTGTATAAATGATCGAGGTCAAAAATCTGACTAAGCATTACGGTCAGAAAAAAGCCGTGAACGACCTGTCGTTTACAGTAAATGACGGCGAGATACTTGGATTTCTGGGACCTAACGGTGCGGGAAAATCCACTACAATGAATATCCTGACGGGATATATTTCATCAACCGAGGGACAGGCTCTTATTAACGGCATAGACATTCTTGAAGAGCCTACTAAGGCAAAGAAGGAGATAGGCTATCTCCCCGAGCTGCCGCCCCTTTATCTTGATATGACTGTCAGGGAATATCTGAATTTTATATACGACCTGAAAAAGTGCAAGCTGCCCCGCAAGGCGCATTTGGAGGACATTTGCGCCCTTGTAAAGATAACCGATGTTTACGACAGAATAATCAAGAACCTGTCAAAGGGTTACAAGCAGCGTGTGGGAATGGCGCAGGCTTTGGTGGGAAATCCGCCTATACTTATCCTTGACGAGCCTACCGTTGGTCTTGACCCTATGCAGATAATCGAGATAAGAACCCTTATCAAGAAGCTGGGAAAGAAGCACACGGTTATCCTTTCGTCCCATATCCTCAGTGAGATACAGGCGACCTGCGACCGTATCATTATCATTGATCACGGAACTATCGTTGCGGACGATACCACGGAAAATCTCACAAAGCTTGTCACTAACGACAACAAGCTTATTGTCCGCATAGACGGTCCTAAGGACGAAGTCGAGAAGATGATAAAGGGCATCAAGGGCGTTGTTTCCGTCAGAGCGGATATGGAGAGAGAGCCCGGCATTTACGAGTATGATATTGAGGTCACAGAGGGCAAGGATATTCGCAGAGAACTGTTTAAGCGTGTTGCGGACAGAAACTGGTATATCCTTGGAATGAAGAACACCGAGCTTACCCTGGAGGATATCTTCCTCAAGATCACAATGGGAGAAAAGGTGGTTCTTTCCAACGAAAAGGCTTCCGAAAAGGCTGTTGAGGAGCTGGATAAAATGTCGGAGGAGAACAGCAATATGTCCGATAAAGAGGACAATTCTTCCGAAAAAAAGGAGAGTGAGGAGTAATGGGCGCAATTTTCAGACGAGAGATGAAGGCTTATTTCACATCTCCTATCGCTTACATTTTTATTGCGGTTTTCTACGTTTACACGGGATATTTCTTTGTTATGGGAAATATTTATTCGGGTTCTACCGAAATGTCCAACCTGTTTGCAACGGTATTCACCATTATGATGTTTTTGCTGCCGCTGCTGACAATGCGTCTTTTCTCTGAGGAAAAGAAGCAGAAAACGGAACAGGCGCTGCTGACTGCCCCCGTTAATCTTTTCGAGATAGTATTCGGAAAATTTCTGGCGGCAATGGTGGTTTTCCTTATTTCTATGGCTATCTATGTTGTCTATGCGCTGGTACTTTACGGAATGGCGGGAAATCTGTCTATTGCAACATTCCTTGGCAATATGCTGGGACTTCTGCTGCTGGGAATGGCTTTTATTTCCTCGGGAATATTTGCTTCCGTTCTGACGGAAAATCAGATAGTTTCGGCAATTGTCGGCTTTATCTTCAATATGCTGATGTATATGATCGACGTTATAGCGGCTTCTGTTAATGTTGCACCCATAAAGAGTGCTTTGCAGTCCCTTTCGTTTTATACGAAATATTACGAATTCACAACGGGCATTATCAATATCGGAAGCGTTATATTCTTCCTGAGCGTTGCCTTTTTATTTAATTTCCTGACAGTTCGTGTGCTTGAAAAGCGCCGCTGGGGTTAATGGGAGGTAATTGCAATGAGTATTAATAAAAAGCGTTTCAAATACGGCTCAATGGCGACCGGTGTTACCGTTGTGGTAATTGTTCTGGTAGTGCTGCTGAATGTAATTGTGGGGCAGCTTGGCAAGCGCACAAATCTCAGCATTGATCTGACACCCGGCAAGACCTTTGAGATAACTCAGGAAACTAAGGATTACCTTGCCACTGTGGATCAGCCTGTAAAGATAGTTGTTATGTCGGACGAGCAGGTGTTTGCTTCGGGCAGCGTTTACTATAAGCAGGCGTATGAGATACTGAAAAAGTATGTTATCTGGTCGGACAATATCTCTCTGGAATTTGTAAATATGACAAAGGACCCTACCTATGTCAACAGATACAGCGAGATATACAAGGGCAGCATTAACGAGGGTGATATTGTTATTGAGGCAAATAACAAGATAAGAGTAACCTCGGCAATTGACCTTTTCAATATCGAAACGGATTATTCCACCTACTACACCACGGGACAGCCCACTATGACGGTGGTTTCCTCAAAGGCGGAGCAGGTGTTTACGTCCAACATTATGTATGTTACCGACGCTAATCCTATGACAGCCTGCATTTTCACCACCGATTCCGCAACGCAGTCCATTAGCTATTATGAGAATATGTTTAACGATAACGGCTATGACGTTGTAAGCTGTGACCCGCTTACGGAGGCTATTCCCGAAGAAGCGGACATTATCGTTATGATAGCCCCCCTCAATGACTATCCCGAGGAGGTCATTAAAAAGCTTTACACCTTCCTTGACAACGGCGGTCAGCTTGGCAAGAATCTTATTTACATTGCCGATTATGAGCAGAAGCCTACTCCCAACATTGACGCATTCCTTGCAGAATGGGGAATAAAGGTCGGAAACGGCGTTGTCTACGACACTAATAAGGAAAATCTCACAAGCATCGGCGGAACTATCCCCGCTATTTATACATCAAAGATAAATGACAGCTATTTGGAAAAGCTGGCACAGCCTTCGCTGTCTGTTGTCGTTCCGCTGTCAAGACCTATTGATGTTCTCTATGACGAAAAGGACACAAGAAGCACCGAGATAATTCTTTCAAGCTATGACACGGGCTATGTTGTTTCCGAGGATATGCTTACCGAGGACGGCAAGCTGGACGAGTCGCAGATAGTTGAAAAGAGTTACCACCTCATGGTAATGGGCAGAAAATTCCTGTGGAATTCGAACAATGAGCAGATATACAGCAATGTGCTTGCAGTAGGTTCGAGTATGATGCTTGACGAGTATCTGACACAGCTTTCCTATATCAACAATGGCGAACTGTTTGTTGAAACAGTCAACACTATGACAGGCAAGGAAAACGGCATTACAATCGTCCCAAAGGATTTTACAAGCAAGACTTTTGAGAGAACCGACAAGGAATTTGCCGTTAATCTGCTGATATTTATCGTAGTTATTCCCGTGGCAATAATCGTTGCTTGCATAGTGGTATGCGTTAAGAGGAGAAACAGATGAACAAGAGAGTTAAATGGATCATTGTCGGGGCTGCTGCCGTCCTTGCTTTGGGCGGTGCGGCTGCGGCTCTTATGCTGACAGCTCCCGAGGAAAAGGTTGAAGAAGCTCCCGAAGCGGAGGTCACAAGCCGTCTTATTTACGAGAAAAAGCCTGAGGATCTAAAAAAAATCACCGTTAAAAATGAAAGCGGCGGTTATGAGATAGTTTCCGACGGAAACGGCGGTTTTACCGTTGAGGCACTGAAGGAGGCTCCTCTGGATACCGATTCTATCACATCGGCTGCTGACAAGGCTTGCTCCGTTACCATTCAAGACACGGTTGCGGAAAATGCGCCCGATCTGTCGATCTACGGTCTCGATGAACCAAGAGCGGAAGTACGTGTTGAGTTTGGCGATTCACAGGGAACAGTCAAGGAATTTCTTGTGGGTGATGTATCTCCAAAGAGCAGCAAGACATATTTTTCCTTCAAGGGCGAGAATGATGTTTATCTCATAAATACCACTGACATTAACGGCTATCTCAAAAAGGAATTTGACTTCATTCAGAAAGAGGTTTTCCCGTCCGCAAGCGGCGATGGAACCACTCCTGCCATTGAGGAGATAATCATCAGCCGTCGGGATATTCCTTACGCTATTGAGATATCCTATGACGAGCGTCAGGACGATGACAGCGTTATGTCGGGAAATTCGTCGACCCATGTTCTGACCGCACCCGTAAGGCTTGACCTGAACCCCGATACTTCGGGAGATGTGCTGAACGGTCTTTACGGACTTACTGCTCTGGAGGCTGTCATTGTTGCACCTACCGATGAACAGTTGGCTGAATATGGTCTGACCGATGAAACCTGCTTCGGAAAGATGGCAATGAAGCTCACAGACGGTATTTTCAGAATGACCTTCGGAAATGAATTCAGCGATGAAAGCGACGAGGGCTATTACTGCTATGTCAACGGCTATGATGTTATCTACAAGTTCCGCAAGGTGTCCCTTCCCTGGGCAACTGTAATGCCGCTGGATATTACAACGACAATGATAACATCGAACTACATCTTCGATATTACGTCTATGGATATAAAGACTGCCGACCGCAATTATGCCTTCATAATGACAGGCAGCAGTAATGATGATTTTGCAGTTAAGCTGGACGGAAAGGACGTGGACCTTGACAGATTCAAGACCTTCTATCAGTTCGTGCTGCGTACTGCCGCTGAGGAGCTGTATCTTGAAGAAACGGACAAGGAACCTTATCTGACAATAACAATCAATGCCAAGAACGGGAACACCGATGTTGTTGAGTTTATCGCAGACAGCGACAGAATGACAATTATCAGGCTCAACGGCAATGCGAATTTCCGCTGCAGAACGGCGTACACCGACCGTTTGCTGGAAAATCTGAATATCCTCGAAAACGGGGGAGATTTTATTTCCACTTGGTGATATCTTTCGGCAAATTTTTTGATCGGTATTTGATATAATGGTAATGTTCCCGAAAATTTCCCGATGGGAAAATATACAAATAAAAAGTTAAAATTTTAGCTATAATTATTTGCAAAAATGCTTGAAATGTTGAGATGTTTGTGCTATAATTTTAACATAGGATAAATTCGCGTTTCGGGGACAAATTTTCAACTAACAAGGGAGGATAACATAATGAGTGAAAAGAAGATAGAAAAGACAGATCCTGCAAAGAATGAGTTTTTCAGCTACAAGGGTTTTCCGCTTGTAAGAAATAAGGACACAATTTATTATGGTAATATGTATGACAAATATGTTATCATGATGCAGATACAGGAAACTACTAAGGTAGGAGATCTTGATGTTGCAAGCAAGGTAAAGATCTACAAGATGGCTACCGATGAAAAGCTAAACCCCGTTCAGGCTATTGTTAAGAGCACCGAGAAGAGCGGTCTGTATGAGGCTCTGGATATTGCGCATGCTTGGCTGACAAGAGCGGGTTGATACTCTCACATTCAAAAATAGGAAATCCGTCCTCGGTAATGGGGACGGATTTTTTCATGGGATTTTATGTTAATAAAAAAAGCCGCTCGGAAAAACCGAACGGCTTTGGTGGAAACTATAGGGCTCGAACCTATGACCCTCTGCTTGTAAGGCAGATGC
>CAMCRP010000030.1 GCA_945877315.1 uncultured Ruminococcus sp. | reverse complement strand
CGCCGAGCGTCTGAACTCTACAACATCACATTCTCCGCTGATGCCCAGTCTTGCGGAAGACACAGCCATTCCCCTTGCAATAATAAGATCTCCACGTTTTTCGTTAAACCCGCTGTCATGAACATTTTTGTGCATAATTCTCCCGTCGGCAGTCCGATAGTTTTCATTCCATTGCTGTTCAATGTGAATAAGTGCCCACTGCCTTCGGCAAAATATGTAATGCTGTATTCCCGAAAGCAGCAGGTATTCGTCCTCATTATACATATTACATCATATCATAGATCTCAGGCTCAACACCGTCAAGCTTATCCAAGGTAATATCATAATCATAGAAGGACGAAGGCTTCTTAACGCCGTCCTTCAGCTTGATATTCAGCGAACGGCGAACCTTTGCAGATGAATTCTTAGGCGTTTTGCAGTCATGCTTCCACCAATAAAGTCTGCAAACCTCCATGCTTCCCTCGGGACGTGCGGACGAAGCGTCATTTTCAAAAAGAGTAATAAGTGCCTGCTTTATCTTCTCGGCGTCCTCATCGGAAAATCCTGTCTTTTCCGCAAGCTGACAATTTATGCTGCCGTGAATAACATACATTCCGAAATCAACTCTATGCTTCATTCCCATAGTATCGGACGCCTTTCCTTCCTTGCCGCCCTCGCTGTTCACGCTTTTTGTTATCTGCATGCTTACAATATCAACAGGAGAAATGCTTGACGCCTGACAAATGGAAACAGGACCTCTTACACCCACCGAAACCGTATCCGACTTAAATGCAAATACCTGTCCGAAGCTTCTGACATCTATCCACTCCTCACATGCTGTTTTTGCATACAGTTCACGGTCGGTATTCTTTCCCTTGGAAATTGCCTTCAATGCCGCATTGCTCTCGGCACGGCTTCTCAGGCTGTCGCAGCCGTCATCGCATCTGTCGTCTGACTGAACGAAAATCTTCTCACCCATATCCTGCAAACGGTTTCTGATCTTTCTCTTAATGCAGACATCGGAGATCTCTCCGTTGCCGTCAAAGCTTATTCTGGGACGATTTCCGTCAAGGGGATCTCCGTTAGGATTGGCTGCGGTTGCTGTGATTATCAGCGAAAAATCGATCTTGTTCTGTAATGTACTCATGATTTATTCCTCCTCATTATTTACATCGGTATTTTTATTAGACGAAAAAATTCTTGAAGTAAAATGCGAATATCCCAGCAGATAAGCGGATTCAAGGGGCGAATCGTCATTATAAACGCTCAAAGGCATTTTATCCATTATCTCCTGCATAAACTGCTTATAGCGAATTGCCTTGTTACCCAGCTTGTTCAAATAAGGAATCAGACGTTCTTCAATGACCTGCCATGTCCTGCAAGGGTGCTGAGAGAAAGAATTCCAATAACGCCTTGCATTTGTGATTCTCTTGCCCTTGTCCTCGGTTTCATAAGCCTCATTTTCAGCAGCATCTGCAATTGCCAGCAGGCAGCCGAAAAGATAGCTTCTGTCCATTTCGTTAGGATCATATCCCATAGCTGTAATTCCTCCGTTTTTTAAATTATTTTTTCTTATCATACCGCATGCCGTTTCCAGCACGGTGCGGTGATTGTACGATTTATCATAGGCAAGTGGGGCAGATGCCCTATGCACCAGCGCATGTACAATATCCGAAGGAAGATCTCTTTCCTCTGTGATGCACGGTATAAGCCGCAAGATCGTTTCGGAAACTACCTCCTTCTTGCAGTCAAGCTTTCCGTTTTGTTCGCTTCCAAAAGCGCAGACCGCAATTTCGTAAGGCGAAAAGCTCTTGAAAATTGATTTTTTGATTTTCGGCTCAAATCTGTTCCACACCGTTTCCGTATGCCACTTTGTGAGATTACCGAAAAACTGCGATTCCTCCATTTCCGAATACATTGATATGGACAGTCTGCCCGTTGTTGCCGCATCAACGCCTAAGATCATTACCTTAGAATCGTGTTCATATTTGCCCTGAAACCCAAAAACCATTTTTTTCAGCAGATCGGCATGCTTCTTCTCAGTGTCGGGAAGAATATCCTCATCTTCGGAAAATTCATCATCAAAGTAATCATCATCGAAACAAGAAATAGAGTCGCCCATAATATTGGGAACAGGCTGCATTGCACTTGCCCATACGGTTATTGACAGCGAACCAATGGAAAAGCCCTGATTTGCTATGAGCCATTTCAGCGCATTGTGCATTTTCTGAGAGAACTCATAGCTTACCGAAATAGCCTCCTCCTTATTTTTGAACCTGCCGCGATAAGTAAAACCGCTTTCATCATTAGAGGATATAAGCTTTGCCTTGTCACCCGCATTTCGTATCTTTGACGGGTGCTTGTAGGTTGCGGGCAGAACATTTCCCGTTGCATAGCAAAGCTGTTCATTGCCCATCATTTCGCTGTTAAACCCGATAAAGCTGTCATAAAGGCTTGTGTCCTCCCAAGTGTTGTTCACAGCAAGCAGATCCTCCGTATAATTCACACGGAATCTGACAAATGAGTCTGCCTGTGCAATGCCTGCTATCTTCACATTGTCCGACAGCTTGCCCGTTGTATTGTCAAGCTTCAACACTCCGCAGTCAATAAGGTCATGGATAAGACTGCACTTTTCAAGATAGGAATAAATCGCCCGCACGGCGGGGTGCGAATAGTCGCTTTCAGCCCAGCATTTCAGCTGTTCCATATAGGCATTGAAATATTCCGAATTATCCGCACGCTTTCCCACCGCAAAATTCTTGTAATCACCTGCAATATACAAAAGCTTGTCACTAAGCGGCATAGGAACAACGCCATTACCTCTTGCGCCCGAATCCTCCGTAACGGGAATAACGGTAACTGCGCAGGACTTGTCTATGGCGCATGCGGAAACAAAATCCCCCTTGTCATTTACCGTAACCTCGATCTGCGCATTTGCAGTGGAATGGGAAACAGGCAAAAGCCTTTCCCCGCCAATATCCTTACCGCAGTTATTTTCATAAACACGGTAAAGCTCCTCAGTCCAGCTCATCAAATTCACCTCCCGTGAATTCGTCCAGTCCGCTAAAGTTGTTTTGCTCGGTGCCAAAGGGCTTAATGGGCATATCCTTAATGTGACGCTTAATGCTGCATTCCTTAGGCGGGATAAAGTCGATAACTCCGTCCTTCATAACAGGGCTCCAGAATCTGACCGTCATTTTTCCCATATCCTCGGGAAGTTCAGCTTCATCTGCGTATGTAATTCCATGATACAAAAGCCCATATCTGAACTCACCGCTTTTGTCGTAATCGCCAACACCCTCACCAAATACACAAGGCTCAACAAGACATTGACACTCTCTTGTCCCCAGAAAGCAGTCACGCCTTCCGCCCCTCTCTATCATACGCCTTGCAATACTGCTGTGCTTGTTAATATTGCGATCGGCTTCCAGCTCGGGACGGTTGTAATTCCAGTCAAAGTGCGCCTTGACCTGATAATGCACATTTTCCAGATACTGGTAAAACGCAAGGTCATTTCCGCCGCCGTAGGATATGGGACGCACCCCCTTTCGGACGGTCCTTATCCTGTTCATAACACGCACGCTGTCAATGTACCATACGATAGTCGGTTTAAAGTAAATACTTTGGGTTATCCCCTTCAACGCCTCATAGGTTGGGATAGGATAAGTTGTTTTTTCCCCGGACGCTCGTGTAAGAACGTCCGAAAAAAGTGCGTAGTCACCCTTGACCGAAAATTCTACCGTTCTTTTTTTAAGGTCATCGATCATAGTTTACCTCCTTCTTAATATGTGATATGATTTGTTTTTCATATTGTATTATTTATTATATTTTATCAATTTTGATTTGTCAACTAAATTTCGCCAAATTAACAATTTGTTTACAAATATTCGCTTGTTATGTGATATACTTTTAATGTCGCCTTTAGGGGCGTGGATTGAAATATATTTTATTATTTATTGGTATTATCTGCTTTGCCATGCGGCTCACCCCGCATGGTATTTTTTTGCTTCATAAAATCAGTGCTTCTGGCGGAACACCGTCTACGGTTATCCCCAATTCTCTGTCATAAAAGCCATCATGCAGAACCATTATTCCGTCATCGTAAACCGTGACCGCACCGATGTCAAGCAGCTTCTTCCTCATATTGTCATAGACATTTACTGCGTATTTCTGCGCCTTTCTTGCTATCTCCGCAAAGGCTTTGGGATCCCTTTCGGAACAAAGCATACTTATGAGAGTTCTCGCATTTTCGTCATAGGGCACAATAATTCCCGATGTGTTATTGTCTATCACTTCAAACTTCCTGCCCGCTGTTTTAAACGCCTGTCCGCAATATTTCAGACCCTTTATCTTTTTTATCACATATCTGTTTGAGTCAAGGGAAAGAAGGTCGATAAGGTCATCGGGGGCATTTCCGTCACTTACGTTATAGCGCATTTCATTTTTCGATTGCAGATAATATTTTGTAAAATACATTTCCATAGTATCCGGCGAAAGAAGATCGCTGAATTTTCCGCTGTCTATGATACAGCGGGAAACGTCCTGGGCAGCCTTTATTTCCTTTAGCTTTCCAACATTTTCGTCCCTGAGATTTATGAGATATACGGGACACACCTCACCGAATTCATCATTTCTGTTGCATCGCCCCGCCGCCTGTGCAGCATTGTCCATACCCGCCAGAGAACGAACCACGCAGCCGAAGGATATGTCCACCCCCGCCTCAATAAGCTGAGTTGTAACACATATGACCCTTTCTTTTGAAGCAAGGCGATTTCTTGCTTCATTAATGACCGTTCTGCGATGCTGGGGACACATATTTGTACTCAGATGAAGCAGATACGCCTTGTTGTCAAAATCACTGTCATTTCTGTCCTTCAACAGCTTAAACAGCGCAGAAGCAGCCGCTTTTGTATTTACCACCAGCAGCAGACTTCCTCTTTCAAGATATTTTTCATAGCAAAGCTCTGCCGCTTCATCGTATGTATAACCCTTCGGAGTAACCATTGAAATTAGCTCTGTTCGCTTGAATATGCGGAAATCCTCTGTGTGATCTCCCATAATATCCATTCTGTCATCAAAAATTATGGGATATTCCGTCTTATCAAATACAGGCTGAGTTGCCGAACATAACACCACAGTGCTCCCGCATATCTTTGCAAGGAAATTAACCGCCAAATTGAAGAGATTAACGCATTTCAGCGGCACCGACTGCACCTCATCAATTATAATAACCGCCCTGCAAAGCCTGTGCATACGCCTTACCGCCGTAGTTTTTCCGAGGAACAGCGCATTGAGAAGCTGCACCATTGTTGTGGCAATAACAGGCTTGTCCCATTTCTCTGACCGAAGCTCATATTTCATAAGCTCATATTCGGTATCAATATCCTGAATAACGTTGGAATGATGTTCCAGAAAATATTCATCACCGCACAGCGACCGAATAACATCACTGTTCTGTTCAAGTATGGACATAAACGGCGCAATATAAAAGATCCTTTCCATTCCGTATGTTTGGCAGCATTCAATGGCATATCTCATGGAGGATAACGTCTTACCACCGCCCGTTGGAACTATAAGACGGCAAACGTCCGCCTTATGATCGGCAAATGCGGCACAGCGTTCGGAAATGTCAGCCCTTTGCTTTGATATTCTGTCGGTTCTTTCGGAAAATGCTTTTAGCTTTTCAAGCATTTTTTCATTCATTTTTTCCCATACCGAACCGACATCGTATTCCATTTCGGTATGACTGTCCGACATAAAATCAGCCGTATCGGTGCGGTCGGCGTCAATAAGAACAGACTCCATTACCCGCTCCAACATTCCCATATAAAACGCCGCTTCCCGCTCGCTTTTTTTGATTTCCTTTATTCGCTGCTTAACAGAATTCAGCTCACTTACCGCCTGTTTCAGAAGTACCTCCGCTTCATCTCCGAAAGCCTCCCTAAACGCAGCCGACGCTTCTTCATAGCCATCATCTTTGGAAATACGTTTTGAGAAATTATCATCTCCCTCTTCACTAAGCCAGTCCTGAAGTCCATGATGAGAAATTATAGTACGGGCAATAAATGCGGCTGTATTCTCACACGCCTTATCACCGCTTTTTAGGGCAAGCTCGGATAAGTATTTTGCGCCAGCATAGCTGTGATCGATCTCTCCCCGACTGTATTTTACTCGCCCATGGATATAATCATCAAACGCAGACTGAAGCTTTCCCGTATCGTGAGAAAGTCCCGCAAGCCGTCCCGTGCTTTTCATTCCTATGGATTCGGCGTATTTTTCCGCAAGTGCGGCAGTATTCAGGAGATGTTCGCAAACCGACTGCTCTTCATTGTCCGTTTCTCTTATATGTGCACAATATTCCATACAAATCACCTTCCTTATGAATATTCTATCACCAAAATTTACGCTTGTCAACAAAATTTCGTCAAAAATCGAGTCTGTATTATCCATTGGGTAATAATTTACACATTCAACCGTATTTTGCTCATTAATGTAACTATATCCTTTTGGAATTCTGACCTCCTAGCTGACTGATTATAAACTTAGCCGCCTTTGGATTGGGATTTTTGATATTTACCGGATACTGTAGCTTCTTTTCATAAACCCACATTAATTAGCACTCCTTTCCCACGGGAACGGGTCCTCTACCCATTTAAAGCAATCGCCGCCCGATGCAAGGGACTGAGCGGCGGTAACGGGACCATATTTCTCCGCATAGGCGTCATATGCCTTTTGGCGGAGCTCGGTGTATTTGGCGAATTTATCGAGTGCCCGTCTGCATTTTGGGTGAGTGTCCAGATAAAGCGTCAGCTCTGTCATATAGAAGTCGTACATTCTGATGGCGTTAAGGAGATTTCTCTGTTCATTAGTCATTGTACGGTACCTCCTTTCCTACAAAAGGAAGCACCAAGCTCGGAAAGATAGTTCCGTTTTCCAGCGCAGTATTTTCGGGGAGCGTTTCCTCCCACTGCTGAAAAGGCACATACGCCATTCCGAGGGGCGTTTCGGGCGGAAATGCGCTCGTCACGCTTTTAAAAGGACAGCCCATATAATTGTCATTCATAGCAAATTCCTTTCATAATACCAATCGGCCATTGGCATTAGCGTAAAATATCGAACCGAACAGCAGCCTTTCTCAATAAATATATAGGTCAACAAAGAGCGTTGGTCTGCCGTTCAGTATTATTCTATGCAATTTTACATATTATGACACTGATATTGCCTGCGGAAAATGTCACATTTTTACGAAAATGTATGTATTAGCAAGAAATTGGTCTGGTTTTATTGATTTTCGTATAAGGATATGCTATAATTAGTATTAATCCACACGGGATAAAAAGAATATCCCGATAATCTTGATAAACGGAGGCTGTGCTATGTCGGCGGTACAAATATTAATTGGTGATGATTCTATTGAATACGGCAGACAAATTCAAAGATATATGTCCGATAATTACCTGCCTTCCGAAATATGCCCACATCTCGGAACCGCTGTCATCGAAGCGGCAAAGCGTCTTTCGCCGAAAATACTTATCTGCGACGAGATACTGCGTGATATGAACGTTTACGATATAATAGACGCCGTCCGCACAGAAAGCGCCGAAAAACCGTACGTTATCATCACCACCCCCTGCCCCGACAGTCCTGTTCGCAAAAGATCACATCAGCTCCGCAACGCCTGCATTTTTATGAAGCCTTACGACTTAGATATTCTTTTTGACCATTGTCTGAAAATACTGAACAATAATTTACAATTTTCCCCTTTACAAACATAATTTAATATGATATAATGTATCTGTTGTATTGGTAAGCGCCCGTAGCTCAGTTGGATAGAGCAATAGCCTCCGACGCTATGTGCCGCCGGTTCGAATCCGGCCGGACGCACCATTGTACAGCAAAAACGGGGCAGCTTTTGTGGAGCTGTCCCGTTCTTTTTTCGTAAATTTATATTTTGGAAAGATACTGCCGCATCTCCGCAGCGGAATTTTCCAGTGCGGACTGTTCCTCGGGTGAAAGCGGAATATCCAGCAGCTTTTCCACACCGTCACGACCGACAACCGCAGGAAGTCCCAGACAAATATCGTCAATGCCGTAATGTCCGTTTGAAAGGGAGGAAACAGTCAGCACGGAATGTTCATCTCTGACGATACATTCGCAGATACGCTCCACCGCCATTGCAATTGCATAGTAGGTCGCCGCTTTTTTTCTGATAATTTCATAGGCACTGTCCCGAACGTCCTCGTAGATACCACGGAAAACGCTTTCGTCGGAGGATTTCCCGAAAATTCGGCAGAACTCTCTCAGGTCAACGCCCGAAACACTTGCGCTGCTCCAGACAGCCAGCTCGCTGTCCCCGTGTTCTCCGATGATAAACGCATGAACATTTCTCGGGTCAACGTCCAGATGATTTCCCAAAAGATACTTTAGCCTTGCCGTGTCCAGAACAGTCCCCGAGCCGATAACACGGTTTGCGGGAAAGCCTGAAATTTTCAGCGCAGCATAGGTCAGAACGTCGCAGGGATTTGACACCACAAGCAGTATGCAGTCCCTGTTTCGCTTGGTTATTTCGGGAATTATCTTCTTGAAAATACCGATGTTCATATCCACAAGGTCGGTTCGTGTCTGCCCGGGCTTCTGCGCACCGCCTGCCGTTATGACCACCACCGCACAATCCTCAAGATCGTCATAGCTTCCCGAATATATGGACATGGGGCGGGTAAAGGGTATTCCGTGGGCAAGGTCAAGTGCTTCTCCCTCCGACTTATCCTTGTTCACATCAATAAGCACCATTTCCGAAAACAGACCGCTTTCCAGAAATCTGAAAGCAATTGACGCACCTACAAAGCCGCAGCCGATTATGGCACATTTCCGAATATCCACTCCGCAGTTATTACTCATAGAAAAACCTGCCTTTTCAATTATTTTGAAAATATTATTTGCCGTGAAGTAAAAAATATTCTCAAATTGCTGTTGAAATTATTTTGCGGATATGGTATAATAAAAATGTTTCTAAATCTCAATTGAAAGGAAATCACAATGGCTGAACTTGTTTACAACGAGCAGGGACGACTGCTCTTCACCGAGGAAATGCGCAAGGAATACACTATCCTTATTCCTATGATGCTTCCCATACATTTTACATTTCTCGAAAAAATATTCAATAACCACGGCTACAAGGTGGAGCTTCTGAAAACCACGGGCAGACAGATAGTTGACGAGGGACTGAAAAATGTCCACAACGACACCTGCTACCCTGCTCTGCTGGTTATCGGACAGATGCTTGATGCGCTGAAATCGGGCAAATATGACCTTCACAAGACCGCCCTTATGATAACTCAGACAGGCGGCGGCTGCCGTGCGTCCAATTATATCCACCTGCTGAGAAAGGCACTGGAGCGCAACGGAATGGAGTATGTCCCCGTTGTTTCTCTGAACCTGTCAAATATGGAGAAAAACCCCGGCTTCAAGCTGTCCCCCAAGCTTTTAATGCAGCTGGTAACGGCTGTTGCATACGGCGACCTGCTTATGTGGGTGGGCAATCAGGTGCGTCCCTATGAGAACAACAAGGGCGATACCGACAAGGTCATCGACAAATGGACTGAATTTCTCGTAAACGGCGGAATGGGCATTGAAGGAACGGCAAAATCAGGCTTCAAGCTAAAGGATTTCGACAAAAACGCAAAGCTTATCTGCGAAGATTTTGAAAAGATACCATACACTCCCGCCGACAAGATAAGAGTTGGCATAGTCGGCGAAATTTACGTAAAATTTGCCCCTCTGGGAAACAACTGCCTTGAGGAGTTCTTACGAAATGAAGGTGCGGAGGTTGTTCTTCCGGGACTGATGGACTTCCTGCTTTTTATGTGCGACCATCATATTGTTGACACGCAGATATATCACGTAAGATACAAAAAATACGTTGCATCGGGTGCCATGAAAGCATTTTTCACGGGACTGCAGAACAAGATAATCAAGGCAGTAAGCGGAACACGTTTCAGAACGCCAGAGCATTTTAAGAAGATAAAGGAATACGCCTCCGAGTTCGTTTCCCACGCCAACAAAATGGGCGAAGGCTGGCTGCTTACCGCAGAAATGAGCGAGCTTATCCACAGCGGCTGCAAAAACGTTATCTGCGCACAGCCCTTCGGCTGCCTGCCCAATCATATTGTCGGAAAAGGCATGATAAGAAGCATAAAGACAAAATATCCCGAAGCAAACATTGTTGCCATTGACTACGACCCCGGTGCAACAAAGGTCAATCAGGAAAACCGCATAAAGCTTATGCTTTCCACCGCCAATGCAAAGATAGGCAACAGAAAATAATAAAACCCGCTCCGTGTAAATTTCACGAAGCGGGTTTTTGTCAGTCATTTATCAGGAGGATCCTTCTATTAAGCGTATCAAGCATAAGCTTTTTTAGCGCGGGTATTTCGGCAATCAAAAAATACTCGTAAATATAGCAAACGCCGTAATCGAAATTTTCCTTGTTAAGAGTAACGCAGCTGTCCGAAAGTGCCGTGCCGATTTTTTCGGAAATTTCGCACGCCCTGTCATGATCGCCGCTTAAAAAGCAGCGGTGCATATCCTCTCTGACCTCGGGATTTTCCTCACAGTAGTGAAATAATCTGTCATAAAGGCTTTCACTTCCGCCGACTATTTCTCCGAACTCCGTGTTGAAGGAACATTCCCCCAGAATTTCGGGGTCAACTCCTCTCTTTTTGCAGCAATACTCTTTTTCATCATCGGTGATCAGCACCATTTCCTTTTCAATGATCGGTGCAGTCAGATATGCGGACGCAAAGTCATTTCCCAGGGGCGTTTTGGCAGCCCATATGTTAAGATTTGTCACCCGCCCAAAGCAGTAATAACAGAACCCCACATCAACCGCAAAATGCTTTGAATACGCCTTTGTCAGAGCCTTAAAGAACTTCACGTCCTTTTCAAACTTAGCATAATTCTTGCCGTTGTCATTGTCGATATGATATGTCCTGCGATTTAATAGCTTGCGAATATCCACTGTCAGGACATTGTTTGAATTGTCGGCAAAGGACTTAACATTTCCCGTAACCGCCTTGAACATTATCAGCGGAAGGATAGTATTCAAGCCCTCAAATTGTCCCGCC
Source organism: uncultured Ruminococcus sp. (assembly GCA_945877315.1). Classification (GTDB taxonomy): domain Bacteria; phylum Bacillota; class Clostridia; order Oscillospirales; family Ruminococcaceae; genus UMGS1889. Next base: position 29,996 of record CAMCRP010000030.1, on the reverse strand, counting down.
GAATCCTGAATACGCTTCATATTTTCCAAAATATCCTTATCATAGGCATTTCGCTGCGTGCTGAGAAGATAATCCTTCGTTACCTTAAATGCCGCAGGCGGTACCTTTGAATTGCATTTGACCTTGCTGTGCTTCTTTGAAACAATGCCCCGAAGCCGTTCCAGACGCCTTGCATATTCCGCCTCGGTAATACAGTAATCCTCAAAAATATCCGCCGAAACTCTTAAAGCACGCTTGTCCTCCTTCGACGCTTTATCGGCATCTTCCGCTCTGTACGGATATATAACGCCTTCGTCCAGAAACAAAAGTATCCACAAATATGTAAGCTCGGAATTATTTCCCCGTTCAATAAGCTCGCATACACCTCGGCAGGCGGAAGATTTTCGGGAAGGGTCTATGCCATACCGTTTCAGAATATCCTTGAAATTCTCCCGAAAATCGCTAACGCTGCAAAGGTCGCCTTCCTCATCAAAGTAATATTTCAGATTGTCCGCTCCGATAGCCCTGTCAAGGCTCTCGTTTATCGCACGTATCTCCTTATCCGTCTGCAAAACATTTTCACGCAGAATGCTAAGTAAGCTTTTTATAACAATTCCCCCTTTGGGAATCATTATAGCATATTTCTTTTGCCATTACAATATTTATCGGACAAATTCCTCAAAGTTATCCGCATCATTGCAAAAATCTTCAAGGAAACGGTTCACATGATATCCGTCCGTTGTGGCATGATGACAGGTAATTGACAGCGGCATTATTGCAAAATCCATTTTCATATCCCCTTTCATATGTTATGATAACACCGTATTTTCCCGAAATCAATAAACCCATCGTTTACCCGAAAAAAATCAACAAAAAACGCCCCGAAAATTCTATACGCAAATTTCACAAAATCGCAGAAAACAGTTGAAAAATCTTATTTAAAGTAATATAATTAAATTAGGTGTAGATATTTTCGGGGAGGCAGCTGAAATGAAAGATAAAAACAGACTTACCATCGGCTTTCTGATACATCATCTTGACAACGACTACTCCAAAGCCCTGCTGAAGGGTGCTTCGGCGGCGGCAGCTGAATCTGACGTAAACCTTATTATCTATCCGGGACGTTCCCTGAACTGCCAGCTGCAGGACAGGAAATACACCGCCTTTGAATATCAGCATAATGTAATATACAGCTATGTTTCCGCCAATGCGCTGGACGCAGCCGTGGTTTCTGCGGGAACTATCGGTTCATTCGTCACCAAAGAGGAATTCAAGGCGTTTCTCGACAGCTTTGAGGGACTGCCCATTGTCACCACCGAGAATATTGTCAGGGGCTATCCATGCGTGCGCCTTTGCGGAAGCGGCATAAAGGACGTTATCTCCCATCTGGTAAAGGAACACGGCAGAAAAAACATTGCCTTTGTATCGGGACCGAAGGGCAATGCCGATGCCGACGAACGCCTTGCATATTACAGAGAAGCCCTGGAAGAAAACGGTCTGGAATACGATCCCGAAATGGTTGCATACGGCAGATTTTCCGAATACTGCGTTGATCTGGTGGGCGATCTTATAGACAGGAACGAGGGAAAAATAGATGCCATCTGCTTTGCCAACGATATGATGTGCAAGGGCGGATATAAAGCCATCGAAAGCCGTGGGCTGCGTGTGGGCAAGGATATTTCCGTTACAGGCTATGACGATTCGGAGGTTGCCGCCGCACTTGTTCCGCCGCTGACGACCGTCCGTGCAGACGCTTCAAGGCTGGGCTACCGTGCGGTAAAGGAGGCTGTGAAGCTTGCAAAAACAGGCTGTATCGACGAGCTTACAAGCCTTGGCTCAGCTCCCGTTATCAGAAGCTCCTGCGGCTGTCGGAGCACGTCGGGAAATGCAGCTTTGGGCGCACTTGCAGGTTCATTCTCAGCAGACAAGCTTGCAGCGCACATTATCTCCGAATATGTGGACGAATCACCCATGGGAAACGATGCCGAAGCAGCTATCGAAGCTATCAGAAGCTTTTTGACCGAAGTTCTTGAATTCACCGCTAAGGGAGATACTTCAAGAGAGGCTGTCGGAAAGTGCCTGAACTCTATCGGACGGCTTTCCGAAAAACAGGTCATTCTGCATATAGGTGCCGAAAAAACCGTCGAAATACTGAAAACCCTTCGGACCGCCGCAACAAATATATGCAGCGAAAATCCCGCAATGAAGTCTGCGGTTTATGAGATAATGGAGCGCTGCCTTGAAGCTGTTATCACAAAGGTCGTTTCAATTCACTACAACCGGATGGACGACCTGACATTCACACATTTCCTTATTAACAATATCACCAAGGATATGACCATTTACGGCAGCGATGAGGAAAAATGCTATTTTTCTATCGTCAACAACCTTTACCGCATACATATGTCAAGCAGCTTTATTTACACCTATGCCGAGCCTATCATTCACACAAACACCATGGAATGGAAGCGTCCGAACACCATAATGCTCAAATCCTACCATGACGGTGAAAGCCTTGCGGCAGTAACGGGTGAAGCACAGAATATGAATGCCGACGATTTCTTCTGCAACGGATTTACTCCCACCCGCCGCCGCACAGCCATAATCTCTCCCCTGTTTATGAACGAGGAGCATTACGGAATTATCGTAAGCGAGCCCGAATATGAGTATTTCACATACATCTATTCCATTACTCCGCAGATTTGTACGGCTATAAAGCTGACAAAGCTGGTTTCACAGCTGGAAACTTCCCTTGACGCTGCGCAGTTCAGGAACAGTCAGCTGAACCGTATGTCAATGCTGGACGAGCTGACAGGCGTTTACAACCGAAGAGGCTTCTACGAGTTCACCAACCGTATCTTCAAGGCTCCGGAAAATGAAGGAAAGCACGCTGTTCTCATTTTCGCCGACCTTGACAATCTCAAAAAAATTAACGATAATTACGGTCACGATGACGGAGATTATTCCATCAAATCCGCCGCCGAATTTATCAGAGGCGGTCTGCGCAATACGGATATTGTTGCCCGTATCGGCGGAGATGAATTTGCCGCCTTTGCCCTCTGCGACAATGCAGCCATAATCAAAACTATCCCTGACCGTATCAAGAGCATTGCAGCCGAGCATAATTTGAAAAGCGTCAAGCCATATAACGTCACTGTCAGCATAGGAATTTACGAGCTGGAATGCAGTCCGACAGGCAGCGTTCAGGCGTATATGGACAAAGCCGATGCCGCACTTTATGCCGATAAGAAAAACAAAAATCCCGATATTTTGAAGCATTAAAATTCGCCCGTTAATCTGAAAAATCTCAGATCAACGGGCGTTTTTATAAATTTGTTATTCGTTCGGTTATCTCGCAGATATGCCTTTCAAACCACTTCATCAGCCTTGTGGAAAACACCGCCTGATGCAAATATATCTCCCGATTATCCGCCGCCGACGAATAATATTGTCCGTAATAATCGCAGACCGAGATTTGATAATAGAAAATTTCTGCCGCCGATTTCAAATCACATTCGTTAAGGCTAGAAAACCGCAAATATTCCCTAAAATATTCCGCTAAATTATCGGCGTTTATGAAACCGTCGGCACATTCGGGAGCAGCATAAACATAGGAGCGCACTATCTCCCAGACAGCGGGGTGAACACAGGCGGTTGTCCAGTCAATTACCGCATTTATCCTGTCCTCGCCGCAGATAAGCTGACTGATGAAGTAATCTCCGTGAGTATTTACGCAGGTCAGCTTGTCAATTTCAAACCGATATTTCGGAAATTTTTTCATAAGACCTATGCGATAAAGCAGGTCTGCTTCAATTTCACTGTCACCGTTTTCCCGTGCGATACTGAGAGAATTTTCGTAAGAACGCAGCGCATTTTCGGGTGTCATATACTTAAAAAAATCGTTTCCTATACCAACGTTAAGTCCTTCATAATCCTTCAAAGCCGTGTGGATTTTTCCCAGCATTTCCGCAGATTCTTTCATAAGCCAATCGGGAGCGGAATTCGGTTCGTAAACCTTTCCTTCGATAAATTTCTGAACATGAAACACCCGTCCGCTGTCATCTGCTGACACTCCTCCATGCTTTGCAGATATGCTTCGGCAGGAACCTTCCATTTGCTGTGAAACCACTCCGAAGCAACAATATTTATCTCTGTATGATCCCGAAGCTTTACAATTTCCATATCAAACATCAGCCTCCAGCTGGCAGTCAAAAGGTTCCTTTTCAACGTGAGGTGCACTATATTCTTCCGCCTCCCTGCAGCCTACAGACCTGTAAAAACCCTGTGTTTCCACAGATGACTGTGAGGAAATATACAGCTTTCTTGCGCCATGATTTTTCGCCCATTCAGCTGCGGAATAAAATAGCTTTTTGCCTATTCCCTTCCCACGCATTTCCTCAGAAACGTGCATACTTGACAGTTCCAGATACTGCTTTTGGCTGCCGAAAAATTCCGATTCCACTGAGGAAAATCCCAGAAGCCTTTCCCCCTCAAATGCAGCATAAACAACGCCGCCCGTTTTAGCGGTATTTTTCAGACAGCTAACCAATTCCTCATATTCCGCAGCACCCCAGTCATCGACAAAAACGGTGTCAACAGCTATCCATTTCCCGTCAATTTTTCGCATACTTTTTTCAACCTTCTGATGCCTGCGAAACTCTTTGAAAAGCTCCAAGGTGATCTCATTCTCGGTCAATTCTTTTATATTCATAAGTGTTCCTTTCATTTGCATAATTTTTCGGCAAGTGCAATAAATTTCTTGTCCGACAATATCTCGTTTGTAACAAATTCGCCGTTATAAAAAAGCGCATAATTTGTCACACAAACAGGCGAATTTTGCGCCTTTTCGCAGCTGTCGACAAATACCGATCTAAACGGCAAATTCCGCTCTCTAGCAACATTTTCGATAACGGGAACATACTTCGCCGTAAAGGGGCAGCCGTGGGTATAGTAAAGCACAAAGCCGTCCTCGTCAATTTGCGCAGACCTTGCACATTCCTTAAATTTCGGGATATCCGCATTATCCTCAAAGGGCAGATACATCAGCGTAAAGCTCGGTTTTGCACTGTCTGCGGTTATAAATCCCTTGTGCGCAAGATATTTTGGGTCTGACAAAAATGGCAGCTTCTTTTCCGAGGAAATAACGCATAGTCCCTTTTTACCCTTTGCCTTGCTGTCCTCAATGCACAGGTTCAGCAAATCGTTTGAATAGCCGTGTCCCTTAAACTGCCCCGAAACCCAAAAGCAGTTTATGAACATATAACCCTCCGCATCAACGGGCACCCACGCCTTTTCTGCGGGGATATATTCGATAAAGCACTTCCCCCTTGCATCGGCTTTCAGAAATACCAGACCCTCGTCCAGCCTGTCTGCAAGCCACTCTTTTTTGGACTTCACCTGTATGTCCTTGTTGTTTGAAATTGCACAACATATATGCTCTTTTTCAAGATTTTCTTTTGTAAGCCTAATGTACTCCATGTCATTTTTCCTCCAATGCTTTCATTCCCTCAATAAGCACGTCAAGGGACAGTTCAAAGCTTTTTTCCACCGATACGGGATTTCCGAAAGCGTCATTGTTCACAAGCAGTGAGAATCCCTCCAAAAAACCCCGCATAGTCCGAATGAGATGCTCGGCGTTTTCACGGGAGATATTCAGCCCTTCAAATATTCTGTAAACAACATCAAAAAGCCCCGCCGTGACCGCCATAGCTTCGCCGTCCGCAAACTTGTTGTACCGCAAAGCCGCATCAAAAACGCCCTTGTTTTCACGGGCATATTTGTAAAATGCTCGGCTCATTTCCCGAAGTGCATCGTATCCAGAAACGCCCGCAGAAGCCCGCAGCATACGCTCTTCCAGCTGCCGCCAGCCGTAAAGCATAAGCTCCCTTTTCAACTCCGCAAGACTGCCCACATAGTTATATAGTGACGGTGACTGTATGCCTAAAGCCTCCGCCAATGATTTCAGCGTGACCGCATCAAGCCCCCCTGAATTTGCAAGCTCCGCCGCTTTTGCAATAACCGCCGACTTGTCTAGTCCTGCCTTTGCCATCGCTGTCACTCCTTTCAAATGTAATTTGCCATTTTCCTAATCTAATTAGTATTATAGCAAATAAAGTTAGATTTGTCAAGTAAAAAATATGCCCGATGCAAAATTTTGGCACCGAGCATATTTTGTATTACAGCTCTTGACAATACGTACAATACGTGCTATACTATTATTAGCGGGAGGGGTAAAAATGCCAATGACACCAAAAGAAATGGAGCGACTGCTGTTAAAAAACGGTTTCGTTTTCGACAGGCAGAAGGGCTCCCACAGGATTTTTTGAAACGAAAAAACGAAAAAGGCGGTAACAGTTCCAATGCACGCAAAAGACCTGAAAAAAGGTACCGAACAGCAGATACTAAAGGATGCGGGCTTGAAATAATTCCCGCTTCGTGTCATATACTATATAAGGAGGAAATATCATGAGTGTAAAAATCTATTATCCGACAGTATTTCAGAAGGAAGAAAACGGTTACTCAGTCTGGGTACCCGATATTGAAGGCTGTGTTTCACAAGGTGAAACTGTCGGAGAAGCAACTGAAAACATCATTGATGCAATCGGTCTTATGCTTGAAACCTATGCAGACCACGGCGTTGATATTCCTGCTCCTTCTGCCCCCGAAACTATCCGCACGGGGGAAAATCAGTTTGTTTCGGTAGTTGCCTTTGACCCCGCCGAATTTGATGAGAAATACAGTACAAAAGCGGTCAAGAAAACTCTCACCATCCCTAAATGGCTCAACATAATGGCTGAACGTTCAAACGTAAATTTCTCTGCAGTTCTTCAAGAAGCCTTAATGAAAAAATTCAATCTTACCCACTAAAAAACTCCCCGTTCCGTATGGTTCGGGGAGTTTTCATATATGCCGCAAATGTATGCAATTATCTTCCAATAACCTCTTTGCCGCCCATATAAGGTCTGAGGGCAACGGGGATATTCACGGAACCATCGGCGTTCAGATTGTTTTCAAGGAACGCAATAAGCATTCTGGGAGGAGCAACAACTGTATTGTTAAGAGTGTTTGCAAGATGCTTGCCGTTCTTGCCGTTTACTCTAATTTTCAGACGTCTTGCCTGAGCATCGCCCAGATTTGAGCAGCTGCCAACCTCGAAATACTTCTTCTGACGGGGCGACCAAGCCTCAACGTCAACGGATTTCACCTTGAGGTCAGCCAGATCTCCCGAACAGCATTCCAGAGTTCTTACGGGAATATCCAGCGAACGGAACAGGTCAACTGTGTTCTTCCACAGCTTGTTGTACCACTCCATAGCGTCCTCAGGCTCGCAGACAACGATCATTTCCTGCTTCTCGAACTGATGAATACGGTAAACGCCTCTCTCCTCCAGACCGTGTGCGCCCTTCTCCTTGCGGAAACAAGGGGAATAGCTTGTGAGAGTCAGAGGGAGCTGCTCCTCGGGAATGATAGTGTCGATGAACTTGCCTATCATGGAATGCTCACTTGTACCGATAAGATAGAGATCCTCGCCCTCGATCTTGTACATCATAGCGTCCATTTCCGCAAAGCTCATAACGCCTGTAACGACTTCACTTCTGATCATAAAAGGAGGAACGCAGTAGGTAAAGCCCCTGTCTATCATAAAATCTCTTGCATAGGATATTACAGCGGAATGAAGTCTTGCAATGTCACCCATCAGATAATAGAAACCATTTCCCGCAACCTTTCTTGCACTGTCAAGGTCAATGCCGTTCAGCTTTTCCATAATTTCGGTGTGATAAGGAATCTCAAAATCGGGCACCTTAGGCTCGCCGAAACGCTCCACCTCAACATTTTCGCTGTCGTCCTTACCGATAGGAACGCTGGGGTCGATAATGTTGGGAATGGTCATCATTATCTTCTTGACCTTCTCGTTAAGCTCGCTTTCAAGGGCTTCCAGCTCCGCAAGACGCTCCGACTCGGCAGTGACCTTCTTCTTCATCTCCTCGGCTTCTTCCTTCTTGCCCTGAGCCATCAGACCGCCGATCTGCTTGGAATACTTGTTGCGCTCGGAACGGAGAGCGTCGGCGTCCTGCTTAGCCTTTCTTGCCTTTGCGTCCAGGTCAATTACCTCGTCAACGAGGGGAAGCTTATCGTCCTGGAACTTGTTCTTGATATTCTGCTTAACAACGTCGGGATTTTCCCTTAAAAATTTCATATCCAGCATGTTAAAAATTCCTCCTTAAAAATAAAAAAGCACCCAAACGGCAAACGCCGCAAGGGTGCGAATATACGCACGGTACCACCTTGTGTTTAACTCAGCCCCTTAACGCGGGAAACGGCACGCTCATCACGCACGGCTCGGAAGCGGAACATACATATCCGTCCGCAGGAACTTTCACCACCCGTTCCCTCTCTGAAATCGGACAAAATACTTCTTTTCTTCGTCACAGCCTTTTGACTTTTCTTATTATAGCACCTTAATGTTGAAATGTCAAGGGGAATTTTACAGTTTGCAGCAAACATTGTTTTTCATTTCATATATTGTACTTCTCAAATTCTGATAATCGGATAATACTGCTCCGATTTTTATCAACTTAGATAATGACACAGTTTTCTGTGATTTCAATTCTTCATTAAGTATATCCGTTCTTATAACATAGAAATCCCATTGCGATATATCCAAAGGGTTTGCAGTTGAGATTTCCTGATGCTTATGAACACAAAATACATAAATATCTGCCTGACGTTTTATCTCACTTTCATATGTGTTATTTTCGCAGTCCCAACCCCTTGTTTCGCCAACTGAAAATATAATATTTGACAGTTTCGACTGATACCAGCTTTGCAAATAGCCCGATGATTTTACTTCAATCTTTAACCCATCTGCTGTTATTATGTCACATTTATCCCATTCAACTCTCGTTTTGTCAGCAGCCCCGACTGCTTTAGCAACAAGCCATTCTGCAAAAATACCTCTTTCCGAATTGCTCATAACATTTGAAAATGCCCATTGCCAAAACTCAAGCAGTTTAGTATCTCCTATACCATTAATTTTTTCTTCACCACTTTTTCGTGACGAGAAAAACTGCCTGCTATTTAACTCAACCATTGAAATATGTCCTCCACTATCATTTATCGAAGCTTATCCCAAACAAAATCAAAAAACATCTCCATATTCTCCTCAGAATACTCCGCCTGCTTTGAAAACAGCTTTGCAGCATTTATCCTGTCGGTAAATGAAATTTCTCCGTTTTTTCGGAAATATACACCCTCCATAACATAAATAGCAGCACACCCAAACGCCGCAAAATACGCCTTTGACAGCACATCTCCATCATCTAAGGCTTCGGGGAAATGCCTGAAAATGAAATACTGCGCCGCCTGTTTCAGCTCCTCATTAATGTCCGAACAAACGCTTTCGGGAAATGCCGTTTCATAATTCCCCGAAATGATTTCCGAAAGCATATTATCCCATTCGGGCGAAATACTTTCCATTTTTTCGAGAATTTCAACAGCATTTTCAGATAGCCGTCCACCTTTTAAAAAAGGAATTTCTCCGTCGTAAATACTCTCTGCCGACACCGCTTCACCATTATTCAAGGCAAGCTGTGCCACTTCGGAAAATTTCAGAAGTCTGCCCAGATTTTCAAACACATCTCCCTCTTCGGAAACAATTTGAAACGCTTCACGCCGAATATCAAGCAAAGCATTTTCAAAGCTGTCCAATGACGGTTTTTCGGGATTTTCAAAGGAAAATATCCCACGGCGGCTGAGAATAATCTCCGCAGCCGCTTCACAGCAAAGTCCCAGACCAATCTCTGTCCTGTCCGAAAAAAAGCTTCTGAAACGTGGGTGGTCGGCGCAGATATTACAAAGTGCGTCCTCCCCAAGTTCGGCGTAAATATCACACAGATTTCGGCTGTTCAGAAAGGGACAGCGTTCATTTTCGCCGAGGATAAAGCTGTGTGTTCCGTCCTCGGAAACGGTGATATTCTCCGCAAGCCGCCTACCCAAATCACCGCCGCATTTCTTGTAACGCTCCACACTTTCGCTGTCAATATCTATCTCCCAACCAATGCAGCAGCTGTCGGTGCAGCGGTCGGCAATGCACTTGAATTTTCTGTAATAATCGGGATATATGACTTTGCTCATCTGTTCGCACTTCCCGTAAAACCAATATTTCTGCGCCTGTAAACGGCAGATGTGTCCTCAATTACCTGTTCAAGAACCGTTACAAAATCCTCCACATTCGACATATGGCTTCTGACTTCTTCCCGAAGCTCATTTATATTTTTGTAAGTGTTCTTCTCCTCAGCCTTATCCAATTCACATACCGACTGCTGTATCTCAGAAACATAATTCCTGCAAACGTCAATACAACCTCTTGAATAAGAAATAAAATCAAGATAAGAAAGCGCACGTATCACTCGGTCATAAGAGCCTTCCCACTTATTAGTCAAGCAGCGAAAAGCAAGCTTGAACAGATTTTTTACTGCCCCATTATACCCCAATTCAGCCAATGCCTCCGCAATAATGCAGTACTCCTGCTGAGTATGAAAGCACATAATACGTTCCGACAGCCATTCCTTAGCCGCTTCGGGATCTCCGCAGCTGCCTATAAATTCCACAATCCTTTCCGAATCACCGCTGTAAATTGCTGCAAGTGCCTTGTTTTCATCAAACATATTTATCATTCCTTATAAAAACAAAGAAACCACTGATTAAATCAACAATTTCGTTTTTCTTGTTTCCTAAGTGACGTATCAGGGTGGTTGTTCCCCCGCGTTCGGCGGGGGAACAACCATTAATCAGTATTTTCCAAACCATCTATTATTTTTCAAGGATATTATACCACCGCCCGAGTCAAATGTCAACCAAATGAAATTTCGCAGTTAAATTTTTTCAGCAAGTTTTTGTTAATACCATACAAAACGCACAATATAAATCGAAAAACTATTGACAAATAGGTGCAAATATTATAAAATATAAGTATACAAAGCTCAATACCCGCATACTTTTTTGTATAAACTCTGCCCGAAAGGTGTTGTCCGAATGAATTTTATTGATATTTCCGATATAAACAAAAACGTCAAGCACTATCCAAATGACTTTGTTGCAGTCAGCGAAAGTGCATATAACCGTCAGCTTTACGACGCTGCGGACGAAATAGCCAAGGGTGCGGCGGATTTTCCCATTGTCCTGCTGTCGGGGCCTTCCGGTTCGGGCAAAACTACCACAGCAATGCGCATAGGCAGCATTCTCAGCAGTATGGGTATCCCCTCTCATATCCTGTCCATGGATAACTATTTTCTGCCGGGAGATGTGAAAGATCTGCCTGTTTGCGAGGACGGTTCCGTTGACTTGGAATCTCCCTACCGCCTTGATATCCCCCTTTTGAACGAACAGATCAATATGATAAACCGCTGTGAAGCCGTGGACGTTCCCCAGTTTGACTTTGCAACCCAGTCCCGTCCAAGCTCCGTTCCTATGAAGCGAAATGAGGGCGAAGTGGTGATCATCGAAGGAATCCACGCCTTAAATCCCGAGGTTACGGGACAGGTTTCCGCATTTGCAAAAGGTGTTTATGTCAGCGTCCGAACAAGAATAAGAGCGGACAACGGCGACCTTCTCCACCCCAGACTTATCCGACTCATGCGCCGTGTGAACCGTGACAAGCTGTTCAGAGGACGTAAAATTGAGGAGATCTTCAAGCTTTTTGAAAGCGTTTCCCGTGGTGAGGATCTCTATATTATGCCCCACAAGCACCGTGCGTCTATTGAAATTGACACCTTTCTCCCCTACGAGGCTTCGGTTTACAAAGGGGCTGTTTACGATCAGCTGAAAATATGCGCCGAGCTTTCCGATAATGAGGACTACAAGACCATCTGCCGATTTATGAACGAAATCGAATCGCTGAACGCTGAGTTTTCTCCGAAAAATTCCCTTGTAAGAGAGTTTGTCGGCGGAAGTGAATATTCCTATTAACAACAAAGCCGTCTGTCCAATAAACAGGACAGACGGCTTTTTATGTTTTCGGGGAAAAATTACTTAATTTCCAGAACCGCACCTCTGTTAGCTGATGTAACAAGAGAAGCATATCTCGCAAGATAACCTGTTGTAATAGCGGGCTTGCGGGGTGTCCACTCGGAACGGCGCTTTGCCATTTCCTCGTCGCTTACACGAACGCTGATGCTGTGGTTGTTAATGTCGATGTCGATGATATCTCCGTCACGAACAAGAGCGATAGGACCGCCAACAGCTGCTTCGGGAGAAACGTGTCCGATAGCCGCACCTCTGGTAGCACCCGAGAAACGTCCGTCTGTAATAAGTGCGACCGTGCTGCCAAGACCTCTGCCCACAATTGCAGATGTGGGGTTGAGCATCTCTCTCATTCCGGGGCCGCCCTTAGGACCTTCGTAGCGGATAACAACAACGTCACCCTCAACGATCTTTCCGCCGTTGATAGCTGCAAGAGCGTCCTCCTCACAATCGAATACCTTTGCGGGACCCGAATGACTGAGCATTTCGGGAGCAACTGCGGAACGCTTAACAACGCAGGTATCGGGAGCAAGATTTCCCCTGAGCACTGCAATACCGCCGTTTGGCATATAAGGATTGTCGATAGTTCTGATAACCTGCGTGTCCTTGTTTACCGCAGACGAAATATTCTCCGCAACGGTCTTGCCCGTGCAGGTCATACAAGATGTATCAATAAGGTTCTTCTTAGCCAGCTCTGCCAGAACAGCGTAAACACCGCCCGCTTCGTTGAGATCCTCCATATATGTAGGACCTGCGGGAGCAAGATGACAAAGGTTGGGAGTTCTCTCGGAGATCTCGTTTACAAGCTCAAGATCAAGCTCAATGCCGCACTCATGTGCTATTGCAGGAAGATGAAGCATAGAGTTTGTGGAGCAGCCGAGTGCCATATCAGCAGCAATAGCATTCTTAAATGCAGCTTCGGTCATAATATCTCTTGGACGGATATTCTTTCTGTAAAGCTCCATAACAGCCATACCCGCACGCTTTGCAAGCTTGATTCTGTCGGAATAAACAGCGGGAATAGTACCGTTTCCGCCAAGACCCATTCCGAGGACTTCGGTCAGACAGTTCATAGAGTTTGCGGTGTACATACCCGAGCAGGAGCCGCAGGTAGGACAAGCCTTGTTCTCAAACTCCTCAACGTCCTCAATGCCGAACTTGCCTGCCTTGTAAGTGCCGACAGCCTCGAACATACTGGAAAGAGAAGTCTTTCTGCCCTTAACATGACCCGCCAGCATAGGACCGCCCGAAACGAAAACGGTGGGGACATTAACTCTTGCAGCAGCCATCAGCAGACCGGGAACGTTCTTGTCGCAGTTGGGAACCATAACAAGAGCGTCAAAGTGATGTGCCAGAGCCATACATTCAGTGGAATCCGCAATAAGGTCACGTGTAACGAGAGAATACTTCATTCCCTGATGACCCATAGCAATACCGTCACAAACAGCAATTGCGGGGAAAACAACGGGAGTACCGCCAGCCATAGCAACGCCCAGCTTTACGGCTTCAACGATCTTGTCAATATTCATATGACCGGGGACGATCTCATTATAGGAAGAAACGATACCAACCAGAGGTCTTTCCATTTCCTCCTTAGTCATGCCGAGAGCATTGAAAAGTGAACGCTGAGGTGCCTTGTCAACGCCTTCGCAGAAATAGTTACAATCCTTACATTCCATATCAGCTAACCTCTTTTTTCAAAAATATATACTTTTATTGTACTATGATAAAGGGGATTTGTCAAGTATTGCCGAAAAATTTCTCACACCGACAGCTGAACAATATCATACCCCTTGTCAAAAACCTTCTCAACCGACCTAAGGGAAACGGAATTATCCTCATTAATATCAAAATAATACTTTGACTGCTTCACGGAATAGAACTTCGCCTCATCTCCGTAGAAAACCAGCTCGATCATAATTTCATTTTCATCGGAGGAATAGTCAACAATATCATACAATGTCCATATCCAACCGTGAGGGCAGATTTTGGGAAGAAGTCCCTCCTCATCGACCTTCAAGTTCATTTTATCGACAGGCAGAGTCAAGCCGTATTCCATTTTTATCGCTTCGGAAAGCTGCTCGGGAGTAACGCCGTTTTCATAATCAAGGAAAACAGAGTGATAAAACCTATGTCCCGACCCTTCATCGGGCACCCATTCCTCCAAGGGCGTTTCATTCGTGTCGAAAATTCCCGCTAAAAAGCTGATATTATAAGCAATATTTGCAGCTTCATACATAGCGGAGCCTTCTTCAAATCTGTCGTAAATGCTGCCGCCGTCCCAGCCCTCGGGGTATCTGTCGGCGGGGTAAAAGCTGACAACATAGCCTGTGGGGATACTGTAGCCTATGGTAAGCAGCCACTCCGATTTTCCCTGCGGAATATATTCATCGCTGCTTTCGGAAACATCTATGGTAACGGCATATTGTGCTTCATATTCGTCTGAGTTCAGAAGTTCAAAGGAATAATCACTGAGCGTTATATTTTTCAGAAAATCATAGTCCGAATAGATAAATTCCCCTGCCGTTCCACTTCCCAAAGCTTCAAGGAATCTCTCCGCACCGCTATCATAAGAGGCTCTTTTCTCGTCAACGGGTTCGGCTTCGGCGGGTTCCTCGGCTGTTGTTTCTTCGGATACTGTCGTTTCGGAAACGCCTTCCGTTTCATCGGGAATGTTGTCGGTTACTTCCTCGGGAACGTCCGCATCGTCCTCGGTAACAGGTGCCTCCGTTTCCGTAAGACTGCTCAAAACCTCGGAAACGGTTATCTGTTCGGGATCTGTAACATTTGACGCACAGCCCGAAAATGCTGTCAATACAGCTGCTGCTATTGCAATTACTTTCTTATTCATGAAAATTCCTCCATCTTCTTATACTGTTTTGGTTGAATGTACAGGGTGACGTCCTTATTTCGCCTGTCATTTCGCTTTCGTAATACCACGGGTCATCGGGGTGCAAAGGGTTCACCAGCAGATGAAACTCCTGTGCGGGCATATACCCTTGTGCAAGGAGAAAACAGCGTTCGCCGTTCTCATTTACAGCTTCATCGGCGGCAACAACAACGTGTCCCGGACTGCCCGGATTTATAAGAATATCCCCCACGGTAAATTCCCCGATAGAAATTGGAACGCTCTCCGCATAAAGCGACTTTGTCCCCGCATAATTCATAACCGCCGCCAGATATTTCCGAAAGCTTTCGTAGGATTCGCCTTTCGGGGCAGCCTTCACCATTTTCGCAAAATCTCCCGCCGCAAACAGCCGCTTGCCGTCTATCCAGTCGGAATAGGAAACGACCTCGCCGTTTGTCAGGTGAAAGCTTATATTTTCAAATTCACCTCTCGAATAATAATACTCGGCATACACACGGATAATGCTGTCGGCGCACTGCTGCAAATCGGCGTTTCCCACATCAAAATCGAAAACCGCACTATGCAGCGTGTCACTAAGCTTTCCGTCATAGAAATGCAGATTGGAGCCGTAGGGCTTTAGCTTTATTTCTCGGAAATATTCCGCAAGACTGCCCGCCGCAGCTTCGGTGCGCTTATAGCCCTCGGGAGGATAAAATCTGTCCGCAATGCAATTTCCCGCCGAACTGATAACGCCATATTTCCCCTCAATAACCTTGGGAACGACCCGCTCAATGGGTGCAGCCCCTGACAGGTCATAGAAAAGCCAGCTTTTCCCCAAAACAGCGTAACCCGCAAGGACTGCCAACAGCAAAGCTATCACTATCCCCGCAATAATTCCGCCTTTTTTGGAACGTTCCCCGACCTTCATAAAAAATCCTCCCTGTGATATGCTATGAACATCATACCACAGAGAGGATAATATTTCAATAGAATTTCCGAATCGTAAATGAACTGTAATCGAGTTGTAAGATTTAACCCGTACTGCCGAATCCGCCGTTTCTTTCCGCTGTAACTTCATCGTCAACGGTAATTCCGTACTCAACGAAAATACCCTGCATAAAGCCCGAACCGCCCGCAACTTCAAGGGTCTTGCCCTCGTTGGAGTCGTTTGTGAGCTTTGCGAAAATGTGTCCCTCGTTGTCCGACTTGAAATAATCGCTGTCAATAATTCCGACGGTGTTATTCAGCTGCAATCTGAACTTAAATCCCAGACCGCTTCTGGGATAGCATTTCAGCACCCAGCCGTCAGCGATTTCCGCTCTGATACCCGTAGGAATTTTTATGGTTTCCGAAGGTGCAAGTGTAAAGGTCTTAGGTGCGAAAAAGTCATATCCCGCCGAACCCGAAGTCGCACGCTTGGGCAGCTTGATGCTTTCGTATATATCGGCAGCCTCCTCAGCCGTGGACTGCGGAAAAGTGTCCAGCCAGTCCTTTTTGAACTGTTCGGGGCTTACCTTGTGAAATTTTGCTATTCTCTGCATAGTGTCCTCCTCTGTTTATTCCATTGCAAACGATAAAAAATCTTACTTTGAGTGTAGTTTGAGTTAGGTATATATTTCTGCCCGCCTTCGGCGGGCAGAAATATATGTCGTTTTACGATAAATGTGTTTTCCCCCGCAAATACGGGAGAAAACACACCCTTGCTTAAGTATTGTGAAGTATGACCTTGTCCTCTGCAAGGCTCCTTTTTACGTCAATGACACGCTGATTTGAGCTGCCCTTCCAGTGAAGCTTCTTGTCGAAAAGTGCCTGCTCAAAGCGTCCGTCCACCAGCACGTCCACATATTTCAGAAAAGGAAGATCACAAATATCCTCCCAAATGTAGCCCGTGTAAAGCCAGATAGTCTTGTTCGGAAATTCCGAAGCACACCTTTTCACCAGCCTGCGAACCTCCGCACGGTTTCCCTCAAAAAGCGGGTCGCCGCCGCTAAAGGTTATCCCTGAAATGTAAGGCTTGGACAGCTTCTCGAAAAGCTCCTTTTCCGCCGCTTCATCGAAAGGCAGTCCGCCGTTTTCGTCCCAGGTGATAGGATTATGACAGCCCTTGCAATGATGGCTGCACCCCGCAACCCAAAGCACTGTCCTCAGCCCGTCACCGTTTAGCATATCGTCCGTTGTTATATTGTGATAATTCATTAATGATACCTGCCTGATTATTTTTCCTTTTTATGCCAAAATTTACATGCTCTTTCTCTCGGCAATTTCCGCCATTTTAGCGGCATTGAGCCTTGTATCTCCCTTAACTCTCGAATAGGAAAGATAGCCGTTCATTCGCTCTATCTTAGTGAGATTTTTGCTGCCGCATTTGGGGCAAACGTCCATTTCAAGCTCCTGATGTCCGCAGTCATCGCAGTATGCCAGCGAAAGGTTCACACCCTCATAGAAGCCCATATCCATAGCACGTCTGATAAGGGTCTTGACCGCATCAAGGTTATAGTCGATAGGATATTTTACATACTGAATCTTTCCGCCGTTCATCAGATCCCAGAAACGCTTTTCAAGATCCTGCTTGCGGATAGGAGAAATGTCCTCGGAAACGTGACAATGGAAGCTGTTGGACACATATTCCCTGTCGGACACATTCTCGATAATGCCGTATTTCTTGCGGAACTGCTGAACCTGCAGACCGCAAAGACTTTCTGCGGGAGTGCCGTAAAGTGCGTACAGATTACCGTCTGCCTCCTTGAACTCGTTGACCTTTTCGTTGATATGGCGCATTACTTCAAGGGCAAATTCTCCGTCCTCGGCAATGGATTTCTTATTGTAAAGCTGCTGCAGCTCGTTGAGCGCAGTAATTCCGAAGGAAGCCGTAGCCGATTTGAGCAGCGGCTTTATCTTGTCATGAATTCCGAGATGACCGCCCAGGAAACCGCCCTCGCAGTATGCCAGCGGATTGGTGGACGCTCTCATTTCGCCCAGATAATCATAAGTCCTGATGTGAAGCTGTCTGATAAGCTCCAGATAGTAGTCCAGCACCTCGTAGAAATCTCTGCTTTCCTTTCTTGCCTTTGCAAGTATCATAGGCAGATGAAGGCTTACCGCACCGATGTTAAAGCGTCCCACGAAAATGGGCTTGTCGTCCTCATCGGCAGGCTTCATGCCGCCCCTCTCGTACCACGGAGAAAGGAACGCCCTGCAGCCCATAGGACTGACAATTCTTCCGTAACGCTTGTACATATCCGCAACATAACCCTCGCCGGTAAGGCTGAGCCAGTCGGGGTACATGGTCTTTGCGGAGCACTCAACAGCAGCCTCAAAAACGTCTGCCATGGGCTTGCCCTCGCCGTGAAGATTTTCATCGTAAAGGAAAACTATCTTCGGGAAAAGAACGGGCTTCTTGCAGCTTGCCTTGCCCTGTCCGCCCTTTCTGACTTTAAGCATGGAAATGGTAGCAAGCCTTGCAAAACGTCCCTGTGCAACGCCCGCTGTCATGGTAATGAACGGATAGTCACCTCGGCTTGAAGCAACAGTGTTGAACTTATACTCCCAGCCCTGGAAGCCCTGCTCGAAATCACGGGTAATGTCCTTCATAGCCTCTGCTTCTGCGACCTCGTCGGAAAGTCCCATTTCCTTGTAACGCTCTGTCTTTGCGGCATAGCTCTTTTCGGCATAGGGTTCAAGTATCTCGTCAACGCAGGGAACGGTAAATCCGCCGTACTGCTGACTTGCCGCAGACAGCACAATATCTCCGATAACATCAAAAGCAACGTCCAGGGACTTAGGCTCGTTATACCAGATATTGCCCATTTCAAAGCCGCCGCTGAGAACGGTCTTAACGTCAAACAGACAGCAGTTCATAGTGTCACGTCTTGCGGACATATCATGGATATAGATATAACCGTCACGGCACGCCTGAATTTCCTCGGTGGTAAGGAAAAACTTCTGATAAAGCTCCTTATTCAGCTGATTGAAGATAAGGCTTCTCTTGGTGGAAACAAGTGCAGAATCGGAGTTGGAATTCTCCTTGTCACCGATATACATAATGGACTGGCTCTTCTGATAAACCTCGTCCAGCATATGAACAAAATCCTGCTTATAGTTTCGATAATCCCTGTAAGATTTTGCCACAACGGGATTAACTCTGTCCAGCGCACTTTCAACAATATTGTGCATCTCCCATATAGCAACCTCGTCCTTGTGCATACCCTCTACTCTCTCGGTCACAAAGGTGCAGATAAAATCAATATCTTCCTCTGTAAATTTTATCAGTGCCCGATTGGCAGATTTGTTGACGGCAACCACAACCTTTTGTATGTTAAATTCTTCCTTAGTGCCGTCTTTCTTGATAATCCTAATCAAACGATCAAATCCTTTCGAATGTCACCACTATATATTGTGGTCAGTGAAAACTCATAAACAACATCGTGTATTAATCATACCATACAAACCGACAAAAAGCAACTGTAGATTTAACCATAAAGCCGTCAAAATATTTGGCAAGTTTGCCTATTTACAAATTGAGAATTACTGTTACAGGCGGATTAAGCCATATCCGAACCGCCGAAGCTGTCGGGGAAAAGCTCCTCCAATTCGGCAGTCAGAATACCCTTTTCATCATCATAAAGTATTACCGTAATACCCGGTGAAAACTCAGAAAGCACCTGTCTGCAAATTCCGCAGGGATAGGTGTATTTTCCCGAGCTGCTGACAATGGCAATAGCCAGAAACTCACGGCAGCCCTCGGAGATAGCCTTAAACACCGCCGTTCTCTCGGCGCAGTTGGTAGCACCATAGGACGCATTCTCAACGTTGCAGCCTGTGAAAACTCTGCCGTCCCGTCCCAGAAGGGCAGCCCCCACAAGGAATTTTGAATAGGGCGCATAGGCGTATTTCAGCATATCCTGCGCCGCTTTTACAAGTTCGGTATCGGTCATTATTATTCCTCCGTTCTATATTATTTTTCGTCCGAAATGATACCTCATAAATGTTCGGCAGCCTATCTTCGCATACCATTTTTCCAGATGCGTGTAATGCACGAACAGCCTTGTGCAGCCGCTCTTTTTAAGCTCCGTGCAAGCGTGGGCAGCCATTGCAAGGCCTATCCCACGTCGTCTTGCAGCGGGAACAGTCCCCACACAGCCGATAGAACCAACCTTCTGTCCCTCGCCGCTCAGAATGCACAAAGCGTCATAGTCAACAATGGTAAATCCCACGGGAACGCCCTTTTCAAAGGCACAGAAAACAGGCTCGTCATTCCCGAAATACTGCTCCCAATCCTCGTCAACAGAACGCACGGCAGCATACAGCGGTTTCCTGTCCCCCGAATAAAAGCCAAAGCTTACCCCCTCGGGATAGATTGGAATTTCCAATTTGCAAATGTCAAAATCGGGAAAATCAAGCGTCATTTCCGCACAGCCATCATTAAAATTATAACCCATTTTCTCAAAAAATCCCACACTATCCTCAGTAGCACCGATAAACAGCGGCGAGTCAAAGCCGCCGAGGACTGCTTCGGAAAATCCTTTTTCGGAAATGACCCGCTCACAGTCGGAGAGCAGCTTCCGTCCTATTCCCTGCCCCCGAAATTCGGGAGATACGCAGATAAGCCGAATACAGTTTCCGCTGACCGCCGCAAAGCCTTTTTCGCCCTCGGAGATCATATCCGCATTTTCAAGAGATGCTTTCAGCTGTTCAAATGTCATCTCCATATTCGGAAAGCATTTTCGAAATATATTATAATGTGTAATGTCCAAAAAATCACCCTTTCGCCTTACAAACCTCCGCAAAGAAGCCGTTTTTTTTCAATTCGGAACAAAGTCTTTCCGCATTGTCCATACTTCTGAAAATACCGAAAACCGCCGAACCCGAACCGCTCATGCAAGCCGCTTCCGCACTGAAATCCAGCATTTTTTCCTTTAGACTGCGTATCTCATCAAGTGCTGTAACCTTTTCAAAGCGGTTAAAGCACAGCGAGGAATAGTCCCCTTTATGGTACAGTTTCAAAATCTCGTCAGCACGCTCTTCCGCAAATCCAACACGGTCTATCTCCCGAAAAGCAGCCGCCGTTGATATGCCGCAGTTTCCCTTTGCAATAAGGATAGCAAGTCCCCCGTCCATAGACGGAACAGTTTCCATCTTCTCGCCTATGCCGTGACATATTGCCGCACCGCCCAACAAACAGAAGGGCACGTCAGCACCCAGAGAAAGGGCAATGTCATACAGCTGCCGCTCATCAAAGGGCTTTCCGTGAAGCTCATACAGCCCCCGCAAAACCGCCGCAGCATCGGCACTTCCGCCCCCAAGCCCCGCCTGTGACGGGATATGTTTAGTCAGATGAATTTCCGCTCCCGTAAACAGCAGAGGAGCATTTTCGTAAAACCGTTTTGCCGCCTTATATGCGATATTCCGTTCATCACAAGGAATATCCCCCGAAAAATCATTATCCGCATATAAAACGATTTCCCCGTTGTTACGCAGGGAAATCGTCAGATCGTCGCAGAGGGAAACCGTCTGCATTATTGTTTCCAGCAGGTGGTAGCCGTCGCCCCTCCTGCCCGTAATATCCAGATAAAGATTGATCTTGGCGTATGCTTTTACGCTAATATCACTTTTTAATTTCATCGAGAAACTCCTTGATACGCTTAACAGCCTCCTGTAAATGCTTCAATGAGTACGCATAGGAAATTCTGATAAATCCCTCGCCGCTCTCGCCGAACGCATTTCCGGGAACAACAGCCACCTTATGCTCATAAAGCAGACGTTCGCAGAATTCCTCGCTGGAAAGTCCCGTAGACTTTATGGACGGGAACACATAGAACGCACCCTCAGGCTCAAAGCACTCCAGACCTATCTCATTAAGCGCATTCACAAGCCATCTGCGGCGGATATTGTACTCGTTTGTCATCTTCTTGACCTCGTCATCACAGCTGCGAAGCGCTTCAACAGCAGCATACTGTGATACGGTAGGCGAACACATAATAGCATACTGATGAACCTTTAGCATCTGCGAAACGAGGGGCGCAGGTCCTGCCAGATAGCCCATTCTCCAGCCTGTCATAGCGTAAGCCTTTGAGAAGCCGTTTACCAGCAGTGTTCTCTCCTGCATTCCGGGCAGCGAAGCAATTGAACAGTGCGGCTCGCCCGTATATGTAAGCTCGGCATATATTTCATCGGACAGCACGATAATATTAGTGTCCCGAAGCACTTCCGCAATTTCTTCAAGGTCGGACTTGGTCATAACACCGCCTGTAGGATTATTGGGGAACGGCAGGATAAGAAGCTTGGTCTTGTCGGTTATCTTTTCACGGAGAGCCTTGGCAGTCAGCTTAAACTTGTCCTCAACCTTTGTTTCAATGGGAACAACAACGCCCCCTGTCAGCTCAACAATAGGAGCATAGCAAACAAAGCTTGGTTCAACCACCAGCACCTCGTCCCCGGGGTCGATAAGGGAACGAATTCCCAAGTCGATAGCCTCGGAGCCGCCAACGGTAATAATTATCTCATGAGCGGGGTCGTAGGTAATGCCCTGAGTTCTGTTCAGATAGTTTGCAACCTCCGTACGCAGCTCAATAAGTCCGGGGTTGGCTGTGTAAACAGTCTTGCCCTTTTCAAGAGTGGTGATAGCAGCCTTTCTGATTGCCCAAGGCGTCTGGAAATCGGGTTCACCGACACCGAGAGAGATAACGCCCTCCATCATTGCCGCAACATCAAAAAACTTTCTTATGCCCGAAGGCTTGAGCTTTGCACATTTCTTGGAAATTAGTTTATCATAGTCCATCATGGAGAAACTAAGCCCCTTTCATCGGAAACCTCGTCCTCTATCATAATGCCCTTTTCCTTGTAGCGTTTCAGGATAAAATGAGTTGCTGTGGACAGCACACCGTCAATGGTAGACAGCCTCTGAGCAACGAACATAGCGATCTCCTTGTAATTTTTTCCGCTGATGGTAACGCCTAAGTCATACGCACCCGACATAAGGGAAACCGACTCAACATCATCCAGACTTGCGATCTTTGAAGCAAGCTCGTCAAAGCCGTAGTCTGCCTTGGGAGTGACCTTCAATTCAATATATGCGGTAACGGCGTTATTATCGGCAAGCTCTTCGTTGA
This sequence comes from uncultured Ruminococcus sp., assembly GCA_945877315.1. Classification (GTDB taxonomy): domain Bacteria; phylum Bacillota; class Clostridia; order Oscillospirales; family Ruminococcaceae; genus UMGS1889. Next base: position 7,040 of record CAMCRP010000030.1, on the reverse strand, counting down.
CGATAACGCTGTAACCCTTGATAATTCCTCGTTTTTCATAATCGGCTATACGGGCGGCGACGTCCTGCTCGGTCATTCCGAGCATGGTTGCCAGCTCTCCGTTGGAAAGACGGGCGTTTTGTTTCAGAAGCTTAAGCAAAGAATCCATATTGATCAGCCTTTCCGACAGCCTGACGGGCTGCCTTACAAATTTTGCTTCAAAAGAAGCTGATTTATATTATACTACATTTTTCCCGATTTGTCTATCATTTTTTGAAAAAAGGCGAATAACTTTATTTTTAATTCAAATATGCTTGCAAATGAGCGCAATATGTGGTATAATTAGTGTAACAAAATAATTAAGGTGGTGAGATTTATGGGATTGACAGATAAGCAGTTTAATGGTTTTATTCGTTTTGTATTGGACGACATTCTGGAAGTCCTTGAAAAACTACCTGACGGTCCCGAAAAAGAAAAGCTGCAAAAATTAGCTGACAATCTCCAAAAAAACAATTGAAGACTAACCAAATATCACTTACCGCAATCCAAAAGGTGTAATGTCCCGAAAAGGCTTACACCTTTTTATATTACTCTACGATGCGTTTATTGTTTTTTTCATCTGGATAGGCTATAATATCATCAGGGAGCAAAACAAACAACTCAGAAAGGAGCAGACAAAAATATGGACAACGAAAAAACAGGCAGACTCATATGCAGTCTGCGAAAGGAAATGGGACTTACCCAAAAGCAGCTTGCAGATATGATGAACATCAGCGACAAAGCCGTGTCCAAATGGGAGCGTGGGCTGGGCTGCCCCGATGTTTCATTGCTGACGGAGCTTGCGGACATCTTCGGTGTCGGCACGGACGTGCTGCTTTCGGGCGAACAGAAAATCAACGAAAAATCAGGAGGAAATATGAGAAACACAGTATTTTACCGCTGTCCCGTTTGCGGAGAAACAGCGGCTTCATCAAAAAAATTCGAACTGTCCTGCTGCGGACGGAAAATGTCACCCCTCGCAATCTCCGAAGCGGACGATGCACATAAAATTACCACCGAACCCGTTGAGGACGAGCTTTACATCACCCTTGACCACGAAATGACCAAAAAGCATTATCTCACCTTTGCGGCATATGTTTCCGCAGACACTATGACCTATATCAAGCTTTACCCCGAACAGGACCCGGCATTCCGCATTAAGGCAAGGGGCAGCGGATTTCTTTACATCGGCTGCTCCGAACACGGACTGTTCAGATACAGGCTAAAATAATTACACAATATTATCAAAAAAGGTGTTCCCCCATTTAATGCAGGGGAACACCTTTTTTTACTATCAGCTGTTCTTTATTATTTCATCAAGCACGATGGTGTAGCATCTGCCCTTGAAATGGATACCGTCCTTTTCGGCAAGGTCGGGGTCGAAATATCCCGTGGAATCCTGCAAAGGCGTGGTGATGTCAATATAACCGCAGCCGTTCTGAGAAGCAATATTTTTCAGCTCCGCATTATAGTCCTTTATACGGGACATTATATCCCCCTCGTTCTCATTGTTATAAACCTCGGTAACAGGCGGGATAGACAGCAGATACACCGAACAATCGGGATCTGCGGACTTTATCTCTTCGGAAAGCTCGCTGACACTATTCAGCATTGAATCGTTAGACAGCCATTGAATACCGTTTGAACCAAGCATTATGTAAACATTTTTCGGCTGAAGCTCGGCTGCTCTGGCAGATACGGTCTTAGAAGAACCGTCGGGCATTTCTATCTCCTTTGTAAGTGCCGATGACGGGTTGAGTCCCACCTTTGCCGCAACGTTATTCTCGGCAATATATCCGTAGGCGGAAAATCCAACGGTTATGGAATCCCCGATAAAGAGCGAATCGGAAAAATGCTCCTTATATTCCGAAGATGACATTGAAGCCGCCGCAGTAGTTTCCGATGTTTCCGACTCTCCTTCGGACACTTCTGTTTCGGTTTCGGAAATCTCTTCCGTTGTTGCTTCGGTGGTAGTTTCCGTTTCCGTAACGGTGGTCGTTTCCTCGGTGGTAGTTTCCGTTAAAGGCGGAAGTGTGGGCATTGTGCCGTCAGCGGGGACGGCTGTTCCATCATCTATTGCTGTGCAGCTTGTAAGAATCAAGGCGCAAACCGACAGAGCTGCTATCCTATTTCTCATATTTTTTCATTCCTTTTTTGCAATTTTTACAATCTCCGCTGCAGCCGCCGCAGCCCTTGCGTGATGCTCTCACCGCAAGAACAAACCATACAGCAATGACAGCTATCAAAATAATGTCAAGAGGGCTCATACAAATAATCCTCCTACCGTGTAAACAATAAACGCCGAAATCCACGCAACAGCACACTGCAAACCTGCAACATAAGCCGCAGAAATTCCCGAATTCATCTCACGCTTGACCGCCGCAATAGCCGCAACACAGGGCGAATACAGCAGCGTAAAGGTCAAAAAGCTAAATGCCGAAAGTGGAGTGAACATTGTTCCAAGAGCATTCGGCAGATTTGCGGGAGAAGTTCCCATGAGCACGGCAAGGGTGCTGACTACCGTTTCCTTTGCGGTAAATCCCGTAATAAGGGCGGTGGACGCTCTCCAGTCGCCGAAGCCCAGCGGCGCAAACAGCGGTGATATAAGCTTTCCTATGAGTGCCAGCAGACTGTTTGAACTGTCGGAAACAACATTCAACCGTGTGTCAAAGGTCTGCAAGAACCATATAATGACCGTTGCCGCAAATATTACCGTGAACGCCTTTGTGATAAAATCCTTTGCCTTATCCCACATAAGATAGGCAACGCTTTTTGCGGAAGGCATTCTGTAATTGGGCAGCTCCATTACAAATGGTATGGGATTTCCCTTGAATTTAGTCCTGCTCATAATTGATGCACTGACAATTCCGATGACAATTCCCATAACATACATAAGCAGCATCATTATCGGCGCATTTTTCGGGAAGAACGCCGCCGTGAAAACTGCATAAATAGGCAGTTTAGCGGAACAGCTCATAAACGGCGTCAGGAAGATAGTCATAGTCCTGTCACGTTCGCTGGACAGTGTCCTCGTCGCCATAACAGCAGGGACGGTGCAGCCGAAACCGATAAGCATGGGCACAAAGCTTCGTCCCGAAAGTCCGATTTTTCTGAGCAGCTTATCCATTACGAACGCAACTCTTGCCATATATCCGCTGTCCTCCAAAATAGACAGGAAGAAAAACAGCGTAACTATGGTCGGCAGGAAGCTTAGAATACTTCCCACACCCGCAAAAATTCCGTCAATTATCAGGCTGTGAACAACGGGGTTCAGCCCGTAAACCGTCAGCGCATTGTCCGCAAGCTCCGTCACCTTGTCAATGCCGATGCTGAGCAGGTCACTTAAAAATGCGCCGATAACGTTGAATGTCAGCCAGAAAATCGTCAGCATTATCAGCAAGAAAAGGGGCAGCGCAAGGTATTTTCCGGTAAGAATTTTGTCTATCTTAACGCTTCGGATATGCTCCTTGCTTTCCTTCGGCTTAACTACCGCCTCGGCGCAGAGCTTTTCGATGAAGTCATAGCGCATTTCCGCAAGAGCGGCGTTTCTGTCCAGCCCCATCTCCTGCTCCATTTCGGTGATACTGTGCTCCACCATATCCTTTTCGTTATCGTTGATAGCCAGCATTTCGCTGATGTCGGGGTCGCCCTCAACAAGCTTGGTTGCGGCAAATTTTCTCGATATTCCCACCATATCGGCATGGTCCTCGATAAGATGCGTTACGCCGTGGATACATCTATGTACGGCACCCGAACAGAAGTCGGTCTTTTGCGGGAGAATCTTCCCCTTTGCCACCTTTTCAAGCCTTCTGATAAGCTCGTCGATACCCTCATTTTTTGCGGCACTTATAGGCACAACGGGTATTCCCAGCCGCTCGGACAGCTTGGAAACATTCACCGTTCCGCCGTTGTTGCGCACCTCGTCCATCATATTCAGCGCAAGGACTGTGGGGATATTCATCTCCAGAAGCTGCAGCGAAAGATAGAGATTCCGCTCGATATTCGTGGCATCTACGATATTGATAATTGCTCCGGGTTTTTCCTTTATCAGGAAATCTCGGGTAACAATCTCCTCGTTGGTGTAAGGTCTGATGGAATATATTCCGGGAAGGTCAACTACGGTCATATCCTCGTGACCTCTGATAGTTCCGCTTTTCTGTTCAACGGTAACTCCGGGAAAATTTCCCACGTGCTGATTTGAACCTGTCAGCTGATTAAACAAAGTAGTTTTTCCGCAGTTCTGATTACCTGCCAGCGCAATTATCATATGGATTCCTCCTCAACGGAAATTTCCTTTGCGTCATCAAGCCGAATGGTCAGCTCATAGCCCCGCAAATGCAGTTCAATGGGGTCGCCCAGCGGTGCCACCTTGCGGACGGTCACCTTAGTTTTCGGGATAAGTCCCATATCCAGCAGACGGCAGCGAAGTGCTCCCTCGCCGCCAACCGCAGTTATAACAGCAGACTGTCCCGGCTTTAATTCATTAAGAGTCATCATGCTTCATCTCCATTTAAAAATATTATGACTCATTGTAAAACATCTTAAATACGTCATTCGTCAAGCTTCAGCACGGACATAAATGCCTCCTGCGGCACCTCCACCGTACCCAGCTGACGCATACGCTTTTTACCTTCCTTCTGCTTTTCAAGCAGCTTTTTCTTACGGGTAATATCGCCGCCGTAGCACTTGGCAAGCACGTCCTTTCGGAGTGCCTTGACTGTTTCACGGGCAATAATTTTTCCACCCACAGCTGCCTGAATCGGTATCTCAAACATCTGTCTGGGAATGTTGTCCTTTAGCTTTTCAGCCATCTTTCTTGCACGGGGATATGCCTTGTCAGCGTGAACGATAAAGGACAGAGCGTCCACAATATCGCCGTTAAGCAAAATATCCAGCTTGACGAGCTTGGACGGTGCATAGCCAATCATCTCATAATCAAAGGACGCATAGCCCTTTGTCCGAGATTTCAGAGCATCGAAGAAATCATAAACTATCTCGTTGAGCGGAAGTTCATAGTGAAGCTCAACTCTTGTGGCATCAAGATATTTCATATCCTTGAATATTCCGCGTCTGTCTTGACACAGATCCATAATGTTTCCGACATAATCGGACGGGGTAAGAATGTTCGCCTTGACCATTGGCTCTTCCGCACATTTTATGACAGAAACATCGGGGAAATTTGTGGGATTATCAATGAAAACAGTTTCTCCGTTGGTCAGGTCGACCTTGTAAACAACGGAAGGCGCAGTAGTTATCAGGTCAAGATTGAACTCACGCTCCAAACGCTCCTGAATGATCTCCATGTGGAGAAGTCCCAGAAAACCGCAGCGGAAACCAAATCCCAGCGCAATGGAGGTTTCAGGCTCAAAGGACAGCGAAGCATCGTTCAGACGCAGCTTTTCCAATGCGTCACGCAAATCGCCGTAACGTGCGCCGTCCGCAGGATAAATACCCGAGAACACCATGGGATTTACCTCACGATAACCCGGCAGCGGCTCGGCACAAGGATTTTCGGCATTTGTCACCGTGTCGCCCACCTTCGTGTCGCCGATGCTCTTGATGGACGCCGCAATGTAGCCAACCTCGCCCGCAGAAATTCCGTCAGCACTTGCAACAAGCTCAGTTGCACCCATATATCCCGCTTCAACAACGGTAAATTCTGCACCCGTTGCCATAAGATGAATGGTATCACCGGGCTTGACGCTGCCCTCCTTCACACGAACATAGATGATAACGCCCTTGTAGCTGTCATAATAGCAGTCGAAAATAAGTGCGCTCAGCGGCTTTGACACATCGCCCTTTGGTGCGGGAATGTCGGTAATAACACGTTCAAGAACTTCCTTGATGTTGGTTCCCATTTTTGCGGAGATCTTCGGTGCGTCCATAGCGGGAATTCCGATGACGTTCTCCACCTCGGCACAAACTCTCTCAGGCTCTGCGGAGGGCAGGTCTATCTTGTTGACAACGGGAACAACTTCAAGGTCGTGTTCAATAGCAAGATAGGTGTTTGCCAGCGTCTGCGCCTCAATGCCCTGAGATGCGTCAACTACAAGAATTGCGCCCTCACAGGCAGCCAGCGAACGGGAAACCTCATAGTTAAAGTCAACATGTCCCGGAGTGTCAATAAGGTTAAAAACATAGGTCTGACCGTTATCTGCGGTGTAATTCAGACGAACGGCTCTCGCTTTTATGGTTATGCCTCTTTCACGTTCGATATCCATATTATCAAGAAGCTGATCCTCCATATCCCTGAGAGAAACGGTAGAAGTCAGTTCCAGAATTCGGTCGGCAAGAGTGGATTTTCCGTGGTCAATATGAGCAATTATGCAGAAATTTCGTATATTTTCCTGTGGTATCGGCAAGTCGATCGCTCCTTCAATTCAATTCATACATTGTAATTATACCATATTGCTATGACTTTGTAAAGCAATCGAACTTATAAAAAAATATAAAAATTTATCTTGACAAGGGTGTTTTTTTGTGCTATAATGTTTTTGCAATTGGAAATGATTGTTCTTATGGGGGCGTGGCGCAGCTGGGAGCGCGTTTGAATGGCATTCAAAAGGTCGAGGGTTCGATCCCCTTCGTCTCCACCAAAATTAACCGCCGTTGATACACAGCGGCGGTTTTATAATAAACATCATAAATATTCTAACTTAAATTCCGCTTAAAGCAATATTTTTTGTCGTTTACAATTATATTCGGGGGTATAGCTCAGTTGGGAGAGCGGTTGCTTCGCATGTAACAGGTCAGGGGTTCGAATCCCCTTATCTCCACCAAAAAGAATGGCGCAGATACGTAATCTACGCCATTCTTTTTATAATTATAACCCGCTTAATAACCCACTTTGATATAATACACTAAAATGATAAGTATACTATCTATTTTCAAAATAAATATTTATCGGGGCAGCAAACACTATGCCACCCCGTCTGTCAATTCCCCACCGGGGAATAATCATCTTTCCTTTTTCGATTTGTTCTGTTCATCACGTTCGGCAGCGGCGTTCTGCACATTATCCG
>CAMCRP010000029.1 GCA_945877315.1 uncultured Ruminococcus sp. | reverse complement strand
TAAATCACGGAGAAGAAATCGGCGTAAAAAGCGAAACTGTTGAAAAGAGTTTTGCATATATGGTTTTTTACGCCGAGAGATTCCCGTGATTAATGGGTGTTTAGTATTACATATATCTCAAATTAGTGTCATGGTAAAATAATTTTTACGTTTAAAAATATGAAAGGGTGATAAAATTGGCAAGGAATGGTCGTATTAAGATATCTAAGCTTCTTGCTTCGGCAATTGCTGCCGTAACAGCTGTTTCTGTTATGCCTGTTTCGGTATTTGCAGAGGAAAACGATAATAATTTAAACGGTGCAGGTGATTCGGAAATAATCGAGATAACATTATCTGATATAATCTATCTTGAAGATAATTACAGTATCGAAAATGGAATTATTGACCTGCGTTTGGGAAATTATGAGAAATGGATAGACCGTATTGATATTCCCGAATCGGCGCGCACATTGTATGATTCACTGAACGAATGGACAGATAACGACGGTTTTGACGATTTTTTGATAGATACTTCCGCATTGGAAACTATTCCTGACAGTAATGGAAATAAATATAAAGCAATAAAGGCATTTGAGGTCAAATCCGACAGTCTGTTGACCGGTACGGAATCAAAATATTATTTTGCTGCAATAAGGGCTGCTTATGATGCTTTTGACCGTGACTATCCCGAGGTTTTCTGGCTGAGCGGCGCAACACGGTCTATGAGCAGTGCTATTATCACGACTACATCTTCCGGAAAAACAGAGTACACCTATAGCTTTTATTTTATAATTGCGGCAGAGGACAATTCATTCAATGCAATAAGTGATGAATATACATCTGCTTCTCAGATAATAGGAGATATTGATGCTCGTGACGGATATGTCAGCACAATTATGAGCGGCGCACCTTCAGGAACGTACGAAAGGGTGAAATACTTTAACAATTGGCTCACCAATCATAATGAGTATAATTATCTTGTCAAAAACAATAAGGGCGGTGAAGCTAAGTCTGTACGCAAGTGTATAAGTGCACTTGAGGGAAGGATCGAAAATGACGGTCCCGTATGCGAGGGATACTCAAGGGCTATGAAGGTTCTTTGCGACAGGGCAAATATTCCCTGTGTTCTGGTCGATGGAAATGCGGGCGGAGCTCATATGTGGAATTACATAAAGATGGATAACAACTGTTGGTATCTTGTCGATTCTACATGGAACGACCCAACGGGCGGCAGCAGCGGTGCCGTTTCGGGATATGAACGTGAGAATTATCTGCTTATCGGTTCGGCTAATTCACTTATCAGCAGCAGGACTGTGGCAAATCAGGCGTCCACGGGCGGTGTAAAATTTCTCAATCAGCCTGAACTTGCATCAGAGGATTACGATCATTCAAGTTTGGTATTGTCCCCAACAATAACCAATGCTCCCACCGCAAAGAGCGGGCTTATCTATGACGACACAGATCAGGCACTTGTATCTCAGGGTTCAGCGGAAAACGGAACGGTGATGTATTCCCTTTCTGAGAACGGAACCTATTCCGAAGACGTTCCTACGGGGAAAAATGCGGGTACATATTCCGTATGGTACAAGGTTAAGGGAAATGAGGGATATTCCGATATTGATCCCGTTAAGGTCGATGTCAGCATTGATAAAAAGGAAATAACCGCTCTTTCCATCAAAGGCATTGACGCACCCGCTTCGGGAAAAACGCTGGACACGTCAGCTGCTGCAAATTCGGTTGAGGACGGATATTCTCTCGGTGATGTTTCCTGGACAGACGGCGATACAACGGCTAAATACAATAAGATATATACTGCAAGCGTTTCTGCCGCACCTGACAGCAATCATAAGTTCGGTTCAGAAGTAACCGCAAAGGTAAACGGTTCCGATGCAGACGTATCTATTGACGATCTCTCGGGAAAGGCAACAGTAACATACACCTTCGCAAGGACTGCGGCAGCAAAGGTATCATCAATTGAAGTATCGGCAATTCCCGCAAAGACAAGCTATTTTGTGGGAGATACCCTTGACCTGTCGGGCGGTAAAGTAACCGTTTCCTACGAAGACGGAAGCTCTAAGGTCATGGATATTACTTCCGCTATGGTAAGCGGCTTTGACAGCACAAAGTCGGGAACACAGACGGTCACAGTTACATATGAGGGGAAAACCGATTCATATAGTGTTACGGTCAAGACCGCAGCGGTGACAGGTATTGAAGTAACTTCAATTCCCGCAAAGACAAGCTATTTTGTGGGAGATACCCTTGACCTGTCGGGCGGTAAAGTAACCGTTTCCTACGAAGACGGAAGCTCTAAGGTCATGGATATTACTTCCGCTATGGTAAGCGGCTTTGACAGCACAAAGTCGGGAACACAGGCGGTCACAGTTACATATGAGGGGAAAACCGATTCATATAGTGTTTCGGTCAAGACCGCAGCGGTGACAGGTATTGAAGTATCGGCAATTCCCACAAAGACAAGCTATTTTGTGGGAGATACACTTGACCTGTCGGGCGGTAAAATAACCGTTTCCTACGAAGACGGAAGCTCTAAGGTCATGGATATTACTTCCGCTATGGTAAGCGGCTTTGACAGCACAAAGTCGGGAACACAGACGGTCACAGTTACATATGAGGGGAAAACGGCTTCATTTGATGTTACCGTAAATGAACCTGAGCATGAGCATAATTTCTCGGATGAGTGGGCATTTGACAGTACTTATCATTGGCATGTATGCGCCTGCGGAGTAACGGCAGAGTTATCGAAGCATATATTCGGCGAAGGCACAATTACAAAGGAGTCCACCGAAACAACAGAAGGCGTTATGACCTATACTTGTCAGGTCTGCGGCTATGAAAAGACGGAGAAAATTCCCGTTAAGGAGCCTTCATCACCCGAGGAGCCCGAAGTTCCCGAGATCCCCGAGGAGCCTGAGGAGCCCGAGATCCCCGAGGAGCCCGCAGAAAAGGTAAATTCCTTTGTTGAACGTCTTTATGAGAATGTTCTGGGACGTCCCTCCGACCCCTCAAAGGTAACACATATTGATAATCTGAATAGTGGCAAAACAGCGGTAAAGGTCGCTTATGATTTTGTGTTCAGCTCCGAATTTACTGAGCTTGACATCTCCAATGAGGAGCGGGTACGCATAATGTATCTGACCTTCCTTGACAGAGAGCCCGACCCCGCAGGTCTGGCAACATGGACAGAAACACTTGACAACGGCTGTTCTGTGGGACATATTTTCTACGGATTCACACAGTCTAATGAATTCACCGAAATATGTGAGGAATACGGCATTATCCGAGGAACATGGGAATACACCGAAAACCGTGACAGAAGCTCAAAGCTTACCGCCTTTGTGTCCAGACTTTACACCAAAGCAATGGGAAGAAACTACGATGTCAACGGTCTGAACGACCACACAGGCAATTACCTTGAAAACCGTGACCTCTATCAGCTGGCATACAACTTCATCTTCTCGCAGGAATTTATAGAGAAAAATCTCTCCGACGAGGAATTTGTGGACGTTATGTACCGCACCTTCTTCGACAGAGAAGCAGACCCCGAAGGCAAGGCTGACTGGCTTGATCGCATGGCAAATCAGGGCTTGACCCGTGAAGGCGTTCTGGCGGGCTTTGTGGGTTCGCAGGAATGTGTAAATCTCGTGGTTAAGTTTGGTATCTGATATTTGACAGTCAAGCAGGATCGGAATAAGATAAAAAAATCAGGGCGTACATTCTGTCGAAAGGCGGGGGTGTACGCTTTGTTATATTTTATTAACTTTTAATAATGCAAATTGTGACTTTTACTATAAAAGTTATAATTCTATTGACATATTAATTGAAATACGTTAAAATAATATTCAAATACTGAGCTGCTTATAACCACAAGAAAACATGGATATATTATCCAAACAGGCGTATTTTTCACATTGCTCGGCTGACAAAACCATGAGAAGCCGAAGTTCCTCTCGGGGAGCATGTTTATAAGTATAATGAAATATCAAAGGGGGTATTTACAATGTCAACATCAAAGAAAAGAGAGCTTAATAAGAAGCTTGTCAGGTGCTTTTGCATAGCGGCAATTGCGGCGAATTCGGCGGCAGCACAGGTGAGCGTAATTGCGCCTGTCAGAGCGTAGGCGGCGGTATCGTCTACCGAGGAATATACCGGCGTTATCGACCTGAGTCAGCTGGTAAATTACAAAAACGGTACAACTGCCTGCCCTGCGGGTGTCACTGCGAACTATGGAAAAAATGGTAATGGCAGTGATTTTACACAAGTAATAGAGCTGACTATTTCCCAAAGCGGTACATATAAGCTGACGGGCAGCAACTATATAAACGGTTCCTATGTTGACGTGAAGATAATAGCTGCGGAAAACGTAATTGTCGATATAGTCTGCGATGATGCTTTTATTAAGAATGATGAGGGGCGTGCGGGCTGTGATTTGGAAGCCTATTCAAACAGTGACCAGGGTAAAGGTTATTACAATAGCTATGTAGTTCCTTTTCTTGCCGAAAAACACGCAGTGATCAATGCCTCGGGAAAGCTTTATGTTGATACCTATGCGGTTTTTGACAGTACGGGCGGGCAGATATTTCTTACAGAGAAGCATGAAAACGGAACATCGCTGCTTGCAAATAAGCATGGCGGAATAGTAAATTGCAGCAGCTTTAACGTGTTTTATGATGAATACTATGATTACCAAGCTGCACCCGGTCCCGGATTTTACTCAACAGACTGTAACTACGCTCTTTCCGGTTACACCTACGATATGAAGAAATATATCAAAGTCTATGACTGCCTGAAAGCTTCAAACGGTGATGTTTCCGCTGTTACCTGACAAAATAGTATCTATCTCCGCTCGTCACACGAATTCGGCGGTGACAACATCTGCGACAACTGCGGATATACATGCTGCACAGTTACCCTGAACAAAAACGACGGCAGCGTACCTGTGATCGCTAACGTAGATCCGGGCGAAGTATTCTCCGAACCCAACGCACCCACAAGAGAAAGCTGCATCTTCGGCGGCTGGTACACCGATGAAAACTTTGAAACACCCTATGATTTCTCCACACCCGTTACGGGAAATATCACCCTTTACGCAAAGTGGACAGTTGTTGCGGTTGACGAAATATCCGTAAAAACAGCCCCCACAAAGACCAAGTATGTTCAGGGCGAAAGCTTTGACCCAACAGGACTTGTTCTGACAGTAACCTATAACAGAGGCGAAACGGAGGATATTACATACAACAAGGACAATGCGGCGGATTTCACTGTAACTCCCGGCGGTGCGCTGTCTGAGAGCGATACCGCTGTAACCGTGGGCTACGGCGGAAAGACTGTCACCTTTAATATTACCGTTGAAAAGGGTGAGGTTGAGCTAATTCCCTCCGACGATAATTTCGGCGGAGCAAAAATTGATATGGATCCGGACGACCTTATGGACGCAATTCTCGATGAAGAGGATAAACAGCTTATTGAACAGGGCGTTGACATTTCCGTGCTGATGGCGACCGTCACCATTGACCCCGTGGTCGTTCCCGATGCGGATAAGGTGGCTATTAACACGGTGCTGGACGATTACACCATAGGCTGCTATATTGATGTGTCCCTCTTCAAGAGATACAGCAACGGAAAAGCCGACAAGCCTGTGACCGACCCGTCCTCGCCTATAACTATAAGCTTTGAACTGCCGCAGTATATCCTGGATATGTATCCTGACGATGAATATGAATTTACGCTGTTCTGCTCTCATAACGGAAAGGGTTACGAGGTTGAAAGCCGATACGATCCCGAAACAAATATTATGAAATTCAGCAGCGACAAGTTTTCTACATATGCGCTGGGCGTAAAGCTCTCCGACCCTGTTGCTTCCTTCATTGACAGGCTTTATAAGAATATTCTGGGACGTGAGGCAGATGAACACAAGGCAGAGCATATTGCAAATATGCTTAACGGCAAATCTGCAAGCGAAGTGGCATTTGATTTCGTGTTTAGCCCCGAATTCACAGAAATGGATATTTCCAATGTGGAACGTGTCCGCAGAATGTACCTGACCTTCCTAAACCGTGAACCCGATGAAGCGGGTCTGGCGACCTGGACAAAGGCACTTGATAACGGAAGTTCTATCGGGCACATCTTTATCGGTTTTACGCAGTCCAATGAGTTTGCTGAGATATGCGGGAAGTACGGCATTGAGCAGGGTGAGTTTGACATCGTTGACCTTCCCTGCGAAAACCATGAGCTGATGTCCTTCATTGCACGTTTTTACAGCAAGGCACTTGGCAGAAATTACGATATTGACGGTCTGAATGACCATGTAGGCAGCTATCTGGCTAACCGTGATTTCTATCAGATGGCGTTTAACTTCATTTTCTCCCCCGAATATATTGAGAAGGACCTTTCCGATGAGGAATTTGTGGAGAATATGTACGAAGTATTCTTCGACCGTTCCTCCGACCCCGCAGGTAAGGCGGACTGGCTTGACCGAATGGCATATCAGGGCTACACCCGTGAGGACGTTCTGGCGGGCTTTGTAGGCTCGCAGGAATGTGCGGAGCTGGTGGAGAGGTTTGGTATCTGATACTGTGACAGATGAATAAGCCTTCATAAAATAAACTACGGCGTACATCATACCAAAACGGTAAGGTGTACGCCTTGTCTTTTTATGTATTCATAAGTGTTTGATTTTCTGAAAGTGCTTGAAATGTGATGGAAAATATGATATAATCGTACTGTATTATGACAGCTTGTAATATTTGTCCCACACTGCTGAATAGAATTTTATAAAATAACTTTTAGGGGGATTTTTATGAGATTTTCATTCAGCAAGGGTTCGTTTTGCATTGCTGCCGCACTTTGTCTGGGAATCGGGCTTATATACTATTCCAAAGACAGAATAGCAAATTCGGTCTATACCGATATTTCCGCAGATACTGCTCCTGTTATTGTGCTTGATGCAGGACACGGCGGCATGGACGGAGGCTGTTCCTCCGCAGATGGTGTTCCCGAAAAGGGGATAAATCTGAACATTATGCTGTCTGTTCGGGATATGTGCAGGGTGTTCGGATATCAGACAGATGTTACCCGTGAGCGGGACATTTCCATTCACGACAGCGGCATACAGGGCATTGCAAATCAGAAAAAATCGGATATGGACAACCGCCTTGCGCTGTTTAACAAATATCCAAAGGCGGTGTGCGTTTCCATTCATCAGAATAAGTTTACAGACCCGCAGTTTTCTGGTGCGCAGATGTTTTATTCGCCCACAAATCCCGAAAGCGAACGTTTGGCGCAGATAATGCAGGGGAAATTTGTGGAAAACATTCAGCCCGAAAATACCCGTGAAATAAAGCTTTGCGGCAAGGAGCTTTTCCTGTGTTATTTTAGCAATAACCCCACCATTATGGCGGAATGCGGATTTCTGTCAAATCCCGATGAAGCGGCAAAGCTGAAAACGGAGGAATATCAGAAGCAGGTAGCCTTCACGATTTTTGAAGGGATAAACGAATTTACATCACAATAAACAGGAGATTAAAATGGCAAAGGTTAAAACAGTTTTTATATGCAGCGAATGTGGCTACGAAAGCGCAAAATGGAACGGAAAGTGTCCTCAGTGCGGTGAATGGAACACCTTCACCGAGGAGGAAACGGTTGCACGTTCATCATCTCAGCAGGCGCAGAGAGAGGCTTCAAAGCGACGCTCGGCAAATTTGGCGGATAAGATAACCGCTATTGACGGAATTGAAACGGAGGACGACGTTCGTTATTCGACGGGACTTCGTGAGCTTGACAGAGTGCTTGGCGGCGGTCTTGTAAAGGGCTCGCTGGTGCTTTTGGGCGGTGAGCCGGGTATCGGAAAATCCACGCTGCTTTTGCAGATATGCAATTTTATGGGTGACGATCATACTATCCTGTACGTTTCGGGCGAGGAAAGCATGCGTCAGATAAAGATACGTGCGGAGCGTCTGGGTGTTGATTCGGAAAATCTCTATCTGCTGTCAAGCACGGACGCAGAGGCGGTGAACGATGCTATCATCAGCGAAAAGCCCGAAATTGTTATCATCGACTCCATTCAGACTATGTGTATCAGGGATCTGACATCAAGTGCGGGCAGCATTACGCAAGTCCGTGAATGTACGAATATGTTTATGCGGACAGCCAAAAGCGAAGAAATTCCCATCTTCATTGTGGGACATGTCAACAAGGACGGTGCTATTGCAGGACCAAAGGTAATGGAGCATATTGTGGACGCTGTGCTGTTTTTTGAGGGTGAGAGAAATCTCAGCTATCGAATCCTTCGGGCGGTGAAAAACCGTTACGGTTCCACCAATGAGATAGGCGTTTTTGAAATGCTTGACAAGGGGCTTGAAGAGGTGGAAAACGCTTCGGCAATGCTCCTTTCGGGCAGACCGCTGAACGTTTCGGGAAACTGCGTTGCCTGTGTAATGGAGGGCAGCCGTCCCGTGCTGACAGAGGTTCAGGCGTTGGTAACTAAGAGCGGTTTTCCGTCCCCGCGGCGAATGTCTACGGGCTTTGATTACAACAGAATGAACATTATCATTGCCGTTCTGGAAAAGCGGGCGGGACTGTTTTTCGGGACGCTGGACGTTTACATAAACATTGTCGGCGGGCTTCGGCTGGAAGAGCCCGCTGCCGACCTTCCCGTAGCACTTGCACTTTATTCGGGTCTTATGGACAGACCTATAAACGATAGGCTTACCGCTATGGGTGAGATAGGTCTGGGCGGCGAGCTGAGAGCTGTGGGACAGGCGGCAAAACGTATACGTGAAGCGGAGAGAATGGGCTTTGAAAAGTGCATTATCCCGAAGCAGTCTTTGAGAGGAATTGACCTTTCGGCATTCAGCATTGAGGTCATTCCCGTTTCAAATGTGAAGCAGGCATTTGATGTTATAAACAATGGCTAATATGAAAAAAGGCAGCACATATTCCACAAGTCAGGTGGCAAAAACAGTCGGCTTGCACCCTAATACCGTTAGATTATACGAGGAGTGGGGTTTGATACATAAGCCAAAGAGAAAACCAAACGGTTACTGAATATATAACGATATTCACATAAAACAGTTTCTACTTGCACGAAAGGCTTTTCAGACGGAAATAATCCAGGCGGGGCTTCGGGAGAGAATTATCGAAGCCGTAAAGCTATCTGCCGAGTATCGCTTTGATGAAGCGGAAGAACAGGTTGTTGAATATATCCGCATTGCAAAGCAGGAGATCGAAAATGCAAAAGAAGCTGCAAAGTTATGTGAGATACTATGGCAGCAGCCCCAAGCTGACGGTGTTGTTTACAAGCGTTTGCAGGCGGCAAAGGAGCTTGGACTGACATAGATACTATCAGAAACTGGGAAATGAACGGGCTTCTCACCGTTAAGCGAAAGCAAAACGGCTATCGTGCGTATGACACAAACGACATTGACCGTCTGAAGGTGATTCGCTCATTAAGGTGTGCCAACTATTCCTTATCCGCAATTCTGAGAATGTTGAACAGATATGACAGCGGAATGGAAAAGGAAAATATCTTGGATATTTTAAACACTCCCGATGCTGACGATGACATTATTTCCGCTTGTGATAAGCTGATAGTTTCGCTTGAAGATGCAATAAATAATGCCAATGAGGTTATTTCACTATTGCACGATATGAAACAAATGAAAAAATAAACCCTCCACTATACCACCAGGCTTTTGTTTGGTGGTATAATTTTGTCATAACCAAAAAAGGAGAAATAGAAATGAATGTTATTACCGCAGAAAATCTTACAAAAAAGTACGGTAATTATGCCGCCGTGGACAACCTAAGTTTTACGGTGAAGCAAGGTGAGGTGTTCGGTCTGCTGGGGGCAAACGGTGCGGGAAAAAGCACTGCTATCGAGTACGTTTTAGGAACAAAATCCGCTGACGGCGGCATGGTAAAAATCTTCGGAATCGACCCGAAAAAGCACAGAAAGGAACTGTTTCAAAGAATAGGCGTACTGTTTCAGCAGTGCGACTATCAGACGGAAATAAAGGTTTATGAGCTGTGCGAGGAAACAGCCTGTCTTTACAAGGAGCCTGCCGATTGGAAGGAGCTTTGCACACGGTTCGGCATCGGAGATAAGCTTAATAATGATGTGAAAAATCTTTCGGGCGGCGAACGGCAGCGGCGATTTTGATTTGGAATGTTCGGATAAACGGCTCATTAGCGGCGTTTTTAGGCAGCTGGCTGCTGACTATGGTGTCAACGCTCAGCATTGGAATGATGGTGGGCGGAATTGCAAAAAACTCAAAAAGTGCAGGCGTTATCGCTTCTGTTTTATATTTTCCAATGCTGATTTTTTCGGGTGCAACGCTGCCTTACGAGGTAATGCCAACTGTAATGCAGAAGATCGTCAGCGTATTTCCCCTGACTCAGGGCATTGAACTGATGAAGGCAACCTTCCTTGGTCTGCCTTCTGAAAACGTGTGGCTTCCTATTGCAGTTATGCTTGCTGTTACGGTCATCTGCGCGGGAATTGCGTTAAAGTTTTTTAAATGGGAATAGCGTTTGAAATATTTTGCTTGACTATTAAAAAAATAAGTGTTAGACTGATATTGAAGGCTTATAATGTGAAAGGAGAGGTGAGCTATGGGAGAATTATCAAAGCTGCCCAACATCGGAAAAACGGTCGAAGAGCAGCTTATTCGTGCGGGAATTGATACTGCTGAAAAGCTGAAAGAAACAGGCGCAAAAGCAGCGTGGCTGAAAATACAAGAGTTTGATGAATCGGCTTGCATACATCGTTTGCCGGCTCTTGAAGGGGCAATTGAGGGCGTTAAAAAAAACAATGCTCTCGGACGAGGTAAAATCCGATTTAAAAGTGTTCTATCAGAAAAACAAAAAGTGACAGTTTCCGTTAAGGAGGAAGAAAAATGACAGATCCTATCAAAATAAGAGGTCTTAAACAGAATAATCTGAAAAACATTTCGCTTGATATTCCGAAGAATAAAATCGTGGTTTTCACAGGCGTTTCGGGTTCGGGAAAATCGAGTATTGTGTTTGATACCGTTGCTGCGGAAAGTCAGCGGCAGATGAATGAAACCTACACCGCATGGGTCAGAGGACGGCTGCCGAAATATGAAAAGCCCAATGTTGAGCTGATAGATAATCTCAATCCGTCGGTCATCATCGACCAGTCACGGCTTGGGGGAAATGCACGTTCCACGGTGGGTACTATCAGCGATATGTATTCGCTTTTGCGTCTGATGTTTTCGAGAATTGGAACGCCAACCGTTGGCCCCGCATCGTATTTTTCCTTCAATAATCCCAACGGAATGTGTCCCACCTGTGCGGGTATCGGAAAGATAATGGATCTTGATATGAACAATCTCATTGATGCGGAAAAGACCTATGACGAGGGCTTTTTCCTGCTCCCCGCATTCGGTACGGGAAATTATTACTGGAAGGTTTACAGACGTCCCGATTATTTCAGGGTAGATGTTCCGTGGAAGGATATGACGGAGGAAGAACACAACATTCTGTTATACGGCAGCAGAACGAGGGACGGCGAGCGTCTTGACAAAAAGCTGGAGGGCGTTTACAATCAGTTCAAGCGGCTTGTGCTTATGAAGGGCATGGAGGAGCAGACCGATAATACGCTGAAAAAAATCGCGAAGTATGTGTATGAGTGCGAATGCCCCGACTGCAAGGGAAAGCGTCTTAATCCCACCACGCTGTCCTGTAAAATAAACGGTTACAGCATTTATGATATGTGCGAAATGGAGTTTTCACGGCTTCGTGAGGAGCTTGATAATATTCACGATGAAAGAGCGGCAACTATTATCGAGCAGCTGAAGGCAGCCCTTGACCGTATGATCGATATCGGCTTGCCCTATTTGTTTATGAACAGAGAAAGCTCCACTCTTTCGGGCGGTGAGGCTCAGCGTTTAAAGCTTGTGAGATATATGGGCAGCTCCCTTTGCGGAATGATTTACATCTTCGATGAGCCCAGCACGGGAATGCACCCCAGAGATGTTCACAGAATGTCACGGCTTCTGAAAAATCTTCGTGACAAGGGAAATACTGTGCTTGTAGTTGAGCATGACAAGGACATAATCAGCATTGCGGACGAGGTCATAGACATAGGTCCTCTTGCGGGAAAAAAAGGCGGTCAGGTGCTGTTTCAGGGCAGCTATGAAAGCCTGCTTATCAGCGGAACAAAAACGGGAAACGCATTGTCCTCAGAGATTAAAATCAAGGAAAATGTGCGCAAACCAAATGGATTTCTGCCCATAAGAGGAGCAAGTCTTCACAATCTGAAAAATGTTGACGTTGATATTCCTCTTGGGATAATGACGGTGGTAACGGGCGTTGCGGGAAGCGGAAAATCATCGCTTATCAGAGATGTTTTCGCAAAACAGTATGAGGATCAGGTAGTCCTTATTGACCAGAGTGCAGTTACCGCAACGGGACGCTCTACGGTATGCACATTCCTCGGATTTTTTGACGAGATAAGAAAGGTTTTTGCTGCCGAAAACAATGCGGACAATGGGCTTTTCACCTTTAACGGAAAGGGTGCTTGTCCCTACTGTAAAGGACGTGGGGCAATTACCACCGAGCTTGTTTTTATGGAACCTGTTACGACTGTTTGCGAGCATTGCGGCGGCACGAGATACAGTGAAGAGTCGTTGAAATATTTATTCAAGGGGAAAACCATTGTTGATGTTTTGAATTTGAGTGTTGAGGACGCTGTGCCGTTTTTTGCGGATAACAAAAAGATATCTTCAATGCTAAGTGCGCTGATGGAAGTTGGGCTTTCATATATTTCGCTGGGACAGCCCCTGTCCACATTTTCGGGCGGTGAACGTCAGAGAGTTAAGCTTGCTCAGAACATCAAGAAAAAGGGAAATATCTATATTCTTGACGAGCCGACTACGGGACTTCACGCTGCGGACATTGAAAAGGTCGTGGACATTCTGGAAGGCTTCGTTGACAGTGGAAACACGGTCATCGTTATTGAGCATAACACCGATGTTATGAAGCTTGCCGACTACATCATTGATGTTGGCCCCGACGGCGGAACAAAGGGCGGAGAAATCGTATTTACGGGAACTCCAAAGGAAATGTTTGAGAACGGCAGGACAATTACGGCTAAATATCTGAGAAAATAAAAGCTTGTTTATCGGTTCACTTGCAAACGCTCAAAGTTATCCCTTTGGGCGTTTTTATAAAGATGAAAATCAGGTGAAATTTAGAAAACCTCTTGACAATTGATAATATATGTTGTATAATATCATAAAACGCAGGGGAGGACACCCATAACAAAAAACGGTGCGTGTTGACAAGGGGAGGACACCCATGGAAAAAAACATTATTGTCAGAGATCCAAACGGCAGAATAATCGGTATGACTTACCCGAAACGTGCAAAAGGTCTGGTCAAAAAGGGACGTGCGTTTTTTTCGGGCGAGCATATGTTACAAATGATAAATCAGGAGGTAATACCTATGGAAGATAATATTATAAATGTTGATAAGGTTGTTGAGGTTGAGGAAAAAAGGCTGTTTTTCCGTCCGAGAGAGTGGAATTTTTCTAAGGACTGCAAGGACACAGCCGTTGGCGAACGCTGCTTTATCACAAGCTTTGACGAAACTCTTGCAGAGGTTTACTGCATTGGTGATTGGGGCGATTCGCTGTCACAGATAGTTACAAAGGATCTTATTTTGGAGAAAAACACCGAGTACGCATTTTCCTTCTGGCTCAACGGCGGAGAAAATGAGCGTCTGGACGAGATCTGTCAGCTGCACGTTGTTTTCGACAATGACTTTGAAAACCGTCTGATATTTAAGCTCAACCGCAGCTTTATCAAGCCTGTGAAGCATTACAAGGGTTGGTATCTTTACGAAATACATTTCACCACCGAGGACAATTCCTACACGCAGCTTAGATTTGTTGCGCAGAGAGCACCTATGGCGGTAATGTACGCTGATGCACCGCAGGCTTACGAAAATATCCCCAACGAGCCTGTTCCCGCAGGACGCAAGCAGCGTTCAAATCTTGTTTTCGAGAATGGTTTTCCCGAGGAACCCGACCCATTCACAAAGGGAATTAACGATTTCGAGGAAAAGCTTAAAGCAAATCCCGTGACAAACGGCGAGTTTTTCGACAAGATAAGAGAAGCTGTCAGAACGGAAGTTGACAGGGCGGAGCGTGCAGACTATCACCGTGATGTTGATAATTTCCGCAAGATAGGCGAGGACATTAAGGACTCAGTTCTTTCGGAAATTGCAAGGGCCATGAAGAATTTTAAATAATCTATTTATCAAAAAAAACAGCGCAGGCGGTTCAATTACGAATCGTCTGCGCTTTGATTTTTGCGTGATGAAATTATACTCTTTCGGCAATAAGGGTTCCCATTTCGGAGCAGGAAACCAGCTTCATTCCCTCGGACATAATATCACCTGTTCTGTAACCTTCGTTGAGAACGGCAGAAACGGCGTTTTCGATAGCGTCCGCTTCCTTGTCCATATCGAAGGAATAGCGGAGCATCATTGCAGCGGAAAGAATGGTGGCAATGGGGTTTGCCTTGTTCTGTCCCGCAATATCGGGAGCGGAGCCGCCGCTGGGTTCATAGAGTCCGAACTTGGTTTCGTTAAGGCTTGCAGATGCCAGCATACCGATGGAACCTGTTATCATAGAAGCCTCGTCGGAAAGAATGTCGCCGAACATATTCTCTGTCAGGATAACGTCAAACTGTGCGGGATCCTTAACAAGCTGCATTGCGCAGTTGTCAACCAGCATATGTTCAACGGTCACTTCGGGATAGCTTTCTGCGACTTCGTTGACTATCTTTCTCCAAAGCCTTGACGAATCCAGAACGTTTGCCTTATCAACGCTGATAACCTTTTTACGGCGTTTCATAGCAATATCGAACGCTCTTACGGCAATTCTTCTGATTTCATTCTCATTGTAGGACAGAGTGTCAACAGCGGTCATAACGCCGTCAACCTCCTCGGTCTTTCTTGCGCCGAAATACAGTCCGCCTGTAAGCTCACGCATGATCATCATATCAAAGCCCTTTGCGCTTATCTCCTCTTTAAGGGGGCAAGCACCTCTCAGCTGGCTGTAAAGTACGGCGGGACGGAGATTTGCAAACAGTCCCAGAGATTTTCTGAGCTTCAAAAGTCCTGCTTCGGGACGCTTATCTGCGGGCAGCTTGTACCAGGGGGAAGTGGAAGTGTTTCCGCCGATAGAGCCCATGAGAACTGCGTCTGCTGCCTTAGCCTTTTCGATGGTTTCGTCGGTCAGGGGGACGCCGTTTACATCAATTGAGCAGCCGCCCATTAAAAGCTGTTCATATGCAAAGCTGTGACCGAATTTTTCGGCTGTTTTATCCAGCACCTTCATTGCTTCGGTAACGATCTCGGGTCCGATACCGTCGCCCTTTATGACTGCGATATTCTTATTCATTGTCAGATACTCCTTATTACTTTTTCAGCGATTTCAGCAAACCGCCCGCATTGATAATATCCTTGATAAACTCGGGGAACGGCTCTGCCTGATAGGTCTTGCCTGTGGTCTTGTCGGTGATAACGCCTGTGTCGAAATCAATTTCAACTTCATCGCCTGCGTTGATATTCTTTGCGGCTTCGTCACATTCCAGAATAGGCAGACCGATGTTGATAGCGTTGCGGTAGAAAATTCTAGCAAAGGTAGATGCAATAACGCAGGAAATTCCGCTAGCCTTGATAGCGATGGGAGCGTGTTCTCTGGAGGAACCGCAGCCGAAATTCATATTTGCAACCATAATATCGCCCTCGTTTACGTTCTTCACGAAATCGGGGTCGATGTCCTCCATACAGTGAGCGGCAAGCTCCTTGTGGTCGGTTGTGTTCAGATATCTTGCGGGGATAATAACGTCGGTGTCAACGTTATCTCCGTATTTATGTACTTTTCCAAAAGCTTTCATTGATAACATTCCTTTCGGTGATTATGTATGGGGATCGCTCCCCGAAAATTACTGTTCAAAGTCAACGCATTTTCTGTCGGATACAACAGAGCGGACATAGGTTGCAACTGCAACATGGTCGGGATTTGTCTGATATGCTTTCAGAGCAGCTTCATCGGTGAAGGTGGTGTCCAGCATAACATCTCCCGTGGAAGAGGAGAGCAGGTCGATGTTCACTTTAACCTCTGTCATTCCGGGGATCTTTCCTGCAAGACCCTCCAGACCGCTCTTTATCTTTTCGGCGGCGAAACGCTTTTCTTCTGCGGAAAATTCGGATTTAAGTGTCCAGATAATAACGTGCTTAACCATATTATTTTCTCCTAATTACATAATTTCGGACGGCTGAGAGATCTTGCCCGTTACTGCGGAAGCAGCGGCAACAGCGGGAGAAGCAAGGTAAACCTCCGACTCAACGTGTCCCATTCTGCCCACAAAGTTTCTGTTGGTGGTGGCAACGGCACGCTCGCCCTTTGCCAGAATACCCATATGACCGCCAAGGCAGGGACCGCAGGTAGGTGTGGAAACTGCGCAGCCCGCTTCGATAAAGGTTTCAAGCAGACCTTCCTTCATAGCGTCCAGATATATTTTCTGCGTTGCGGGAATAACTATACATCTTACGTTCTTTGCGACCTTTTTGCCCTTGAGTATCTCGGCAGCGGCTCTCAGATCCTCCATACGTCCGTTGGTGCAGGAACCGATAACTACCTGATTTATCTTCAATTCGGGGATATCGTCAAAGGTTCTTGTGTTTTCGGGAAGGTGAGGGAAGGAAACGGTAGGCTTGATCTCCGAAAGGTCAATGTCGTAAACAGCCTCATATTCTGCATCGGCATCTGCTTCATAAACCTTATATTCACGGTCAACTCTGCCCTTCATATATTCAAGAGTAACCTCGTCAACGGCAAAGATACCGTTCTTTGCGCCTGCTTCAATAGCCATATTTGCCATGGAAAGACGGTCGTCCATTGAGAGATTTTTCAGTCCATCTCCCGAAAATTCCATAGACTTGTAAAGTGCGCCGTCAACGCCAATCATACCGATAATGTGGAGGATAACGTCCTTGCCCATAACATATTTATTGAGCTTGCCCGTTACATTGAACTTGATAGCGGGTGGAACCTTGAACCAAGCTTCGCCTGTTGCCATACCGGCAGCCATATCGGTTGAGCCTACGCCTGTGGAGAATGCGCCCAGTGCGCCGTATGTACAGGTGTGGCTGTCTGCGCCGATAATGCAGTCGCCCGCAGCAACGATTCCCTGTTCGGGGAGAAGTGCGTGTTCGATACCCACAGAGCCTGTGTCAAAGTAGTTTTTGATGTCATATTTTCCCGCAAAATCACGGCTTACCTGACACTGCATAGCGGACTTGATGTCCTTGTTAGGTGTGAAATGGTCGAGGACAATTGAAATTTTGTCTTTGCTGAAAACGCTGTCAAAGCCCGCCTTTTCAAATTCCTTTACGGCAACGGGTGTTGTAACATCGTTTCCCAGCACCATATCCAGCTTGCACTTAATAAGCTGTCCTGCCTTCACGCTGTCCAGACCTGCGTGAGCGGCAAGTATTTTCTGAGTCATAGTCATTCCCATAATAAAAATCTCCTTTATAGTTATTTTCCGTGGAATTACTTGCATTATAACATATTTTGTGGTATAATTCAAATACATATTTTTAATATGAAGTATAATCTCAGGTTATATCCAACAGCTCTGCGGGAGTTGTTCCGAGAACCTTGCAGAGTGCCGATATTTCTATGTCGGTGACAAAGCGTTCGCCGTTTTCTATTCGTCTGACAAAATGATGGTCGACATCATAGCCTGCAAGCTGCAGCTTATTGGCAAGCTGACGCTGTGAAAGACCTTGCTTGCTTCTCAGCTCTGCAAGTCGTTTTCCGCAGATATTATTGCTTCCATCGGGGGCTTTCAGTTTGTACATTTTTTCACCCTTTCTGCTAAACATTACTTTTATTTTATAATATAAATTCTATTTTTTGATGAATAGTGTTTACCGAAAAAGAAAACTATTTTATATAAAACAGAATAACAGGAGTTGACGGTTATGATTTCCGAAAAAAACACAATCCCCGAGCTTTCGGCAAGCCTTAACAGCTACCGAATATTTCTTGCGGCGGCGGAGTACGGCAGCATTTCGGCAGCCTCCGAACAGCTTTATATAAGCCAGCCTGCGGTAAGCCGTGCGGTCCTGCAGCTGGAAAATGACTTGGGTGCAAAGCTGTTTGAGAGGACGGGCAGGGGAGTTGCGCTTACCTATGAGGGGAAAATCCTGTACGAGCAGGTCAGGACGGCATTTTCCGCCCTGACGGTGGGCGAGGAAAAGATTAGGCGCATAAAAGAGTTGGGCATAGGTCAGCTGAAAATCGGGGCGAGTGCGGCACTTTGCAAATATATGCTTCTGCCGTTTTTGAAGGGCTTTGTCC
Organism: uncultured Ruminococcus sp.; assembly: GCA_945877315.1. Classification (GTDB taxonomy): domain Bacteria; phylum Bacillota; class Clostridia; order Oscillospirales; family Ruminococcaceae; genus UMGS1889. The sequence continues at coordinate 23,655 of CAMCRP010000029.1, read as the reverse complement.
GTGAAAATCCGCATATCAATATTTCTATTGAATGTCGTTCCTCTGCGGAAACCTTAAAGCTTCTGCGAAACGGTCAGATAGATGCGGCACTTGTAGTCAAGTCCGAAAATACGGAGGATCTGAAAACTGTTTCCATTGGTGAGATAGAGGACATTTTCATTGCATCGGGGGCATATCTGGACAATCTGTTTCTCCGTGACGAGATAACGGGCGAAACCTCCGAGGAGCGTGAACGTCAGCTTTTTGCATCGGCAAATGTTATGCTTCTGGACGAGGAAAATCTTACAAGGCAGTACATTGACAGATATTTTGCGGAAAATGACATTACCCTTAACCGAGTTATTGAGGTAAGTTCAATGGATCTGCTGATGGACTTTGCAAAAACAGGTTTGGGAATAGCAAGCTGTGTCCGTGAGTTTGCGGAGGATATGCTAGCTTCGGGAGAAGTGGTGGAGGTGCCGCTGAGAAAGCCTATCAGACGTCGGCAGATAGTTTTTGCGGCTCTCAGCGATACGGAAATGCCAAAATCAGCGGAGAAATTTTTCGAGTATGTTGCGGGAAATGAATAATTTTTAAATTCCCAAAAAGCTATTGAAAAATATTCCGAAATGGTGTATAATATAAATATATTTATTTTAAGGAGAAATCACTATGAATTTCAGAAAAATTTTAAGTCTTGCGGCTGCAAGTGTACTTACCGTAACAATGCTTGCGGGCTGCGGCGGAGGAAAATCCTCCGACAGCGGAGATCAGGCAGAAACCACCACAGAGGCTGTTGCTGAGCCTGCTCCCGTAGTTACTGCTTCCGAGCTTGTTAAGCAAATGAAGCTTGGCTGGAATCTGGGAAACACTCTTGACGCTTCTCAGCCTACCTGGACAAAGGTCACAGACCCCATAAAGTTTGAAACCTCTTGGGGAAATGTTCAGACCACACAGCAGATAATCGACACCGTTAAGGCGGGTGGATTTAACGTTGTGAGAATACCCGTGACCTGGGACACACATATCGGAGAAGCTCCCGATTACACAATTCAGCCCGAATGGATGGCAAGAGTTAAGGAAGTCGTAAACTATGCTTACGGCGACGGAACCTTCGTTATCCTCAACCTTCACCATGAGGAATGGCATTTCCCGTCTGAGGATAATTATCCCGCAGCAAGCGAAAAGCTCAAGGCTGTATGGACTCAGATAGCTGCCGAATTTGCCGATTATGACCAGCACCTTATTTTCGAGGGTATGAACGAACCCCGTATGAAGGGCACTCCTCAGGAATGGACAGGCGGAAATCAGGAGGCGAGAGATGTTATCAACAAGCTTAATGCCGATTTCGTTTCCACTATCAGAGCGCAGGGCGGAAACAATCCCGACAGATGCCTGATGATACCCACAATTGCAGCTTCGGGCGACAGTTCCGCACTGCAGGGCTTTACTGTTCCCGATGATGACAAGGTAATTGTTTCCATTCACGCATACAAGCCGTACAATTTTGCACTCAATAAAACCGGCACAAAGGAGTACAATTCCGAAACAGATACCAATGAGATAGACACTATAATCAACAATCTGAAAACCAACTTTCTTGACAAGGGCATTCCCGTTGTTATCGGTGAGTATGGCTTTATGAACAAGGAAAACATTGATGCAAGAGTGGCGGCACTTGATGATTATCTAAGTGCTGCAAGAAGTGAGGGCATTCCCTGCGTTTGGTGGGATAACGGCGCATTTATCGGAGCGGGAGAAAACTTCGGACTGCTTGACAGAGCAACCTGCACATGGAAATATCCCGAGCTGATGGAAGTTATCAAGAAGTATTCGGAATGAGCTTTTAATTTTGCTATGAAAATCGGTCTGACTTATTTTAAATGGGTCAGACCTTTTTTTGTGAAATTGCTTTACAACAGCCTGATTATGTGATATAATCAAAGTAACTTATGGACTTATTGAAAGGCGTGATTTTTTTTGAACTCCACCGAAAAGACCCTGTTTAATGCGGGCTGGCATTTTGCTAAGCTTGCTCTTGAAACCGATTACAATACAGCTATGGGAAGTGAGTTTAAAGCTGTCGAGCTGCCCCACGACTGGCTGATTTGGGATACTCACAATCTTTACGAAACAGGTGAGGGCTGGTATGTAAAAACCTTTACCTTAGAGCCTGAGGACGGTGTTTTATACTCTTTGGGCTTTGACGGCGTTTATATGGATTCGGAGGTCTATGTGAACGGAACATCGGCGGGACGGTGGACTTACGGCTATTCCGCTTTTGAAACGGATATTACCCGATTTATTGTGAAGGGCGAAAATACCGTCGCTGTTAGGGTGCGTCATAAAGCACCTAATTCCCGTTGGTATTCGGGTGCGGGAATTTACAGAAATGTGTGGCTTGTGAAGCGTCCCGAGGTGGGAATTGCCCCTGATGGTGTGTACATTTCTGCGGATATGGACGGACGTGTTGCTGTAACCTGTGAATTTAACTGCGATGTGCATATGGTTTCGGCGGTAAGTCATTCGGTCATTGACCCTGAGGGACACGTTGTTCAGTTTCATACATATAACGGTTCGCCAAATGAGGAAAAGGTGTTTACGGTGGATTCTCCGCTGCTTTGGAGTGCGGACGAGCCGAATGTATACAAGCTGAAAACGGAGGTTTTCGGACATTCGGGAGAACGCACAGACCTTGTTATTAACAGCTTCGGTTTCAGAACACTTACCTTTGACCCTAACTATGGATTTTTCTGCAACGGGAAATATGAAAAGCTCAAAGGCGTTTGTCTGCATCATGATTTAGGTGCGCTGGGTTCGGCTATGAACAGGACTGCGCTCAGACGTCAGCTTCGTATTATGAAGGAAATGGGTGCAAATGCTGTCCGCACATCTCACAATATGCCCTCAGAGGAGCTTATGGAGCTTTGCGATGAAATGGGACTTTATGTGAACAGCGAATCCTTCGATATGTGGGAGCTGCCAAAGACCGAGTTTGACAATGCCAGATTTTTCAACGTGACCGCCCACTGCGATGTTGAAAGCTGGGTAAGGCGGGGAAGAAATCACCCGTCCGTTATAATGTGGAGCATCGGAAACGAAATTTACGACACTCATGCGTCTGAGAGAGGCTATGAGATCGCCGAAATGCTCAAGAATTACGTTGAGGAATTTGACCCTCGCAAAAATGCAAGAGTGACTATCGGTTCCAATTTCATCGAATGGGAAAATGCTCAGAAGGTGGGAAAAATGCTGGGTATTTCCGGCTATAATTACGCCGAAAGACTTTACGATGCACACCACGAAAAATATCCCGAAACCTGTCTTTACGGAAGTGAAACAGCCTCCGAGGTGCACAGCAGGGGAGTATATCATTTCCCGCTGTCCGCTTCACTGCTGACTCATGACGATCATCAATGCTCATCTCTGGGAAACAGCGTTGTGGGCTGGGGCAGCACCGCCGAAAAAGCGTGGATAATGGACAGGGACAGAAAATTCTGTCTTGGTCAGTTTGTGTGGACGGGCTTTGACTACATCGGAGAGCCTACGCCGTACAGCACAAAAAACAGTTACTTCGGCATTGTTGACACGGCGGGTATTCCAAAGGATATCTACTATTTCTATCAGTCGCAATGGACAGAAAAGTCTATGATCCACATTGCGCCTTATTGGGATTTTAACAGGGATTGTTCCGACACGCTTATTGACGTTATCGCATACACAAATGCACCTTATGTTGAGCTTTTCTTAAACGGAAATTCTTTCGGAAAACAGAAGCTTGAGCGTGAAAGCGGCAGCAAGCTTAAAGGTCATTGGCAGCTGCCCTTTGCTGAGGGAGAACTGAAAGCCGTTGCCTATGACCATAACGGAAATGTCGTTGCCGAGGAAACAAAGCACAGCTTCTCCGACCCCGTTAAGGTGAATATTTCCGTTGACAAAACGGTTATGTCGGCGGACGGCAGCGATATGATTTTTGCGGAAATCTCCGTTTGCGATAAAAACGGTTATCCCGTTGAAAATGCAAGAAACAGGATAAATGTCAGTCTGACCGGTGCGGGACGAATTGTGGGTATGGATAACGGCGATTCCACCGATTATGAGCAGTACAAGACCACAAGCAGAAAGCTTTTCGGCGGCAAGCTTACGGTCATGATAATGGCAACAGACAAGGCGGGTGAGATGGTTCTTACTGCAAGCTCCAACGGTCTTGAGTCTGCCGAAATTCATCTGACTTCGGAAGATGTTGGCTGCGTTGCCGAGGAAGGCAGAGTATTTGCCGAGGTAACGAAAACCGCCGAGATGAACGATGTTCCCGTGAGAAAGATAGAAGCGTTCTTTATTTCGGGCAGCGGTCGGCTTGATGCTGAAAACACCGTTGCAGAGGTCGGTTACAAGGTATATCCCGAAAATGCGGACGCTAATGAAATTTACTGCAAGGCTGTTGCGGAAAACGGGCTGGAAACCAACGTTGCTGTATGTGAAATGTCGGAAGGCAAGGTCAAGGTCACAGCTAAGGGTGACGGCGAATTCAGACTGAGATTTTTCTGCAACAACGGCGGCGAATATCCCGAGGTTTGCTCGGACGTTTGCTTTACTGTCAGCGGAATGGGTGCTGCGGTCAGAAGTCCGTACAGCTTTGTTTGCGCTTGCTTCTACAACCGTTCGGATATTGCGCTGAAGGTCATCGAAAACGGTGCACTCGGTGGATTTTCGGGGCCTGCATATGTTACATATACAGACGTGGATTTCGGCAGAGCAGGTTCGTCTAAGATGAAAATAGGCGTCGGAAACAGTACGAATGCCGATGTTGAAATTGAGGTCTGGAACGGTATTCCGAGCGAGGGCGGCAGGCTTGTTGACACGCTGAAAATTCCTCACAACAACCGCTGGGACGGCTTTGACATTATTGACGCTCCTTTGTCGGAGGTGTTCAAGGGTATTTCTACTGTGACCTTTGGCATTAAGAATTACTGCATTTTCGGCGGATTTGAGTTTGAGAAGCCTAACGAGGCGTTTGCACTTATCAGTGCGGCGGACAATGACGGCGTTTACGGAGATGATTTTGCGGTAAACGGCAGCCGAATCGAAAATATCGGAAACAACGTTGTTATCGAATTTAAGGGAATGGATTTTGGCAGCGGTGCGGCTTCTGTGACCGTTATCGGAAGAACGCCAAACGAGGTCAACACCATTCAGCTTCGCACCAACGACGGCAGCGGTCAGAGGACACAGCTGCTTGAATTTGCAAATTCCTCCGAATATGTCAGCAGGACATTTGCTATTGACAAGCTTTGCGGTGTTAATGATGTAAGCTTTGTGTTCCTGCCCGGCTCTAAGTTTGATTTTGAGGCGTTTCAGTTTTCGGAATAATTTTTAATTGATATTGATTGAAGAACTGCGTAAAGCTGCCTGCTTTGCGCAGTTTTTTGCAAATGTTTGTCACAAACCTTGACAGAAGGCTGTTATATATTACGAAAGGTACCTTAAATAGAAAAGAAAGGAATGAAATAATTGCATTCATACAGAAAGCTTGAAGAATTATATCGCCTGTATGAAAAGCCTATGTATCATATTGCAATGGCGATACTGAAAAATCATCATCAGGCAGAGGACGCAGTATCCGACGCATTCGGCAGGCTAATATCCAGTCTTGACAAGCTGGGAAAGCCCGATAGCGTGCAGACAAAGGCATACATTATCAAGGTCATAAGAAGCACCGCTATCAACATCTACCGAAAAAATTCCCGCTGTGCAGACAGCCTTGATGAATGTGAGGATCATACCGCAGACAGCAGTTCAGATGTCCCGTTTACGGCTTTGGAAAACAAGGAGCTTGCGGACAAAATTCTTTCGGATATGGACGAGGAGGACGCAAGGATAATTGTTCTCAGAGGTTGTGACGAACTGTCCTACAAAGAGATAGCGGGCATTATGTCAATGAACGAGGGCACAGTCAGAAAGCGTTTTGAACGGGCAAAAAAGTCTGTGCAATTAAAGTTTGAAGGGGAAAGGTGACAATATGAAAACAGAAAAATTATTCAGCGAAAAGGAATGGAATAATATAGTAGAGTACGCATTTTCCGAAGATGCGGCTCAGCCCGAATTTTCCGATGAATATATCAAACGCCGTGAAAATATGCTTTCATCGGTCAGACCAAAGCGCAGAAGCATTAAGCTGAGTGCGGCGCTGGCTGTTGCTGCGGCAGCTTGTATTCCTGTGACTGCTTTTGCCGCAAATAGGATAATGCAGCTTCGTGCGGAAAAGTCGGCAGCGTATCAGCAGAAGGTTATTATCGAGCCGTTGACAAGTGAAGCCGTTTCAGAAAAATTTGAGGGTTTCCGTCAGCTGAAGCTTAACTATATCCCCGAAGGACTTGTAATGCGCTATGACGGAAAATATGACGACCCAAACTCCGAAAAGGCTATGACACCGCTGCTTTACAGATTTAACGAAGGCAAGGGAATTTCCGATGCCGTGGATTATTCAAGCAGTTCTGTGACCTTTGAGCTTGAAGGAAAAAGTGCCGTATTTGTTGACAGAATAGGCGGTTACGACAGGCTTTGGGTGCTTTTTGAAAATACGCCTTACGCTGCGGAAATATATGTGAATGAAGTCCCTATGGACGAGGTGAAAAAGCTGGCGGAGGGTCTGGAGCTTGTTCCGTCGGATGTAGAAACAGCGGGAATTTGGCAGGATATTAACGAGCTTGTTGACGAAGGCAGTGTTGTGACATATTCCAATGATGTGGATATGAGCAAGGTTGAAATTCTTTCGGCGGGGGACAGCCTTAAGTATTATTTAAATGAGAATTTGGATATTCGTATTGAGGATATTTCGCTGCAAAAGAATTTTGACGGCATAACCACCAACAGTATCGGAAGTGATGATTTCGATGTTGATTTTGGAAAATATCTTGACGAAAACGGCAAACTGACAGCAGAGCGTGTGACGGTAAAGCGTGGCGACGGTGTAAACACGCTTGACGAGGTGATAAGCCGTGAAAAGGTTGACCGCAGTGTTATCGTAATGACGCTTACCTGCACAAATAACGGAAATGAGCGGGGTGGAATATGCTTCTATCCCAAAATGTTCCGCATGGTTGACGGAAAAGCAATTGACCTGACCGAGCCCGATAACACTACTTTTATAAGCTATGGAGATAAGAAGCTAGGTGGGGACAATGTACATTTTAGCTTCTATACAAGCGGTGAACACGAAAAGAACAGTGCACTCATAGAAGCGGGAGAAAGCGTTACGGTTCGGCTTGCTTTCATAGCGGACGATGACTGCCTTGACACGCTGTATATCAATTTCGGAGAGATGTTATACGACAGCTTGGCACTTTCCGCCGAGAATAGCGGTGAAATAGTTAAGGTAACGGAATGATTTCTCTAAACTTTTGACGAAATCTCTTGAATTCTCCCGAAAGCTGTGCTATAATGTTCTGCGAAAAGCGGGAAAAATGGCTATGCTATCGCTTTGAGGACAGGTTCTGGGAATGCCCACCTATATATGTCACTAATGCAACAAGAAAAGCAGAATAGTTGAATTAATCAGCAGTTTTCTAATGAAAATGCGGAGATAGAAGAAAAAATCTATCTCCGCAAAAATTTTACTTGACAATATGTAAAAGTTGTGGTATAATTTTAATGTTATATGCGGGTGTGGCGGAATTGGCAGACGCGCCAGATTTAGGTTCTGGTGGCACCCCCGTGCAGGTTCAAGTCCTGTCACCCGCACCAAAAAAATCCTTTCACCGATTTGGCGAAAGGATTTTTTATTTTTCTAGTTGCGCTATCCGTTCACATTCCTCACAGCTGCAATATTTCGGCTTTGCACCCATTTCGGAAATAAGTATCCAGCCGATGAACCTGACAATATAGTCGGGCGGTTTGCGTCGTCCCGTGCACCAGATCTCAACCATTTCAAGGGGAATACCGTATGCTGCGGCAAATCTGGGTTGTGTCAGTCCGCTTATTTTGACAAGTGCAGGGAATCTGGAGTTTTTGACCATGTAGATGATAGTTGATACACGCTCGATCTCTTCCTTGGTGAACCCATATTTCTCGGTGTATTTTGCCACAGGGTATTGCTCGGGAAAAAGAAACTCCTGAGATTCTGAGAGCAGCTGCATAAATTCTGAAAATTTCATTTTGTTCGCCCCTGATATATCTTTATGATACAAAAAAGAGGATTACAAAACGTAATCCTCTTAAATGGTGCGGATAGCAGGACTTGAACCTGTACCGAGTTGCCCCGACTAGCACCTGAAGCTAGCGCGTCTGCCGATTCCGCCATATCCGCATTTTGTTGATTTCGTGTTACCGTCAATCAACAAAAACTATTATACTACAAATAAACCGATTTGTCAAGGGGTTTTCGGAAATTTTTTCGGATTTTTTTGAATTTCTTTCTTATCTAACAGAAAAATCCCATAAAACCGTGCCCGAAAGCTCTTTCAGTGTAAAGATTCCATGGGAAAAAGTCATATAGGTTTGCTGATTTCCGCCTTTTGGAATGGAAACCGAACCCGGATTGATGTAAAAATAGCCTTCCCTCTTTTCCGCCGCAAACAGGTGAGTGTGTCCGTTCAGCAGAACACCGCCCTTGGACGGCTTGAATTCGGACTTGTGACCGTGAGCAGCAAGCATTGTGAAGCCATCTGCGAAAATCATTGCGCTGTCCGAAAGAATGGGGAAATCCAGCACCATTTGGTCAACATCGCAGTCGCAGTTGCCCCTGACGGTTATGATGTTTTCCGCATTTTTGTTGAGAAGTTCAATAGTGATCTTTGGATCATATCCCGAAAAAACGCCGTTTCTGGGACCGTGATAAAGCAGATCTCCCAGAAGAATGAGCTTTTCCGCTTTTTCCTCCTCGAACCGTTCAAACATTTTTTTGCAGCACTCCGAATGCCCGTGAATGTCAGATGCTATCATCAGCTTCATTTGCAATTCTCCTTTTCCGAGATGTTTTTAAGCTCGTCCAGAATTATTTGTGCCGCTTGCAGCTTTGGCATAACATCAAGCTGACGTTCGCCGTCCTTGGTGATAAGGGTGATGATGTTGGTGTCTGTGCCGAAGCCTGCGCCTGCTGTTCTCAGACTGTTTGCGCATATCATATCGCAGTTTTTCGATGCCAGCTTTTTGCGGGAATTTTCCAGAACATTGTCCGTTTCCATGGAAAATCCGCAGATAAGCTGCCCCGACGCTTTGTGTTTGCCCAGATATTTCAGAATGTCCTTGGTGCGTTTCAATTCAATTTTCATATCATCGTCTGATTTCTTTATCTTCCCCTCGGCGGTAACTGCGGGTGTGTAGTCCGCAACGGCGGCTGCCTTGATGATAAAGTCCTGTTCGGGAGCACGTTCGGTTACCGCATTGAACATATCCTCGGCAGATGTGACATTTACCACATTCACGAAAAGGGGCGGTTTTACGTCCATATGTGCCGCAACTAGGGTTACTTCCGCACCTCTCAGCATAGCAGCCTCTGCAACTGCACAGCCCATCTTTCCCGAGGAATGGTTTGTGATGAATCGCACGGGGTCGATTGCTTCACGGGTCGCACCTGCGGTAACAAGCACCTTTTTCCCCGCAAGGTCTTTGGGACAGGCAATCTCGCGGAGGATAGCCGCCAGCAGAGTTTCCTCGTCGGGCATTCTTCCGTCGCCGCTGTCGCCGTTTGCAAGCATTCCGTGTTCGGGAGTGATTATTTCATATCCGAAACGGCGAAGCTTTTCAATATTGTCCTGCACAATGGGATTGTGATACATATTGTGATTCATAGCGGGAGAAACGATTTTCTTGCAGGGACACGCCATAACCGTGGTGGTCAGCATATCGTCCGCAATGCCGTTTGCGATTTTCCCTATAACATTGGCAGATGCGGGGGCTATCATTACAACATCAGCCTGCTTTGCCAAGGCAACGTGTTCAACGCTGTACTGAAAATTCCTGTCAAATGTGTCTATAAGGCATTTGTTTCCCGTAAGCGTTTCAAAGGTTATGGGATTGATGAAATTTGTGGCATTTTCCGTCATAAGCACCTGAACATTGCAGTTTAGCTTCTTTAACATTCTTGCAAGATTTGCTATTTTATATGCGGCAATACTTCCGCTGACCGCAAGCACCGCTGTTTTTCCTTTTAACATAGAAACCACTCCTTACTGTTGGATTGATTATATTATATCACAGAAGTTTGCGTATGTCATTATTTTTCTTGAAATAATTAAAAAAACATATAACAAATTCTCGGGAAATGTGATATAATAAAATGGTATTGTATTGTATCCCTTTATGGGAATGATAACAAGGAGGAACTTAATATGAACACATCAAGCAAAACGACAAAGCTCGTAATTCTTGGGCTTCTGACGGCTGTGCTGCTTATTATGGCATACACGCCGCTGGGCTATCTGAACATCGGACCGTTGGCTATTTCGTTTAACGTGATCCCCGTTGCCATTGCTGCGATAACCCTAGGACCTGTGGGCGGTGCTATTGTGGGCGCAGTTTTCGGGTTGACAAGCTTTCTGCAGTGCATAGGCGTTGGCGGAACAAGCGGAATGGGAGTTATTCTTTTTGAGATAAGCCCCGTGCTTGCATTTATCCAGAGATTTGTTCCCAGAGTGCTGGACGGCTTCCTGCTGGGCTACATCTATTCGGGAACAAAGAAGCTTACAAACCCTTATGCTGCCTGCTTTGTTACGGGATTCTTCTCGGCATTTCTTAACACGGCGTTCTTTATGACGGCTCTGGTTGCACTTTTTGGCAACACTGATTATGTCAAGGGACTTATGGACGGCAGAAACGTTCTCGTGTTTATCTGCGCATTTGTAGGCGTAAATGCTGTTTGCGAAATGCTTTCATCGACTGTTATTTCGGGTGCGGTTGGAACAGCTCTTATCAAAGCAAAGCTTATCCCGACGACCGATTCAAAAAAATCGTCAGCTGCGGAAACAGTCTGATTTCGGAGGAATAAAAAATGGTTCTTGCTGTTGATATAGGAAATTCAAATATCGTGCTGGGCTGCTTTGAGGGGAGCGAGATAAAGTTTGTTGAGCGTCTTTCCACCAATCTCAACTCCACCGAACTGGAATATTCCGTACTTATCAAGACGATTTTGGAGCTTAACAGCATTGACGGAAACACATTTGAAGGGGGTATAATCTCCTCTGTTGTTCCGTCGGTAACGCAAACTGTTAAGAAGGCAATGGAACGTCTTACGGGTCGGGACATAATGGTTGTTGAACCGGGACTGAAAACAGGTCTGAAAATAAGGCTTGACAATCCCGCACAGCTGGGAAGTGACAGGGTCGCAGACGCTGTTGCTGCAATAAATTTCTATCCCTGTCCGTCCATCATAATTGATATGGGAACGGCTACGACAATTTCCGTTATCGGTGCAGACAAGAGCTTTATCGGCGGAATGATCATCCCCGGACTTCGGGTATCGCTGGAGTCGCTTTCTATGCGAACTTCACAGCTGCCCAAGATCAGCCTTGAACCGCCAAAGAGAGTCATCGGCTCAAACACGGTCGATTGTATGAAAAGCGGCATTATCTACTACACAGCTTCGGGTATTGACGGCGCTGTCGAACGCCTTGAAACGGAGCTGGGCGAGAAATGCACGGTAATTTCAACAGGCGGTCTGGCAAACACCATTATCCCTTTCTGCAAGCGGGATATTATCATTGACGATAAACTGCTTTTGAAGGGACTTATGGTCATTTACAATAAAAACAAATAATACAATACAAATATAGCCGCTGCGGTTCGGATAATTGACCGCAGCGGCTTTTCATTTAGGAAAATACTGATTAATGGTTGTTCCCCGCCGAAGGCGGGGGAACAACCACGTAGATAAGTCAATAAGGCAGCAAGAAAAAATTGTTAATTTAATCAGTGGTTCCTTAGTTGATCTGAAATATCACTTTGCAATTCTTTCATCGCAGAATTCGCAGATATATTCCTTGTCCGTTTCAATGTAAGACTTAGGAAGATAATCCTCCTTATGGGTGATACACTTGGGATTGGTGCAGGTAAGCTCGTCGTGGATATGACCCTTTAACATCTGCTGGGGGACGGGATTCTCGCTTTCCTCTATCATGGTGAGAATAAGTGCCATTCTGACATACATTCCGTATTTAGCCTGCTCAAAGAACTTTGTTCTCGGGTCATGGTCAGTGTTTACGGGAATTTCGTCCAGACGGGGCAGGGGGTGGAGTACGATAAGGTCGCTCTTTGCCTTTGCCAGCTTGTCGTTATCCAGGCAGTAAACATTTTTCAGACGCTCATATTCCTCCATGCTGGAGAAACGCTCCTGCTGAACTCTTGTCATATACAGCACGTCAAGATTTCCGATAGCGTCATCAAGAGAGGGAATTTCCTCGTAGGGGCAATTTCTGCTGTCCAGTATCTCCTTGACATAATTGGGCATTGCCAGCTCGTCTGTGGAGATGAAAACAAACCTATTGTCGGGATAACGGGACAGTGCCTTGCAGAGGGAATGAACCGTTCTGCCGTTCTTTAAATCGCCGCACAGACCGACGGTAAGTCCTGTAAGTCTGCCCTTCTCGCGGGAGAGGGTGAGCAGGTCGGTAAGTGTCTGAGTGGGGTGGAGATGTCCGCCGTCGCCTGCGTTGATAATGGGACAGTCGGCGGTGAGAGATGCAGCCTTAGCGGAGCCTTCAAGGGGATTTCTCATAACCATAATGTCTGCATAGGAGCTTACTATTTTTGTGGTGTCCTTGAGATTTTCGCCCTTTGCGACAGAGGAGGTTTCGGGATTGTCAAAGCCGATAAGCGTTCCCCCAAGACGGAGCATTGCTGTCTGGAAGGACATCTGTGTTCTGGTGGAAGGCTCATAGAAAAGTGTTGCGAGAATTTTTCCTTCGCACTTTTTTGCATATTCCTTGGGATTATCCTTTATTGCCGAGCCGAGAGATATGATCTTGTCCCACCATTCTCTGGGACGGTCGTCAAGGTCGATAAGGTTCTGAAAAGAAGAATTCATAGCTATTTCCTCCACATAGAATAAATTTACACTAAACTTTATTCTATCAGATTTTTCTTCCTTTTTCAAGAGGATATTATAATTTTTTTGTTAATGAATCGCTGACCTGTTCAATTTTGCTTTGGCGGTACAATTTTTGTTTCTCTGCGCTCCTCAAATTCCGTGTATGGCTCTATGCCGTCGGGAATGACGGGAGCTTCATTTTTGCCCGGGAATATTTTCAGCTCGCTTTTGCTGTGTACCTTAATGCTGTCGGGGACTTTGCTTTCTTTGATGGGAATTCCGCTGAAAAAGGGCTTGTCGGATTCGATCATTTGAATACTTCCTTTCAATTTTACTTTATATTTGTATTATAGCTCATGATGATGCTTATTTATTGTAAAAAACGGAATATATGCAAGTAATTAACAATAAAATTGCAATTTACTTCCGATATTTACAATATTTCTGCAAATAGTGATGATATAATGAATGACGTTAAAGGAAATAACGTCAAATATAAACGGCGTCATTTCTCATAATCAAGCTGAAAGGAAGTATTGTTATGAGTTATCCGAGTGTTGATTTTCTTTATCTGAATGAACAAGACATGATCGCAGCAGGCGTAAAGGATATGGCAGGCTGCATTGAAACTATGGAAGAAATGTTTAAGCTGATGAAGGTCGGCAATTATAGAATGGGCGGTGCAAACGGAAATTCTCACGGCTGTATGGTAATGTTCCCGCCTTCGTCGCCATTCCCCGAAATGCCTGTTGACGGTCCCGACAGACGTTTCATGGCAATGCCCGCATATCTGGGCGGCAAGTTTGATATGGCGGGAATGAAATGGTACGGCTCCAATATTGCCAACAAGGAAAAGGGCTTGCCCCGTTCAATACTGATGCTGACACTCAATGACAAGGACACAGGTGCACCGCTGGCGTATATGTCCGCAAATATCCTTTCCGCATACAGAACGGGCGCAGTTCCCGGAGTAGGTTACAAGCATTTGTCAAAGAAGGATTCAAAGGTTGTGGGAATTATCGGTCCCGGCGTTATGAGCAAAACGGCACTTGCGGCGATAATGGCTGTTCGTCCCGAAATTGAAACTATCAAGGTAAAGGGCAGAGGAAAGGCTTCTCTTGATGCGTTTATCGAACATGTTAAGACCGAATATCCAAGCGTTAAAAATGTTTATGCTGTTGATACCATTGAAGAAGCGGTTCGGGATTCGGATATCGTATCCGCAAGCACATCGACACCCACAGGCGACCCTGCCGAATATCCCTACATAAAGGAAGAATGGATAAAGTCGGGTGCGCTTATCAGCTCCACGGCGGCTCTCAGATTTGATGATGATTTTATTATCAACAGAGCAAGAACAGTTACCGATAACATTATGCTTTACGAGGCTTGGGAGGAAGAAATGAAGCCTGATGCCTACAACACTGTTCCCATTCCCGCAGTAAGGGTAATGGATCTTATTGCAGAGGGGAAAATGAGCAAGGACAGGGTAGACGATCTGGGCGATATTTTGATGGGAACTATCCCCGTTCACCGTGATGAAAATGAGATAATCATTTATTCTATCGGCGGAATGCCCGTTGAAGATGTGGCATGGGGAACGGTAGTTTACAGAAACGCTCTTGCAAAGGGAATCGGCACAAAGCTTAATCTTTGGCAAACACCGCAGATGGTTTGATATATTTTGGGAGGGAGAAGTAAAATGAGGATCGAAGAACACCCTATACTGGGAACCTACGAAAAGGGAAGAACAGTTTCCTTTACCTTTGACGGAAAAGAGCTTCAAGGCTGCGAGGGTGAGCCTATTGCAATTGCCCTGAAAAATGCGGGAGTTATGGTTCACCGCTACACCAAAAAGGAACATAAGCCCCGAGGAATTTTCTGCGCTATCGGACGCTGCACAGACTGCGTTATGATAGTAAACGGTAAGCCCAATGTGCGAACCTGTATCACGCCCCTTGAAGAGGGTATGGAGGTCAGGACGCAGTATGGCGTCGGAGAAAAAGCGGAAGGGGGCGCTCAGAAATGAAAAGATATGATATGATAATAGTGGGTGCAGGTCCCGCAGGCTTGTCCGCAGCTATTGAAGCGGCAAAAAGGGGAATGAAGGTCGTTGTTTATGACGAAAACGCAAAGCCCGGCGGACAGCTTTTCAAGCAGATACATAAGTTTTTCGGTTCAAAGGAACACAAGGCTAAAATAAGAGGCTTTCACATCGGTGAGGAGCTGCTTGCCGAGGCAAATTCTCTGGGCGTTGAGGTCGTTCTGAATGCTATCGTTATCGGACTTTTCCCCGAAAAAGAGGTTACCGTAAAGATAGACGACCACGTTGAGCATGTTAAGGGAGATACAGTTCTCATTGCAACGGGTGCCAGCGAAAATATGGTAACATTCCCCGGCTGGACGCTGCCCGGAGTTATCGGAGCGGGTGCGGCTCAGACTATGATGAATCTTCACGGAACTCTCCCCGGAAAAAGAGTGCTTATGCTGGGTTCGGGAAATGTTGGTCTGGTGGTAAGCTTTCAGCTTATGCAGGCGGGCTGTGAGGTGGTCGCTCTTGCGGACGCTGCTCCCAGAGTAGGCGGCTACGGCGTTCACGCTGCAAAGGTGGCACGCTGCGGTGTTCCGTTCTATCTGTCCCACACCATTGTAAAGGCTGACGGAGATGAGTATGTTACAGGTGTTACCATCGGTGAGGTTGACAAGAACTGGCAAGTCATTCCCGGAACGGAAAAACACTTTGATGTTGATACTATCTGTCTGGCGGTTGGCCTTTCGCCTATGTCAAAGCTTGCGGATATGGCGGGCTGTGCAATGGAGGATAATCCCGCAAAGGCTGGCTTTGTTCCCACAGTTGACAAGTACGGCGAAACTTCCATTTCGGGAATTTACGCTGCGGGAGATGTTTCGGGAATCGAAGAAGCGTCCAGCGCAATGATCGAGGGACGCATTGCGGGAATTGCCGCCGCTGCAAAGCTGGGCTTCATTTCCGAGGAGGAATGTGAAGCAGAGGTCGCAAAGCAGGAAACCGCACTTGACGGTCTGCGTCAGGGAATGTTTGCCCCGGGCATGAGAGGAAAGATGATAACCGAAACCGAGGAGGGCGTTGAGATATCGCAAAATCTCCTGAAAAAGGGATTTGTTGCCGATGAAGAAATTGAACGTTTCCCCGGAGTTACACATAACACAGGCGTTCACCCTGTTATTGAATGTACACAAAATATCCCATGCAATCCCTGTCAGGACGCTTGTCCCAAGCATTGCATAAAGATAGGAAGCAACATTACTGCGCTGCCCGCCATTGACCCCGAACAGAAATGCACAGGCTGCGGAATGTGCGTTGCAAGCTGCTCGGGACAGGCAATATTCCTTGTAAATGAGGACTGCGGCGACGGAACAGCGGAGATAACGCTGCCTTACGAATTTCTCCCGCTCCCCGAAAAGGGCGCAAAGGGAACGGCACTTAGCAGAAGCGGTGAAGCTGTCTGCGAGGCGGAAGTGGTAAATGTGAGAAGCGCAAAGGCGTTTGACCACACACATCTTCTCACCATGAAGGTGCCTAAGGAATATGCAATGAAGGCAAGATTTTTTAAGGAGGCAGCAAAGTCATGAACGACAGAAGCAGAGATATAGGCGAATTTGTTCCCCAGCCCGACGATGATATGATCGTCTGCCGCTGTGAGGAAATTACAAAGGGTGAAATTAGACGTGCAGTTCATGACGGAATGTTTACCCTTACGGAAATAAGAAGATATCTTAGAACGGGTATGGGACTTTGTCAGGGACAGACCTGTACAAAGCTTGTGAAGGCTATCGTTTCCAGAGAGCTGGGCGTCAGACCCAACGAGCTTGAACCTGCAACAGGACGTGCACCTATGCGTCCCATTGAGATGAAAATTCTTGCAAAGGATAAGGAGGATGCGTAATGAACTCTGATGTACTTATTATAGGAAGCGGCATCATTGGCTGCGCAGCCGCTTACAATCTGGCAAAAAAGGGCGTTAAGGTAACAGTTATCGAAGCAAGCTCAAACATCGGAAACGGCGGTTCTGTACGAAACGGCGGCGGTGTCCGTCAGTCGGGACGTGACCCCAGAGAGCTGCCCCTTGTAATGTATGCTATCAAAAATATCTGGCCGAATCTTTCGGAAATGCTTGATACAAATGTTGAATATCATCAGCAGGGAAATCTCCGTCTTGGCAGCACAGAAAGGCATAAGCAGATACTTGACGGTCTGACCGAACGTGCCGTTAAATGCGGACTTGATGTGCGAATGATCGACGGTAAAGAAGCAAGGGAGATTAACCCCTATCTGTCCGACGCCGTTACCTGCGCAAGCTGGTGTCCCACGGACGGTCACGCAAATCCTCTTACGGCAACTATGGGATATTACAAAATGGCTCGCCGCCTAGGTGCGCATTTCATTTCCGATGAAAAGATAGTCGAACTGAGAAAGCACAAGGGTGCAGTCAGACAGGCCGTGGCTGCTTCGGGAAATGTTTACGAAGCCGACAGGATAATCCTTGCTGCTGGCTTTGAAAGCAGAGCTATTGCAAATACTGTTGGTATTGACGTTCCCATGCAGCCCGTTCTTCTGGAAACGCTGGTAACGGAGGCTGTTCCGCCTATGTTCTGGCAGATGCTGGGTACTGCGGACGCTGATTTCTACGGTCATCAGACAGATCACGGTTCCTTTGTTTTCGGTCTGAACTCGGGTCTTGAACCCTACGCAAAGCCCGGAAAACCCGTTTCCTCCAGCATTGCGGCTTCGGCGGCTTGCAGAGGTATCATGCACTATTTCCCGTCCCTTGAGGGCATTAAGGTGGTAAGAACATGGGCGGGCTGGATGGATTCCTGTGCAGACCACGTTCCCGTAATAAGCAAGGTGGATGAATGTCCCGGGCTTATCCTTGCCTGCGGTTTCACGGGACACGGCTTCGGAATTTCTCCCGCAGTCGGTCTGGTGCTTTCCCAGCTTGCCTGTGACGAGGAAACGGCAGTCGATCTGTCGGCACTGAGATACGACAGATTTGCCGCTAAATAAGAAAGGGAGTTGTTCAAATGAAACTGTTAAGAGTTGAAATTATCACAAGTATGTCTAAGATCGAACCGCTGAAAGAAGCTCTGGGAAAATTCCACATCAGCGGAATGACTGTCAGCCAGGTGCTTGGCTGCGGCGTTCAGTACGGTACTCCCGAATATGAAGCGGAGAGCAAAAAGCGTGAAATAAGCCTGCTGCCTAAGGAGCTTGTTATGATGGTCGTTCCCGAGAATGAGCTTGACGGACTCCTTGAATTTGTAAAGAAGGAGCTTTACACGGGACATATCGGTGACGGAAAGATATTCGTTTCCGAAATAGTAAACGCTGTTCGTGTCCGAACGGGCGAGGAGGGCGTTGAAGCCGTAGTTGAAGGTGAATTGTAATTTCCTGAAAAGGCGGGATATTTATGGATAAAAAATTAGGACTTGCAAGTGCCGTAGCAACGGGTGTCGGTCTGATAATCGCAACCAGCTGCCTGCTGTCTATCGGACAGGGCGCAGCGGCACTTGGAAACACCTTTATAATCACGATGATAGTTGCCTGTTTGTTCAACATTTTGACGGCACTTTCCATCTGCGAACTGAATGCGCTGATGCCTAACCTTTCAGGCGGTATGGCGCAGTACACTCTGGCAAGCTTCGGACCGTTTGTATCTATCGTTGTAAATGTGGGCGGTTATCTGACCTGTCAGACCATTATGGGCAGCTCAGAGGTTGCAATGTTCGGAAACACTATGAGCAGTGTTTTTGAAAATGTCCCCATTTCGGGAACGGTTTACTCCATACTGCTGATAGTCATTTTGATGGTTCTGAACCTTTTCGGCGTTGATATGTTTGCGAAGATACAGAATATCGTTGCCTACGGTCTTATAGGTTCGCTAACCATTATGGGCATTATGGGAACGCTGAAAATCGGCACGGGTGAGATAGTGGAGCAGCCTGCCGTTCTGTCAAGCAATCCTGCCGATATGTTCTCCCTGCTGGGTCTTGCGTTTTTCCTGTTTATCGGTGCGGAATTCGTTGTTCCCATCTCGACGCAGGTCAGAAATGCACGTAGAAATGTTCCCCTCGGAATGGTCATAAGCTTGATTGCAATTCTGGTAATGCAGATATTTGTGACAATCGGCTTCTCCCATTACACACCCTGGGAAGAGCTTGGCAGCAGCACCGTTCCCCATATCCTGTACGGCACAATGCTTTGCGGTAAGGTGGGCACGGTATGGATGACCATCGTTTCTCTGCTGGCTGTTATTTCAACGGTAAACACGGCTATGTTCTCTATTTCTCAGATATGCTGCGGTATGGCGAAAATCAACCTTCTGCCCGCCGTTTTCTTAAAGAAGAACAAGAGAGGTACGCCCTATGTTGGACTGCTCCTTGTATCCGCTGCAATGATAATCATCAACGCAACAGGACTTTCCACCAGCGACCAGCTGACCTTCCTTATCCTGACAGGCTGTACCTTCTGGATCTTCTCATACATTATCCTTCATCTTGATGTAATGGTAATGAGAAAGAGAATGCCTAAGGCACCCAGAACCTTCAAGCTGCCCCTGGGACCCGTTATCCCCATTATCGGTGTTATCGGAAACGCATTTATGATTTGGAACATTGACCCGACTATGGAGGTCAAGGTCAAGATATACACTATCTTTGTTATCGTATTTGCTATTCTTTCGGTTTACGCCGTTATCTGGACAAAGCTGAAGATAAAGCGTCCTCTCTTCAAGCCATATCCCGTAAAAGAGGTTATGGCAATGGAAAATGATCTCTATCTGGAGGCTCACAAGAGGGCAGCTGAAGCAGCTGTTAATGAAGCTGTAGCTGTCGAATAAGCCGCATATTTCTCTCCCAAATAAATGAACTCTGCCGCAGGGGGTCGCCCCTCGGCAGAGTTCATTTTTTTATATAGAAATGTTTTCGGGTGTATGGTATAATAAAAGCAGTGATTTTTTTAAAGGAGAACGGAATGGAAGAGCTAAAATATATCCCCGTAAGGCAGCCGTTTTTTGCGGCATTGTCCGACAGCTATAAGAAATATACCGTAAATAAATATGGCATAGTCCACTTTTTTCAGTTTACAACATCTGTCGAAAGAATGACAGCCGTTCCCGACGGAAGTGTTGATATAGTGTTCTGCTGCGGGGAGGAGCCTTTTGCCTTTGTACAGGGAACCGTCTTGAAAGCGGAGGAGATACCATTTCTGCCTGACAGACTTTACTTCGGCGTTCGGTTTATTCCGGGGTATAATCCCATTCTCGGGGAAAATGCCATGGGCAGGCTTATCAATAACCGCATTGATTTCCGTGAGCTTATTTCCGACGAAAAAATGCTTAAAAATATCTTTTCAGCCGACAGTTTTGATAAGCAGATAAAGGCGTTCACAAGGTCATATATGAGCATTTTTGAGCGTATACGCCCTATGGACAAAAGCAATCTTATTGTCCGTCACTCCATTAATATGATTTTCAGCCGAACGGGGAATGTTACCGTCGAGCAGCTTGCCGAGGAAACGGGCTATACTCCCAGGTACATAAATCAGTGCTTTCGGCGGGAGATCGCCATGAGTCCAAAGAGCTTCATAAAAATAATCAGATTTCAGTCTGCGCTGGATATGCTCCATGCCGAGGAAAGGAAATCGCTTTCGGAAATTGCGTCCGCTTTGGGATATTTTGACCAACCACATTTTGTAAAGGAATTCAAGCAGTTTGCGGGGATAACGCCGAAAAAATATGAGCAGTTTCTGGACAGCAGGCAGTATTCGTCAAAGATAGAGATCTGCTAGTCGGCAAAGAAATGTAAAAATAAGGCACAGCCTTCCGACGGGGGAGAGCTGTGCCTTGTTCATTTCCGAATTTCGATCATTTATGCGCCTTGATAACATATCCAACAATATTGGGACCGACATTTGAAGCCACCGCAGCACCTATCTGGAAATAACCTTCGGGGGGATAGCCGAACTGCTTGGTGAGAACTGCCGCCATTTCATCGGCTCGTTCCTTGCTGCCGCCCTGAATGATAACATAGGGAGTCTGGGGGATAATTCTGTCTGCAGCGATCTCGGCAAGCTTGGGGATAACTGCCTTGTCGCCCCTGACCTTTGCTTCTGTCACGGAAACGGCGTCTGCAATTCTTATAATGGGACGCAGACCCATAAGCTCGCCCACAAATGCGGCAGCACAGCTTACTCGTCCCGAACGCTTTACATATTTCAGCGTATAGCAGCCGAAATGTACCTCTGCGCAGGAGAACCAGTCCTCATAATATGCCAGAATGTCCGCAACGGACGCACCCTTTGAAACCTTGATAGCTGCCTGAATTACGGGATAACCGTAAACACCTGTGTAATTCTTCGAGTCAACTATGTGAATACGGAATTTGTCCTTTGCTTCGGGATATTCCTCGTAGAAATTGTCCCTTGCCATATGTGCGGACGCATTTGTGTTTGAGCCCTTCGATGCGATGGAAACGTAAATAAGGTCGGTGTAGCCCTCGTCCATGACCTCCTTGTATGCCTCCTCAAAGCGGGGGACAGTTACCTGTGCGGTTTTCGGCAGCTCCTCGGAGGCTTCTATCATCTCGTAAAACTGCTCGTTTGTCAGGTCAATACGCTCCATAAAGCCCTTGTCGCCAAGAGTTATGGGGAAGCACATTATTTTGATGTCATGCTCCTTTTCCTGCTCGGGGGAAATGTCGCAGGCAGAGTCGGTCATTATTTTTATCTTTTCCATTGTAAAAATCCTTTCTTTACCAAACGTATTGTGTCAGCTTTCCTTCCGAAGCCAAATCGGGGTAATCCCACTGACGGAGCACCTCATAAACGGCTATTGCCACCGAATTTGAGAGATTAAGACTTCTAAGCTCGGGACGCATGGGGATTCGCAGACAGCGTTCCCTATTGCGGTAGAGAAGCTGTTCGGGCAGACCCTTGTCCTCCCGTCCGAAAACCAGATAGGCGTTGTCGGGATAGTGAACGTCCGAGTGAACATTCAGCCCCTTTGTGGTGAAATAGAAGAATTCTCCGTCCCTGTTTTTGTCGAAAAAATCATCAAGCCCATCATAATAGGTGATGTCCAGCTTGTCCCAATAATCAAGTCCCGCACGTTTGAGCTGCTTATCGGTTACTTCAAATCCCATAGGCTTGACAAGATGCAGCCTTGCGCCCGTAACAGCGCAGGTTCGGGAGATGTTTCCCGTATTCTGCGGTATCTGCGGTTCTACTAAAACTATGTTTAAATTGCTCATAGACACCTCACAGCTTTTCGTAGGCGCAGAGTGTCTGATAGGAGGACAGGAATCCCAGACACTGCTCCAGCATAACGCCCTCACGCTGGTCTGTGTTGTAGCTGTATGTGGTCTTGATAAGCAGTTCAAGGAACGCTGTTGCCCTATTCATGGCAATAGGCAGGCTGTCCCCTTTAAGGATAGAGCCTGTCAGGACGGCGGCGAAAATGTCACCCGTTCCCGAATATTGTGCGGGGACGTGTACAAAGGGCACCTTCCAAAAGCTGCTTGTTTTCTTTTCAAAGCCGATATTGCAGCATTTTCCGCCGACAGTGGCACTTGTTACCACAACAATTTCGGGACCCAGCTCCGCAAGTCTTGCCAGAATACTTTTTGCTGTCTGTGCGGACAGATCGGAGGAGCAGAAGCTCATAGGCTCATTCAGCAGCATAGACGCTTCTGTGGGATTCGGCGTGATAATGTCCGCAACAGCCACCAGCTCGGACATTCTGCTGCACATTTCGGGGGTATAGGTCTTGTAGGGCTTTCCGCAGTCGCCCATAACGGGGTCAACGACCTTTAGCGCATTTGGGTAGCTTGACAGAAATTCAAGGCAGTGGTCGATCTGCTCCTTAGAAGCGAGAAATCCGCTGTATATGCAGTCAAAGCTGTAATTAAGCCTTTTGTAATGCTCCAGTGCGGGGATAATATAATCGGACAGGTCACGCAGAGCCATATCTCCGAAGCCGCCCGTATGTGTGGACAGCACGGCAGTAGGGACAGGGCAGACCTGTATTCCCATTACCGACATTGTGGGCAGAATAACTCCCAGAGAGCATCTTCCGACGCCCGACAGGTCGTGTATTGCCGCAACCTTTGCAGTTTTTGTTATCATAGATGAATCATTCCAATCTGCATTGCCATTCAAAAATACAATACAATTTTATTATACAACATTTAAAAGCTAATTTCAAGTATGTTTGTGTAAATTTCGCCCACTTTCAAAAAAATCGCCCCGCCGTGTTATTTGACGGCAGAGCGATATGTTAAAGCTATTCCGAAATTACATAATAAACAGCTGTACCCAATAGCTGCCGTATTTGCCTATGCCAATGTAACGGAAGCTGCTGTTTAGGATATTTGCACGGTGTCCCGAAGAATTCATCCACATATTGAAGATAGAGCTTGCAGAGGAGCTGCCCATGGCAATATTTTCTCCGCAGCCGTAATAGCTTACGCCGTATTCATCAAGAACGGTGAAGCAATCTCTTCCGTCGGGGCGGGTGTGGGAGAATTTGGTGGCTATTTCCTGTGCACGCTTGTTTGCGGCGTCGCAAAGCTTGCTGTCAAGCGACAGGGCAGATGCACCGTGCTCCGACCTTGCCTGATTA
>CAMCRP010000028.1 GCA_945877315.1 uncultured Ruminococcus sp. | reverse complement strand
AAAAGCATCTGCTGAATCTTTTCCGAACGATAGTGGTCACCCTTTACCGCAGAAAGGGATTTTGCCAGCGCAAGACCCGCATCGGCAGCAGGTTCTCCCCCGCTTGTTCCGCAGAGAATAAGCCCGTCAAGGCATCTTCCATACTTTGCCGCATATGCCCTCGCCGCAAAGGAACCCATGCTGTGACCGAACATAATATATGGCAAATCACCATATTCCTCCTGCATAATAGAAGTCATACGGTGAAGGTCTTTGGGCAAAAATGTCCAGCCCATTTCCGGCGCAAAATATCCAAGCTCATCATCGGAGCTGACGGAATTTCCATGTCCCAGATGGTCATTTCCGCAGACAGCGATACCATTTCCGCAAAGAAAATCCGCAAAATCCTCGTATCGCTCAATATATTCGCACATACCGTGGGAAATCTGAACAACCGCCCTGACTTCCATATTTTCGGGACGATAAATATAGTAAGCTATCCTGTCAATACCGTTTGAACTGTCAAAAAAGCCCGTTGATTTTTTGAAATTCATAACCGCACTCCTTTATAAAGCAATGAAATTATTCTTCCGCAAAATGCCCGAATTATCAGGTATTTTTGTCAACTGTATGGAACTGCTTGAGGTTTCCGATCTTCTCGTTTCTCTCGTCAAGAACCTTTTCCACATCGGACCATTCAAGTCCCTGATTTACCGCAAGCACCATAACGTGATAAATAAGGTCGTTTATCTCGTTCATAAGCTCGTCATTGTCACCGTTTTTAGCCGCAATAATTGTTTCGGCAGCCTCCTCGCCCACCTTCTTGCAGATCTTGTCAACGCCCTTTTCAAAAAGGTAGCAGGTGTAAGACTTTTCGGGTGCTTCGCCCTTGTCAAATGCCGACTTTCTTGCTTTGATGACCTCAAAAATTTCCTGATAAATAGTCATTATTTTAATCTCCCTTTGTTTCATTTAGATTGATAAGCTTCATACTTTCCATGTCCAACTCACGGTAATAGCAATTGTTGGGAACACCGTTATAGCTTGTGTGACAGATGTTTCCCTTGTCAGGTGTCGCTTGAAACACCAGCGAATTTTGCTCGCAATTCACAAAAATATGGTGTAAAGTAAAAGTATTCCCAGACTCCTGCCCCTTAAACCACAGCTTGTTCCTCGATGTGCTCCAGAGAACAACCTTCCGAAGCTTGATAGATTTCTCCAAAGCCTGTTTATTGATATAGGCAACAAGAATAACTTCCTTCGTGTCCATATTCTGAACAGCCACGGGAATAACGTGATTTTCGGGGGACATTGCCGAAAGCTTGTCCCAGTCAAGCATAAGCTCGTTTGTTTCTTCAATAAGTCCCATATGTAAAAAATCTCCAAATCAAAACATTTTCAGAAAACGCAGCTGCTCCTTCTCCGACAAATACCCAACAGCCCGATAAAAAGCGTGCGCTTCCTTCCGCTGTCCGCCCGAATTAAGGCGCACTCCGACAGCACCGTTTTCCATTGCCCAATCCTCGGCGGTCTTCATAAGCATACGTCCCGCACCGAGCCTTCTGCTGTCATTTCTCACAGCAAGTCCCAAGATGTTTGCAAGCGTTTCCATATATAGTGTGTCGTATTTTTCAACATGAACATAACCGATTACCTTGCCATCAAAATCGGCGACAAACACAGCTTCACGGCTTTTGTCAATCCCCGAAAGCTTTGCTCTTACCAATGTATCGGAACAGCTGTAACCCAAATCATCGCTGCAAATCAAGGCAATTGCCTCAGCATCATGAGTATTTGCATAACGGATAGTAATACCCATATGCTCACATCTTTCTGACGGGAATGTTATGCTTCTTCAACTCCGACTTAACTTCTCTGACAGTCAGCTCCTTGAAGTGAAAAAGCGAAGCCGCCAAAGCCGCCGTACACTCCGTTTTCTCAAAAACCTCTGTAAAGTGTTCAAGCTTGCCACAGCCTCCGCTGGCAATTACAGGAATATTCACCACCGAGCAGACAGCATTCAGCATATCAATGTCAAAGCCGTTCTTGCAGCCGTCTGTGTCCATTGAGGTCAGGAGGATTTCGCCTGCACCAAGCTCTTCGGCTTTTTTTGCCCACTCAACAGCGTCAATACCCATATCAATGCGTCCGCCATTGACAACAACTGTGTAACCGCCATCGGGACGTTTTTTTGCGTCAATAGCAACTACTACGCACTGACTTCCGAAAATATCCGCCGCTTCCTTAATAAGCTGAGGATTTCTCACTGCTGCCGAGTTTACGGAAACCTTGTCCGCTCCCGCCCTCAGCGTGTCACGGAAATCATCAATAGTGCGTATTCCTCCGCCGACTGTCAGGGGAACAAAGACCTGCTTTGCCGTCCTGCTGACAACATCAAGCATTGTACCCCGTCCCTCGTGAGTTGCAGTTATATCGAGGAAAACTATCTCGTCTGCGCCCTGTCTGTCATATTCTGCGGCACATTCAACGGGGTCGCCGACTTCCTTTATACCTATAAAGTTTACTCCCTTTACAACCTTGCCATCTCTGACATCAAGGCAAGGGACTATCCTTTTTGCAAGCATTTCTATCTACCACCTTTGCAAAATCTGTGAAGTTACAATACTTTACAGCAACGTAAATACATCATTTATAGCATTATACCTATAAAGCATTATACCATTACACTCTAAACTCCGCAAAATTCTTCAGCATTTTCATTCCCACAGCCCCGCTTTTCTCCGGGTGGAACTGCGAACCGAAAACAGTCTTTCCGTCATACACAAGAGCAGTCACCTTCCCGCCGTATTCGGTATATGCCGCAACATCATCAGCCGAACATTTAGCAGCAAATGAGTGAACGAAGTATACATACTCGCCATTGTCAACACCGCAGAGCATAGGACAATCCTTGTTGAACTCCAGCGAATTCCAACCCATATGCGGAATTATCATTCCCGGGGCTTCAATAGGCTCAACTGTTCCGTGAATAAGTCCCAGACCGTCCGTCACACCAAACTCAAAGCCCTTATCAAAAATCATCTGCATACCCAAACAAATTCCGAGAAAAGGCTTCTTTTTGGCTTCTGTCCTTACAGTTTCGATAAGACCGCTCTCCCCCAGCTTTTTCATAGCTTCGGGAAATGCACCGACACCGGGTAGAATAAGCGAGTCCGCACTTTCAATCTCCGACTTGTCCTTTGTGAGAACGGAAGGCACTCCCAGATAATCCAGCGCATTTTTTACCGAGAAAATGTTTCCTGCGCCATAGTCAATGATCGCTATCATCAAATCACGCCCTTTGTAGATAAAACTTCGCCGCCCGTGACTGCCTTTGCAGCCTTGAGTGCGTGCGCCACTGCCTTGAAAATCGCTTCTATCTTGTGATGGTCGTTTGAACCGTACATCAGCTTGATATGCAGCGTAATTCCCGCATTAAAGGCAAATGCTCTGAAAAATTC
Source organism: uncultured Ruminococcus sp. (assembly GCA_945877315.1). Lineage (GTDB taxonomy): Bacteria > Bacillota > Clostridia > Oscillospirales > Ruminococcaceae > UMGS1889. Next base: position 39,367 of record CAMCRP010000028.1, on the reverse strand, counting down.
CTCTGTCAGACAATTATCATATGTTCCCGTCCTGTCATCGGAATATTCGCAGTCAAACACAAGATAAGGACGGTTGCTGATGTCCAACGACGCAAATGCAAGGCTTTCGTCCATAGGCACAAACGCCGAACCGTATCTTGCAATAGCCCCCGAGGTTTTCAAAGCCTCTCTGAACGCCGTTCCGAGGACAATTCCCGTGTCCTCTACCGTGTGATGACCGTCAACGTGAAGGTCGCCCATAGCTTTCAGTTCCAAGTCCATACCGCCGTGAACGGTTAGTGCTGTCAGCATATGGTCGAAAAATCCGATACCCGTGTCTATTTTGCAAGCTCCAGAGCCGTCCAGATTCAGCTTTGCAGTAATGTCGGTTTCTCGTGTGCTTCTGGTGATAGTTGCTTCTCTCATAGAAACCTCCTTATGCGTCTGCAAGAATTCTCGTAAGTGCGGCAATAAGCTTGTCCATATCCTCACGAGTTCCTATGCTAATACGAAGGTGATTGTTAATTCTCGGTTTATTCCAGTATCTTACAAAAATACCCTCTGCCTTTAAAGCGGTAAATATCTTTTCGGCACTTACAGTCTTGTGAGATGCGAAGATAAAGTTGCTCTTTGAGTCCTCAAATGTGAAGCCCAGCTCCGAAAGCTTTTCTTTTGTGTACTCCCTAACGTCAATTATCTTTTTCAGACAGCTGTAAAAATAGTCGGCGTCCTTGATGGCTGCTGCACCGCATATCTGTGTAATGTGGTCCATAGTGTACGAATTTACAGAGAATTTTACATCATTCAGATACTTGATAAGCTTCTCGCTGCCCATAGCAAAGCCAATTCTCATACCCGCCATTGAACGAGATTTGGAAAACGTCTGAATTACCAGCAGATTTTCGTATATTTCGATAAGCGGCAAACAGCTTTCCCCGCCGAAATCAATATACGCTTCGTCGATCATTACCACCGAATCGGGATTTGCAGCAACTATCTCCTCAATCATTTCAAGGCTTTCAAGTACACCTGTAGGTGCGTTGGGATTTGGAAAAATTATTCCCCCGTTTTCTACCTTGTAATCATCGGAAATTATTTTAAAATTCTCGTCTAGCGGTATCTGCTTGTAGGGAATTCTGTGAACCTCCGCCCAGACATCATAAAATGAGTATGTAATATCGGGGAAAATTATAGGCTTGTTCGAATTGAAAAATGTCATAAACGCCATTGAAAGAACGTCGTCCGAACCTACTCCCACGAAAACGTTGGAGGGCTTCAGCTTGTAAAAATCGGCAATAGCGTTTACGAGAATTTCCGCATTGGGATCGGGATAAAGCCGCATTCTTCCGTAATCGAAATCGTCCAGAGCCTTTTTAACCATAGGTGACGGCGGATAGGGATTTTCGTTGGTGTTCAGCTTTACAACGTCCAAACGCTTTGGCTGTTCACCGGGGACGTAAGGCACTACCCGTCTGACATTGTTTTCCCAGTTCATCAAAATCGACCTCACTTATTCAAATCTGACCTTGATAGCATTTGCGTGAGCGGTAAGTCCTTCTCTTTCGGCAATGGTAACAATATCCTTCTGAGCCTCGCAAAGAGCAGCTTCGGTGTAATAAATGAAGCTGGAACGCTTTGTGAAGCTGTTCACCGAGAGCGGAGAGAAAAATCTTGCCGTTCCGCTTGTGGGGAGAACGTGGTTGGGTCCCGCATAGTAGTCGCCCAAAGGCTCGGGAGCGTACTGTCCCATAAATATAGAACCTGCATTGTCAAGTCTGCCGAGATATTTCATAGGGTCCTTAAGCTGAACTTCCAGGTGCTCGGGAGCAAGTGCGTTTGCCATTTCTACCGCATCATTTACGTTTTTGCAGACGATAATTGCACCGTAATCGGTCATAGACTTCTCGATAATATTCTTTCTGGACATAAGCGCAGTCTGACGCTCTATCTCCTTAATGGTTTCATCTGCGACCTGCTCGCTTGTTGTTACAAGAATAGCGGACGCCATCATATCGTGCTCCGCCTGTGACATAAGGTCAGCCGCAAGATATTTGGGATTTGCCGTTTCATCAGCCAGCACAAGAATTTCGCTGGGACCAGCTATCATATCAATATCCACCTGACCGTAAAGCAGCTTCTTTGCGGTGGCAACGTAAATATTTCCGGGACCTACTATCTTGTCAACCTTAGGGATAGCTTCCGTTCCGTAAGCAAGTGCCGCAACAGCCTGCGCACCACCTGCAAGGAATACCCTGTCAACGCCGCAGATAGCCGCAGCCGCAAGAATGTCCTTGTTAGGAGTGCCGTCCTTCAAAGGAGGAGTTACCATTATGATCTCCTTAACGCCTGCTATCTTTGCGGGAACAGCATTCATCAGCACAGACGAAGGATAAGCAGCCGTACCACCGGGGACGTACAGTCCTACCCTTTCAAGACCTCTAACCCGCTGACCGAGAATAACGCCGTTCTCCTTGGGAGTGATAAAGCCCTGCTCCTTCTGCCTGTTGTGGAAATCCGAAATGTTCTCCATAGCATTCAACAGCGCATCGGTAAAATCGCTGTCTGCTTCCGAAAGAGCATCATTTATAACTTCTCTGGGAACCTCGTAATATTCGGGCAGTCTGCCGTCAAACTTCATTGTATAATCCTTGACAGCCTTGTCACCGTTTTCCTTGACATTTTCTATTATAGCACTGACAGCTTCGGTTATCTTCTTGTCGGTTTCTCCCTGACGGCGGGAAACTTCTTTAAGAAATTCAACCTCCGCTTTTCCGTCGGCAATTATCTTTCTTATCATCTGTGATCACTCCTTACAGATTTTTCTCTATCTGAGCAATAAGCTCTTCGATCTCAGCTTTTCTAAGCTTCATACTTACGGTATTTACAATAAGTCTTGCGGAAATGGGAGCAATGTCCTCGTAAACCTCAAGACCGTTTTCCTTGAGGGTCGTTCCCGTTTCGACAATATCCACAATAGCATCGGACAGGTCAAGCAGCGGTGCAAGCTCAACACTTCCCTCTATCTTGACAATTTCAACGTCCATACCCTGCTTCTCAAAATAAGAACGGGCAACGTTGGGATATTTCGTTGCTATAGTCTTGACGTTATGTCCCGAATAGAAATCCCGTCCCTTGGGACCTGCCAGAGCAAAACGGCATTTTCCGAAGCCTAAGTCAACCAGCTCGAAGAACTTTCCGTTCATCTCCATAATAGTGTCCTTGCCCACAACGCCAATGTCGCACACACCATGCTCAACATATGTAATAACATCGTTTGCCTTTGCAAGAACAGCTTCAAGGGTATCGCCAACGGGAAGGATAAGCTTTCTTCCCTTATCCCTGACAGCTGTGCAGTCGTAGCCGATCTTGTCAAGCAGATCGACAGTTTTATTTTCAAGCCTGCCCTTTGTAAGAGCAATTCTCAGACGTCTGTTTTCATTCTGCATTTCTGCCGCCTCCTATCTCTATGGTCTTAACGCTGTCCGAAACAACGACAACCTTTGAAATATGCTTTTCTTCCGCATATGCAAGAACATCATCAAGCTTGTCAAATACGGCATTTTCTACTACATAACCCTGTGCGATAAGCTTGTCAGCTTCCTTGATAGCCTCGGTTTCATATCCGTCCTCGCCAAAAACGACAGCGTCAGCGGGTGCAAGATGAATCTCCTGCTTAGATGACATTACCTTTGCAACAGCATCAACATTCACCGCAAAGCCTGTCGCTGGCAGATCCATACCGAATTCCTTTATAAGATGGTCATACCGTCCGCCCGAAAGAACATTATCTCCGAAGCCCTGCAAATAGCCCTTCATAACAATTCCCGTGTAATAATCCAGCTTGTTTACGATACCCAGATCAACGGAGATCTTGCCGTTATGACCAAACTTTGCAAGCTCACTGTATATCCAATGGAGAGATGAAAGTATCTCGTCGGTCTTGTCATCGCTGATAAGCTGTGCAGCCTTTTCAAAGACCTCCTCGCCGCCAAAAAGACGGGGCAGCTGTTTCAGCGCATTTGTGACCTCATTATCGCCAATGCTGTCAAGCAGGTCGTTGAGCGCGGGATAGTTCTTCACTTCAATAAGTCTGCGTATCTCCTCGACTGTGTCATCATCTGTTCCAAGACGGGAAACCAGCTCCTTAAAGAAACCGATGTCACCTATTTCCAGACGGAATTTCTCGTTATCGCAGGAGGACAGCACCTCAACAGCGGTAGTGAGCACTTCAAGGTCAGCTCTCTTTGAGGAGGAACCGATAAGCTCAATTCCGCTCTGCAAAATCTCGTCGCTTCTTCCCCTCATAGCGGGCTTCATTCTGAAAACGCTCTGACTGTAAAACAATCTCAGGGGCATTATCTGGTCTTTAAGCCTTGTGGCAACAACTCTGGCAATAGGCATAGTAGTGTCGGGTCTGACAACCATCAGTCTGCCCTTGCCGTCCACAAGCTTGTACATACTTTCCTGGGGATAATAAATAGAGTTCAGGTCAAAAACATCGTAAAATTCAAGCCCTGGGGTAACAACCTCTCTGTAACCCTTTGACTTGAAAATGTTATACAACTTTTCTTCAACGCTGCGTCTTGCCGAGCAGTCCTCGAGAATAATATCTCTGGTACCCTCGGGAGTGATAAGGTCAAATTTCTTCATTGTAATCTCCAATCTATAATCACTTTAGTGTAGTAACACAATGTTGTGATATTATAGTATCACAACATTTCAAAAAAGTCAAGTTAAAACAACGACATCTGGTCGCTTTTCGGCAATTTAGACAAAGCTCCGCAATTTTCCAGCGCTTCAATTACCGATTTTGTAGCACCGCTCCTCTGCTGCAGCTCCTCAATGGAAAGCAGATCGCCCTGCTGAACCGCTTCATAGATAAATCCCGCAGCCGCTTCACCGACGCCTGCAATGGAACAGAACGGCAGCCTTATCTTACCGTCCTCAATAAGATACTTTGTAGCATGGGACTTGTAAATGTCCACGGGAAGGAACTCAAAGCCCCTCTGCAGCATCTCATTGATTATCATCAGCATATCATAGGTGCCGCTTTCCTTTGCCGAACGGTCATTACCCTTCTGTTTAAGCTCAGTCATTTTCAGACGGACAGCCGCTTTTCCCAGCATTGCTGTTTCAGCGTCAAAATCGTCCCCTCGGACGGTAAAAACAGTCGCATAAAACTCCAACGGCTTGTACACCTTATACCAGCCCAGACGCATAGCCGCAATAACATACGCCGCTGCATGCGCTTTCGGGAACATATACTTGATTTTCAAACAGCTGTCGATGTACCATTCGGGAACGTTGTTGTCACGCATGGTCTGCTTCATTTCCTCGGTAAGCAGCTTGGGAGCCTTACCCTTTCGGGTTATCTCCATAATTTTAAAGGACAGCTTCGGGTCAACGCCATGATAAATGAGGTATGTCATAATACTGTCACGAGTTCCGATAACGTCGGAAATGGTGCATATCTTGTCCTTGATAAGCTCCTGAGCATTTCCCAGCCAAACGTCCGTACCGTGAGAAAGTCCCGATATCTGCAGAAGGTCGGAGAATCGCTTCGGCTGACATTCTACCAACATTCCGCGAACAAAGGGCGTACCCATTTCGGGAATAGCAAGGGTTCCCGTTTCGCTGTCGATAGCCTCGGGAGTAACGCCCAGCGCATCGGGTGATGTACAAAGGCTGATGACCTTTTCATCGGCAGGCCAAACGTCCTGTACCTTTATGCCAGTCAGATCCTCCAGATGCTTATACATTGTGGGCACATCGTGTCCAAGCTCGTCAAGCTTCAAAATGGTATCATGCAGCGAATGGAAGTCAAAGTGCGTCGTAACAATATCCGACTTGAAATCTTCCGCAGGGTGCTGAACGGGAGTAAAATCGTAAACATCGTAATTTGACGGGATAACGACCATTCCGCCGGGGTGCTGACCTGTCGTTCTCTTAACGCCCGTGCAGCCTATGGTAAGCCGCCTTTCCTCTGCGGCACTTACGTGCTTGTCCCGTTCCTCCATATAATGCTTAACATATCCGAACGCAGTCTTGTCGGCGACTGTGCCGATAGTTCCCGCCTTAAATACGTTATCCTGACCAAAAAGCTCTTCGGTATATTTATGCGCCGAGGACTGATATTCTCCCGAGAAGTTAAGGTCAATATCGGGAGCCTTATCTCCGTCAAAACCAAGGAATGTTTCAAAGGGAATGTCGTGTCCGTCACGAAGATATTCCGTGCCGCAGTTGGGACAGGTCTTTGAAGGCAGGTCATAGCCCGAGCCATACTTACCGTCCATAATAAATTCGCTGTTCAGACATTTCGGACAGCGGTAATGTGGCGGCAGCGGATTAACCTCGGAAATACCCGACATAGACGCCACAAATGACGAACCAACCGAACCTCTCGAACCCACCTGATAGCCATGCTCATTAGAGTTGGCAACCAGCTTCTGTGCTATCATATACAAAACAGCAAATCCGTTTTTGATAATGGAAGTAAGCTCCCTGTCAAGACGCTTCTGAACTATTTCGGGCAGCGGGTCGCCGTAAAGGGATTTTGCCCGCTCAATGGTAATGCGCTGTAAGTCCTCCTCGGAGCCTTCGATGTACGGCGTAAACGTGCCCATGGGGAACGGACGCAGATCGGGGTCAACCATATCCGCAATATATCTTGTGTTCTCAATGACGATTTCACGAGCCTTTTCCTCGCCCAGATAGGAAAATTCCTCCAGCATTTCATCTGTTGTACGCAGATACAGGGGCGGCTGTCTGTCAGCGTCCTTGAACTTCTTGCTTGCCATAAGTATCGCCCTGAAAATAGAGTCCTTCTCGTCCATAAAATGAACATCGCAGGTGGCAACAACGGGTATTCCCAGCTCATCGCCCAATTCAACTATCTTTCGGTTAAGGTCACGCAGATCATCATCGGTCTTAACATCTGGATAATCGTCGCTTTCCTTCATAAACGCATTATTTCCGATAGGCTGAATTTCCAGATAATCATAGAAGGACGCTATTTCCTTCAGCGTATCATGGGGTCTGCCGTCCCTGACAGCGGAGAAAAGCTCACCCGCTTCACAGGCAGAACCGACAATAATTCCCTCTCTGTGCTTTATCAGCTCGGACATGGGAATTCTCGGGTATCTGCTGTAATATTTGAGATTTCCCATAGAAATAAGCTTGTAGAGATTTTTCAGACCCGTATTATTTCGTGCAATAAGTATCTGATGGTATGCTTTCAGCTTCTGAGGATTTGCAGAATGAAGTATGGCATTCAGCTCGGAAATTTTTGTTATCTTATGCTCCTCGTGAAGCCTTGTCATCAGCTTCATAAATATCATAGCCAGCATTTTCGCATCATCTACAGCACGGTGATGATTGAACTCGCCCAGTCCGAGATGCTTTGCAACATTATCCAGCGTATGCTTGCCAAGCTCGGGCAGCATACTTCTGCTCATTACAACAGTATCGAGAGATGAAAACTCAAAATCAATCCCGTATCTTTCACAGCCGTTTCGGATAAAGGACGTGTCAAACCCCGCATTATGTGCCACCAGCAGCGGCTTGTCCCCGCAGAATTCCATAAATTTGCGGATAGCCTCCTCCTGAGAAGGCGCACCCTTAACCATATCATCTGTAATGCCTGTCAGCTTGGAAATGTTGTCGGGAATATGCTTTTCGGGGTCAACGAATATTCCGAAGGTGTCAACAATCTCCATATTGGAAAGCTTGACAGCACCGATTTCTGTTATTCTCTCAGAAACTGCATTAAGTCCCGTAGTTTCAAGGTCAAATATGATAATTTCGTCGTTTATATCTCTGTCGGATATCATACGGACAGCATTTGCGCAGTCATTTACCGAATATGCTTCAACACCGAAAAGCAGCTTGAAATTTCCGCCGCCTTTGCGTATATCGTCCACCGCACCCATAGCTTCGGGGAACGCCTGAACAACACCGTGATCGGTAATGGCAATAGCGTCATGTCCCCAGGAATACGCCCGCTTGACCAGCTCGGCAGCAGGTGCAAGAGCGTCCATAGATGACATATTTGTATGAAGATGCAGCTCCACACGCTTCTCCTCGGAATTGTCGGTGCGCTGCTTTTTCTTGACAGACATAATGTCGTTGGGCTTTAGCTGCAGCTCCTTGTCAAAGTCGTCATACTTTACCTTTCCCCTGACAATTAGCGTATTGCCCTTTTTTATGGACATTATCTCTCCGACCTTTTCTTTTAGGTCGATTATTTTCATAGTTATGGAACCCGTGTAATCGGTCAGGGCAATGTTGATAATAAGCTTGTCCCCAGCACGGGTTTCCTTGCTCTCCATCTCAAAAACGTCGCCCCAAACAGTCACAAGCTCATTTTCATTGACAATATCGCCGATATTCTTAACATCGGGACCGCCTATCTTTCTGCCCTTGATGATAACCGCATCATCGCACAAAACAGGCAGATCCTTGAAATCCACCGTGACCGCATCGGCAGGCTCGGGAGGAGGAGTAAATGCTTCATCAAGCACGGACGGGGGCGGCGGTGCATCAAGAACCGCATTATAAGCCTCATTTCTCTGCTTCTCATAATCATCGGGATCGATTTTCAGCTTGCCGTCAACGGTGACCTCATAAGTGTCGCTGAATTCCTCCTTGATTATAAGGGACAGCTTCTGCTCAAAATTTGCCTTTTTCAGAAGCTCATAACCGCCGTGCTTAATAGTAACGGTTATCTTCTTTTCCTCAACGCTGACCTCTGCATCATCAAGATAACCATTCACGACAGTTATCCGCCTTTTCATCTTTTTGAAAAGCTCGGGGAGATAATCCGCATTAAAGCGGTTTGGCGCATATCGGCAGCGGAGAACAAACTCCTTTATCGCCAAATTTTTCAGCATTGACCGTTCAAATTCCGCAACATGGTCTGCCTTAACGGGAATATCAAAGGACGCAGTCAGCCAGATAGAAGAAAGGTCCTTTGCATGCTTAATATTCAGTACCTCACCCCTGCCAACGGGAGCAGGTATAGACTCTGAGTAATCGGAAAACAGCTCTTTTATCAGCATATCAACATTTCTCCCGCAGTTTATTTATTTCGGCAAGAAGCTCGGGGACTATCCTGTCCTCGGGGATTTTGCGGAGCAGCTCCCCCTTTGAAAAGATAACAGCGCAGCCTTCACCACCCGCAATGCCTATGTCAGCGTCCCTTGCTTCTCCCGGACCATTTACCGCACAGCCCATAACAGCGACCTTTATGGGCAGTTCGCAGTCGGAAAGTGCAGCTTCTACCTCGGAAGCCGCCTTAATAAGATCGATCCTTGTTCTTCCGCAGGTGGGACAGGAAACTATGGTAACACCGCTCCCCCGTCCGACAGCTTTCAGAATATCTTTAGCCGCCGCTATCTCACGAACAGGGTCGGCGGTCAGGGAAACTCTTATAGTTTCGCCAATACCATCACAAAGCAGGGAACCTATTCCCACAGCGGATTTAATAAGTCCCATACGCTCCGTTCCCGCTTCTGTAACACCAAGATGAAGCGGAAAATCCGTCTGCTCCGCCAGCAGCCTGTAAGCGCTTATCATAGTGGGAACATCGGAGGATTTTATGGAAATAACAATGTCCTCAAAATCATTGTCGGTCAGCATATTAACGTGACGCAAAGCACTTTTTACCAAAGCTTCGGCGCATGGTCTGCCATATTCCAAAAGAATGTCCTTTTCGAGAGAACCGGAGTTCACGCCAATTCTGATGGGAATCTTTCTACTCCTGCAAACGTCCGCAACAGCCTTGACCTTTTCTGCACTGCCGATATTTCCGGGGTTAATCCTTATTTTGTCAACGCCCGCCTCCGCAGCAGCCAAAGCTATCTTATAATCAAAATGAATATCCGCAACCAGAGGAATATTCACACGTTCTTTAATGGCAGGTATGAGCTTCACTGCGTCCATATCGGGAATTGCTGCACGAACTATCTCACAGCCTGCCCTTTCAAGCTCCACCGCCTGACGGACGCTGCCCTCCACATCGTAGGACGGAACGCTTAGCATAGACTGAATGTAGATTTTTTCACCATTCAGCGGAAAATTTCCGACCTTAACATTTCTGACCGATCTTTTATTTTTCAAGAAGCATACCTCCGATATAAACAACCTTTTCCGCTTCATTTTCCGTGGGCTTTACAATACGCATAATGTCGTTGAATGTGACTGCAAGCATCAGCACCATAAGCAGAGCAAATCCCACAAAATGCACCAGACCTTCACGCTCGGGCGGAACCGGCTTTCTGCGAATAATTTCCGCAACGATAAACGCAATTCGTCCGCCGTCAAGAGCAGGCAGAGGGAGCAGGTTGAAAATGCCAACATTCACGGTGATAAGCATCATAAAATCAAGCAGCTCGGAAACATTTACCGCCGCTGCCTCTCCTATGGCATTGACGATACCCACAGGTCCCTGAATGTCATTAAATCCGTACTTTCCCGAGATCATATCAACTAAAGATATCCAGATAAGCCTTGCGGTGGAAACGGTTTTTCTAAAGGAATGTGGAAGAAGATTTGCAGCCGTACATTTTACTGAGGAAACTCGAAAATCAATATTCATGACCTGCTTTCCCGTTTTCGTGTTTACGCTGAGATCAAATTTCACATTATCAAGGTAAACACGCTGTCCGTTTCTGATGACCTGCATATCAACGATACCGTCCACATCGTTTCGCAGCTGATAGACAATATCGTTTGCGGTGAGGATAGATTTGCCGTTTATCCTGACAATTCTGTCACCCATTTGAAGCCCTGTTGTGCTGCTGACAGCATCTTCCGTAAAATAAACTATCTCATTTGTAACGATCTTCCCGCTTACAACAGTAACAACGGCTGCCAGAATAAATCCCAGCAGAATATTCATTATTGCACCGGCAGATATGACCAGAAGCCTTTTAGCGGGAGATTTTCTGTTAAATGCACCATCTGCATCGCTGTCCTCATTTTCGCCTTCCATAGAGCAAAATCCGCCCAGCGGCAACAGTCTTACAGTAAAAAGAGTTTCCTTCCCCTGCTTCTTGAAAATGGCAGGCCCCATGCCGATGGCAAACTCGTTTACCTTTACCCCGCAGAGCCTTGCGGCAAAAAAGTGTCCCCCTTCGTGAACAACAACTATTACCCCGAAAACAAGAATAGCAAGCAGAATTTTCATCTTATTCCTCCGATAATACGTTTGAGATCACATATTCTCTTGCGGCTTTGTCGGCAGCAAGAATATCGTTGACGCTGTTTATTTTGGAATGTGACAGCGTTTCAAATGCGCCTCTCACAAGGCTTCCGATTTTCAGGAACGGTATTTTTCCTTCAAGGAAAAGTCCCACAGCAGCTTCGTTTGCACCGTTTACCGCAGCACAGGCAGTACCGCCAGCTTTTGATGCGTCAATACAGGTTTTCAGGCACTCGAATGTTTCATAATCGGGCTTAGCAAAGGAAAGCGTCCCGTAATCGGTCAGGGACAGCCTTTTTACATCACATTCCAGCCTTTCGGGATATAACAGCGCATACTGAATGGGTATCTTCATATCGGGAACACCCATCTGCGCAATTACCGAATTATCCGCATATTCCACAGCAGAATGGATAACGCTTTCACGGTGAACAACTATCTGTATCTGCTCGGGCGACAGGTCAAAAAGCCACCTTGCTTCGATAAATTCCAGACCCTTGTTCATAAGCGTTGAGCTGTCAACGGTTATCTTGCTGCCCATAGACCAGTTAGGGTGACAAAGCGCCTCGGCAGTGGAAACATTTTCAAGCTCCTTTCTCGTCTTTCCGAAAAAAGGTCCGCCCGAAGCCGTCAGGATAATGCTTTTGAGCTGCGACCGCTTATTTCCCTGCAAGCACTGAAAAATAGCTGAGTGTTCGCTGTCCACAGGGTAAATCTTAACACCCTTCTTCTCGGCAAGGGACATAACAAGCTCACCGCCCGCCACCAGCGTTTCCTTGTTGGCAAGTGCAATATCCGTGCCCTTTTCGATAGCCGTCAGAGTAGGCAGCAGACCGACCATTCCCACAACGGAATTGACCATAATATCAACGCCGTCCAGAGAAGCTATTTCGTTTAGTCCGTCACCGCCTGTAAGAATACGGATATTTTTACCCGAAAGCAGATTTTTCAGCTCAGAATATCTGCTTTCATCGTAAATGCAGACGGTGTCCGCACCGAATTCAATTGCCTGTTCTGCCAGAAGCTTAGTATTTTTCAAAGCTGCAAGAGCCTTTATCCTAATTCCGTATTTTCTGCAAACATCACAGGTCTGCGTACCTATGGAACCTGTTGAACCCAGAAGCGAGATTGTTTTCATTCTATACCTCCATACAAACGCAACTGCAAGGCAACATCGCAATCAAGCGACATTACCTTGCAAAAACGGAAATATCCGAAAAACGGCGGACATTCCCTTTATGCTCTACCAACCCTCGGTCATTAGCCGAATACCGGCAGAAATTTCAGAACTATCGCCAAAAACGGAGCAACGAAAAGCACGCTGTCAAATCTGTCCAGCATACCGCCGTGACCGGGCATAAGCTTACCGAAATCCTTGATACCCGTCTGACGCTTTACAAGTGAAGCAGACAGATCGCCCAGCATACCCAGAACAGCGCAGACCATTCCCACAACAGCGAGAACGATGTAATTCACACTAAAATCGGGAACGCCCATAGAAAGCTGCACCATACGATAAAAATATGCGTAAATAACGAAAATAATACCCGTTGTCACAACTCCGCCAACTGCACCCTCAACGGTTTTCTTCGGCGAAATATCGGGGCAAAGCTTGTGCTTTCCGATTGCACTTCCCACGAAATACGCACCTGCATCACCCAGCCATGCACCTGCCAGAACCAGAACAACATAGCAAACGCCGTGAACATCGCTGTAATCCTTGACAGTCCCGATGCAAGAAATAGAACCGTTTACAAGCACTGCCGAAGCCGCCATAACGCAAAGCTTATCAAAGGGAATCCGCTTTTTGTCAATAACAAACAGCGCAAACAGTACAAAAACGCATAATATACTAAGCAAATATCTCCAAAATCTGTCGAATTCGAAAAGTGTTTCAAGTCCAAGAAACAGTTGAACACATACAGTATAAATATAACAGGTTATACACTCGCTCTTATACTCTTTACATTCTTCGGCGGTGAACAGTTCGTGGATAATGAACAAACTGATAGTTGCCAGAACAATGTAAAAAAACATGGTGTCGGACAGGAACAGAACGCCTACCCCGACAGCAATTCCCACAGCGGCAGTGATCAATCTGACAGCCATATATCATACTCCTCCAAATCTTCTGCCTCTATGTGCAAATTCTTCCAGAGCCTTGTCAAGCTCTTTTGCGGTGAAATCAGGCCACAGTACGTCCGTAAAATACAGCTCGGAATATGCAGACTGCCATGTAAGGAAGTTGGAAAGCCGTTTCTCCCCGCCGGGACGGATTATCATATCCGGGTCGGGAATACCGCCCGTGTAAATAAGCGACGAAATAAGGCTCTCGTCTATCTGTTCGGGAGTAATGCTTCTGTCCCTGACAAGTGCGGCAGCCCGTGCGGCAGCCCTCACAATATCGTCCCGACCGCCGTAATTCATAGCCATAATAACTGTCATAGCGTCGAAATTTTCGGACTTTTTCTCCAGCTCCGCCATTTTTAGACGAAGCTTTTCGGGAAAACGGGACTTATCTCCGATAAAAATAAGCCGAACATTCTCCTTCGCATACTGTTCAGCCGTACCGAGATACTGCTCAAACAGCTTCATCAAGGCGTTTACCTCATCTGCGGGACGCTTCCAGTTTTCCGTGGAGAACGCATAGTAGGTCACATACCTTATGCCGATCTTCCTGCAATATTTCGTAATGCGGTTGAATACCTCCGCACCCTCCTTATGACCCGCAGCTCTCGGAAGTCCCCTGTTCTGCGCCCATCGCCCGTTGCCGTCCATAATTATTCCGATATGGACAGGCAGCTTTTCGCTGTCAATAGCCAAGCAAAATCACCTTTTCGTTCAGAATTTCATATGTCAGATAGACATAATTTCTTTTTCCTTTTCGGCAACTGCCTTGTCTATCTCAGCAACAAACTTGTCAGTGAGGTTCTGAACGTCCTTCTCGCAGTTCTTCAAATCGTCCTCGGTGATCTCGGAATTCTTCTTCATGGTCTTGAATTTTTCCATAGTATCACGTCTTACGGAACGGATAGTTACCTTGCCCTCTTCGCCCATCTTCTTTATCTGCTTAACAAGCTCCTTACGTCTTTCCTCGGTAAGCTGAGGGAACACAAGACGGAGAACCTTTCCGTCATTTGTGGGGTTAATGCCGATCTCGGAAGTCTGGATAGCCTTCTCGATAGGCTTTAATGCTCCTGCGTCCCAGGGCTGGATAACGAGAACTCTTGCTTCGCTGACGGAAATAGCAGCCAGCTGATTAACGGGAGTAGGTGCTCCGTAATAGTCAACAAAAACCTTATCGAGAACAGCGGGGTTTGCTCTGCCCGCTCTGATAGTTGTAAACTCGTGCTCAAGGCTCTTTATGCACTTTTCCATTTTTCCCTTTGCTGTATTCATCTGTTCTTTCATAATATAAAATTCCTTTCGTTAATAAAATTTGTTTTAAGCTTCGTCGGATACGATGGTTCCTACGGGAATGCCCATGCAGGCATCATAAATATTGTCGGGTCTGCTGAGGTCGAAAACGAGTATGGGAAGATGATTATCCTTGCACATGGAAGCAGCAGTACTGTCCATAACTGCCAGATTTCTCACAAGTATCTCGTTAAAGCTAAGCTTGTCGAACTTGACCGCATCTTCGTACTTGTTGGGGTCCTTATCGTAAACTCCATCAACCATGGTAGCCTTCAGCACAATGTCCGCTTCTATCTCGGCAGCTCTCAGAGTGGACGCCGTATCGGTGGAAAAGAAGGGATTTCCCGTACCGCAGCCGAAGATAACAACTCTTCCCTTTTCCATATGACGAACGGCCTTGTTACGGATATAAGGCTCTGCAACCTGGTGCATTGCAATAGCGGTCTGAACTCTGACGTCCATTCCCAAAGATTCAAGCACATCGGCAACCGCCAGCGCATTCATGGTAGTGGCAAGCATACCGATATGGTCGGCTCTTGTTCTGTCCATAGCACCACTGGAACGACCTCTCCAAAAGTTACCGCCGCCAACGACAATACCCATCTGAACGCCTGCGTCCGCACACTTTTTAATGCTCTTGCCTATCTCGGTTATAACAGAATAATCAAGACCTGTTTTCTTGTCACCTGCCAACGCTTCGCCGCTGAGTTTAAGAAGGACTCTGTGATATTTAGGTTCCATAATCGCACCTCGCAAAATTCTCAAATTAATATAATGCTGCTCCGCATATTACGCAGAGCATATGCCTATGTTATATTTTACTATACTTTCCCCCATATGTAAAGAGTTTTTCAAAAAAAGTTACAAAAAAAATAAAATCGGGGCATACCCATAGACGGATATGCCCCAAAAAATCAGTATTCACAAATCAGCCGATAAACTCCTTGATGATGCTCTCAGCCTTGTCGCTGTCGGGGGTAACTGCATAGTAAACGTAGTTTCCGCTTACACCGCAGACCGCCTTGCCAAGCTTTTCAAATTCGTCGGGATTGTAGTCCTCAAAATCCACCTTGCGCTTCTCCAGACGCTCTGTGATAAGTGTTTTCAGTGACTCACAGTCTGCGTCAGACTTCATTCTGAAAACACCCACCTCATCGGCAAATCCGCCCGAACCGCAGATGAACATGGAAAAGCTGTCAACCTTCTCCAAATCAACATCAAGGTACATTTCAATTCTGTCGGACTGCACCTCTGCCAGCGAGGACATCTCAATGTCGGCAATGATCTTCGCAGTGATATCCGATGGTTCGGCGGCCGCAGCCCTTTCGGAAACAGCCGCTGTATCGGCAGAAGTATCTACCGAATCAACAGTCGGCTCGGAACAAGCAGCCAGCGACATTGCCGCAGCCAAAGCCAGGGCAGTAAAAGTAAATTTTCTCTTCATTTTAACTCTCTCTTTTCCATTTATTATTGATCTGCCGTATGAGTCAGCAGATAATCAAGCATAATATCATAGGTGCTCTTTTTAAAGTGCATACCGTCGCCGTCGGAACGTTCGGAGGCAAGCTTTCCGTCATTGCCCTTCAAGCCTGTGTTCAGGTCAACAAAATACACGCCCTTATTGTCGGCAAGCTTTAACAGCTCGGAGTTGTATGCGTCAATGTCCGAATTGAGTATGGGCGAATTAGTATCTATCTCCTTATTTGCCGTAACAGGCGGAATGGAGATGATATATATTGCCGCTTCGGGCAGTTCCTCCTTGACAGAATCAATGAACACGCCGTACTCGGAGATCATGCTTTCATTTGTCAGCCACGAAATACCGTTGCTGCCCAGCATGATATAAACATTCTTAGGATTATTCTTTTTAAGAGCTTCAAGAGCCGTCATTTCTCCGTCGGGAGTGGTAATTGTGGCTGTGTTTATCTTTGAAACATTCATGCCTATATTGGCAAGCACATTTTTTTCCGGTATCAGACCATAGCTTGAAAGTCCTACCGTAAGGGAATCGCCTACGAAATTACATTCATTGATAAGATAAGAAAGTCCCTTCGGCGCACTCTCAGGCACGGGATTTACAAGCTTTTCCTCGGGAGGCTCGGTTTCCGAAACCGTCAGTGCTTCGGACTGTACCGTTGTTTCCTCGGGTGTCGGCAGCTGTTCGCTCTCAACTATTTCTCCCGATGCCGAAAGGCTGTCCTCGGGAATCTGACCATTTTTCATATAGATGAAAAAACAGACCGCAAAACTCAAAAAAATCAGAAAGAACACCAGCCCAACGCTGAATCTCGGACGTCTTTTTTCCTGTCCTCTCATACCCACCATCCTTAAATTCTGAAATCACAGGAATAACTTTTTTCCTGCTGTTTTCTATTATAATACAAAACTTTTCAAAATGCAACAATATATTCAGATTTTAATAATTGACATCATTTTGTAATAATTTCAAAAGCTGCCATACTGAATTCATTTGATGAAATTATCCGAATTATCCCACTGCGGATAGTTCGTTTTTTTCGTCCTATACTATTTTATATAGTATCAGCCGCAGTATTCAATGCGATTTCTGCTAAAAAAATCCGCAAACCCGACGCAAAATTTTATATATAAATGGAAATAATGTTATTGCAAAAGCATTTATTATAGTGTATAATGAAATTATGCGGCTTTTTGAAGCCGTCAAAAAGTTCGGGAGGCTGATTTTTTAATGTGCGGATACGTAGGATTTACCAACAAAATTAACAATGCCAATCAGGTAATTGCAGAAATGATGGATAAAATTAAGCATAGAGGACCCGATTCCGAGGGAAAATATGTTGACGGAGATATTGCTCTGGGCTTTCGCAGACTGAGTATCATCGACCTTAATTCGGGACACCAGCCCATCTATAACGAGGACAATTCCAAAATTCTCCTTTTCAATGGCGAGATTTACAACTTTATGGAAATCAGAGAGGAGCTTCTCGCAAAGGGACACGTTTTCAAGACCAAGACCGACTCCGAGGTGCTTCTCCACGGCTATGAGGAATTCGGCGAAAAGCTGCTGGACAGACTGAGAGGAATGTTCTCCTTCGTCATCTGGGACAAAAACACCAAGGAGCTTTTCGGCGCAAGAGATTTCTTTGGAATCAAGCCCTTTTATTATGCAAAAATGGGCGATACCTTTATGTTCGGTTCGGAAATTAAGGCGTTCCTTCCCCACCCCGATTTTGTAAAGGAAATGAACGAGGACGCTCTGGAAAACTATCTTACTTTCCAGTATTCCCCCACGACAGATACATTTTTCAAAAACGTTTACAAGCTTCCCCCCGCACATTTCCTTAAATATAAGAACGGCGAACTGACCATTAAGAGATACTGGGAGGTAAAGTTTGACGCCGATGAAAATCCCGATATGGACGAATGGGTAAGCAGAATCTCCGATACCTTCAAAAACTCCGTTGAAGCCCATAAGATCAGCGATGTTGAGGTAGGAAGCTTCCTGTCCAGCGGTGTTGATTCCAGCTATGTTGCTTCCGTTGCAAATGTTGACAAGACCTTTACCGTTGGCTTCGGCACGGACGAAAAGTATAATGAAATAGGCTGGGCAAAGGAATTTTCCAAATACATCGGCAAGGAAAATATCAGCAAGGTCATCACCCCCGAAGAATACTGGGGCAACATCTCAAAGATACAGTATCATATGGACGAACCTCTTGCAGACCCTTCGGCAATCGCACTTTATTTTGTCTGCAACAAGGCTTCGGAATATGTCAAGGTCGTTCTCTCGGGCGAAGGTGCAGACGAAATTTTCGGCGGATACAACATTTACAGAGAACCTATGGCTATCCCTGCATATAACGCCGTTCCGAAGGTAATCAGAAAAGGAATAGGAGCCGTTGCTTCAAAACTTCCCCCGAAAAGAGGCATTAACTTCCTTGTAAGACGAAGCAAGGATCTTGAGGAACGCTTCATCGGCAACGCCTATATGTTCTCGGAAAAGGAAAGAAAGGCACTCCTCAAAATCAAGACCAACGCCCCCGATGCAACGGCAATTACCAAGCCCTTTTACGACAAGGTCAAGGATAAGGACGCAGTTACAAAAATGCAGTATCTCGACCTTCACCTCTGGATGACGGGAGATATTCTTCTGAAAGCCGACAAAATGTCCATGGCAAACTCCCTTGAACTTAGAGTTCCCTTCCTGGACAAGGAGGTTATGGCACTGGCGGAAAAGATACCCACAAGATACAGAGTAAACGACGAAAACACCAAAGTTGCCATGAGAAAGGCTGCCCTGAAAGCAACACCCCCTCAGACCGCCAACAAGAAAAAGCTAGGCTTCCCTGTGCCCATCAGAGTATGGCTTAAAGAGGACAAATACTATAACATCATAAAGGAAGCATTCACCTCCAAAACCGCAGAGCATTATTTCAACACAGATATGCTCATCTCCCTTCTTGACGACCACAAAAACGGCAAGCGGGACAACAGCCGAAAGATATGGACAGTCTATATCTTCCTCGTTTGGCACAAGGTATATTTTGAATGAGAAAGCATTTTGTCGCAGTGTTGATATGCACATTTCTGCTGACAGGCTGCTCAAATGTCAATGATATTCCTCAGCCGATAACGGAAACCGTTTCTGTCACAGAAACTGCTGTCACAACAACTGTTTCCGAAACAACAGTCACCGAAGCGGAAGAAAAGCCGTGGGAATATCTTCTCATTGGCGGAGAATTTTCCGAGTATTACGAAGCCGCATATGCAATGCTGTCTGAAATGTCTACAGAAGAAAAGGTCGGGCAGCTTCTTTTGGCAAGATGTCCCGACAATGCGGCTGAACAGGCAGAAAAGTACAAATTCGGAGGATATGTCCTTTTCAAGCGGAACGTTAAGAACAAAACTCCCGAAACGCTGAGAGAATTTATGGTTGGATTTCAGTCTGTTTCGGATATTCCCATGATAGTTGCAGTTGACGAAGAGGGCGGCGAAATAGTTCGTGTAAGCTCCCTGTCGACTTTTCGTGAAACACGCTTTCCGTCCCCATCAAAAGCGTATAAGGACGGCGGGTTTCAAGGGATATACGATGATTATTCCGAAAAATCAAAGTTTCTCCTTGATTTGGGATTTAATCTGAACCTTGCTCCTGTTGCCGATGTTTCCGTTGACCCGAAGGACTATATTTACAGCCGCACCTTAGGACTTCCCGCCGAGGAAACCGCCGAATATATCAGAAATGCCGTATCTGCTGCAAAAGAAGCGGGCATATCCTCCTGCCTGAAACATTTCCCGGGCTATGGAAACAATGCTGACACTCACACAGGCTCGGCGATTGACGAACGTTCCGCCGAAAGCTTCAGAAGCAGCGATTTTCTTCCGTTCAAAGCGGGTATTGATGCGGGTGCGGAATGTGTGCTGGTATCCCATAATATCGTAAAATGCTTTGACAGCGAAAAGCCCGCTTCACTGTCCCCCGAAATACATCGAATTCTTCGTGAAGAGCTGAATTTTTCGGGAATAATTATGACAGATGACCTTTCAATGGACGCCGTTTCCCTGTTCTGCACAGACAATTTGCCCTACGCCGAAGCGGTCAATGCGGGAAATGATATGCTTATCGTCACGGAATATGAAGCGGCATACAATGACATTCTGTCTGCTGCCGAAAACGGAGAAATATCACAGGAAACCATAGACAGAGCGGTTATGAGAATTATTGCGTGGAAATATGCGAAAGGATTGCTTGAACAGTGAGCGGGACATCGACAAAAGAAAAAATAATCTATGAAGCCTTGAAGCTTTTTTCCGAAAAGAGCTATGATTCGGTGTCCGTGCGGGATATTTCCGCCGCCGTGGGCATTAGGGAAAGCTCCCTCTATTACTATTTCAAGAATAAGCGGGAGATATTCGATGCTGTTATTTCCGAATGTGAAAAGCGTACCGAGGAGCATTTTCTCAATCTGACAAATCCGTTCTGTTCGGAAAACGGCGGAATTTACAGCAAGGTTTCTGAGGAAAAGCTCATAATGGTTGCGATCTCCGTTATGAATTTCTATATGACGGACGAATTTTCACGGCTTTTCAGACGTATGCTTGTTATTGGACAGTACTCCGACGACAGGCTGAAAAGCTGTTACAGAAGCATTTTTATCAGACAGCCCGAGGAGTTTTTCACACGGCTGTTCGGTGCAATGAATGAAAACGGCATATCTCCCCGTTCCGCAGCAAGGGCGTTTTATGCTCCGCTATATCTTATCCTAAACGAAAGCGACAGCATTGCCGAGGCACTTCCGAAAATCAAAGACCACATTCTGACATTTGTCGGACTATATATAAAGAGGTTGAAATAATGAGCAGTCTTGTAACATATAAATATATCAGAAAAAATCCCGACATAATGACCTATATCAAAAAGGCGGACGAAGCACTTGCGGCGCAGGGTTACACCGAACATTCCTTTGCCCACGTTGAAAAGGCGGCTGCCACCGCAGAGATGATACTGACGGAATTAGGCTACGGCGAGCGTGACATTGAGCTTGCTAAAATTGCCGCAATTCTCCACGACATAGGCAATGTTATCAACAGAATAGACCATGCGCAAAGCGGTGCTGTTATGGCGTTTCGTCTGCTGGATAACCTTTCTATGCCTGCCGATGAAATAGCGACCATAATCTCTGCTATCGGCAATCACGATGAATCGACAGCACAGCCCATAAACGCTATTGCCGCTGCTCTCATAATCGCCGATAAGACCGACGTTCGCAGGAGCAGAGTGCGCAATCGTGATCTCCACACATTCGATATTCACGACAGAGTAAATTACGCAGTTACAAAGGCAAAACTTTATTTCAGCGAGAACAAGGAAAGGCTTATCCTTGACCTGGATATCGACACAGATATTTCCTCTGTTATGGAATATTTCGAGATATTTCTGGACAGAATGCTTCTCTGCAAACGCTCTGCCGAATTTTTCAAGGTAAAATTCTGCATGAAAATAAACGGCTCCGACATTCTGTAAGGAGGAATTTATTTGAGATTTTACGAGCTTCTGCTCATAGCCGCAGGGCTTTCTATGGACGCTTTTGCGGTATCTGTATGCAAGGGTCTGACAATGAAAAAGGTTGACGTAAAGCACCCTGTCATTATCGGTCTGTTTTTCGGAGGATTTCAAGCGTTAATGCCTATAATAGGCTGGTTTTTGGGACGCAGCTTTGAAACTGCCATAACCAATTTTGACCACTGGATAGCCTTCGGACTGCTTGCGTTCATCGGCGGAAAAATGATCGTTGAATCAATGAAGCCCGATGATGAAAACTCCGATGAAGAATACAAGCTGAACATCAAGGAGCTTTTTCTTCTTGCAATTGCCACAAGCATTGACGCTCTTGCGGTGGGTATCACCTTTGCTTGTCTGAAAGTAGCTATTGCAGGCTCGGCGGCGCTTATCGGTGTTGTTACCTTCGGATTTTCCTTTGCGGGAGTTTACATAGGAAACAAGTTCGGTCTGAAATTCAAAAGCGGTGCGGAAATGACAGGCGGTGCAATACTTGTTTTCATTGGTGCAAAAATTCTGCTGGAACATATGGGAATACTTTAGGAAAATACTGATTAATGGGTGTTCCCCCGCCTTCGGCGGGGGAACACCCACCTAGATACGTCACTCAGGCAACAAGAAAAGTAGAAATGTCTATTTAATCAGCAGTTCCTTAGATATTACAAACACGGGCTGCGTTTTATCGTCAGTCCGTTTAATTGTTGTGTAATAAAATATTTTATGTGAAAAAATCCACAAATCTCTTGATTAATGAAAAAAAATCAAATATAATAAAATAGTATGCGTGTCTGATTTTTTATGGAGGACTGATAAAATGAACTGGACAGAAGTAAATATTTTTACCACTACCGAAGGAATTGACCCTGTTTGCGGCTGCCTGCTTTGCATCGGCGTTACAGGCTTTGTTATTAAGGACGCAAAGGATTTTGAAGATTTCCTTGCAGATAAAACGGGAAATTGGGACTACATTGACGATGACCTGATGAATCTCAAAAACTGCGAAACCTGCGTTACCGTATATCTCCCCGAAAACTCTCAGGGTGCGGATATGCTTTCATCTATACGTTCGGAAATGGTCGCTCTTGCGGGACGTGACAGCGAGAAAAAATTCGGCAGACTTGCTGTTGAGCTGGCAAATGTCCGTGAAGAGGATTGGGCAAACAACTGGAAGCAGTATTTCAAGCCCCTGCGTATCGGTGATAAGCTGCTTATCAAGCCTTCCTGGGAAAACTGCGATGAAAATGAAGCAAGAGTTATCCTTGAAATTGACCCCGAATCAAGCTTCGGAACAGGTCAGCACCACACCACCCAGCTTTGCCTTGAACAGCTTGAAAGGATAATTTCCGAGGGCGACAGAGTTCTTGATTTAGGCTGCGGAAGCGGTATTCTTTCCATCGCTGCACTGCTCTTAGGTGCAAGTGAAGCGACTGCTGTTGACATTGACGCAAATTCCGTGAAGATCGCTGCGGGAAATGCGGAGAAAAACCATATCCCGAAAGAAAAATACACCTGCTTTTGCGGTAATGTTGCGGGAGATGAGGAGCTTTGCGAAAGGATAGGCAGCGGCTTTGACATAATCACCGCAAATATCGTTGCGGACGTGCTTATTGCGATGAGCGGAGTATTCGTAAAATTTATCCGTCCCGGCGGAAAGCTCATTCTTTCGGGAATAATATCTCAGCGTTCGGAGGAAGTCCTTGACGCTATGAAGAAGAACGGATATATCCTTGAAACCGTTGCAGAAAAGGAAGATTGGGTAGCCTGCACATTTACAAGACCGTTTACGAAGGGAGAAGCAGAATAATCAATGGCAAAAAAGAAAAATGACTATACCAACGAAAGTATTGTTGCCCTAAAGGGTGCGGACAGAGTAAGAAAGCGTCCTGCCGTAATTTTCGGTTCGGACGGTCTGGACGGCTGTAAGCATTCTGTTTTCGAGATAATTTCAAACTCCATTGACGAAGCAAGAGAGGGACACGGAGATAAGATCGTTGTTACCCGTTTTAATGACCTTAGCATTGAGGTCGAGGACTTCGGACGAGGCTGTCCCGTTGATTTCAATCAGAATGAAAACCGCTATAACTGGGAGCTTGTTTACTGCGAAATGTACGCAGGCGGTAAATACAGCGAGGGCGGAGAGGATTATGAATTTGCCCTTGGTCTTAACGGTCTGGGACTTTGCTCCACGCAGTATTCCTCCGAATATATGGACGTTGAAATTCACAGGGACGGTTTCAAATACAATCTCCATTTTGAAAAGGGAGAAAATGTGGGCGGTCTGAAAAAAGAGCCGTACAAGGGCTCAAAAACAGGAACAAAAACCAAATGGAAGCCCGATATTGAGGTATTCACCGATATTAACATTGAACGGGAATATTTCACGGAGGTCCTGAAAAAACAGGCTATTGTCAACCCGAAGGTAAACTTCATTTTCCGCTGGCAGAATGATGACGGAAGCTTTGAAACGGAAGAATTTTGCTATGAAAACGGAATCTCCGACTATCTCAGCGAAATTGCGGGCGAAAATCACCTTACCTCATTTCAATACTGGGAGGGCGAACGCAAGGGCCGTGACCGTGAGGACAAGCCCGAATATAAGGTAAAGCTGTCTGTCGCATTCACCTTTTCCAACAAGGTAAAGCTGCTTGAATATTACCACAACTCCAGCTTTCTGGAGCACGGCGGTTCTCCCGAAAAGGCTGTAAACAGAGCATTTCTGTCTGCAATTGACGGCTATTTAAAGGCGGGAAACAAGTATAACAAGGGTGAAAAGCCCGTTAAATGGGAGGATATTGCCGAGTGTCTGGTGCTTATTTCTTCCTCCTTCTCCACCATGACTTCTTACGCAAATCAGACTAAAAAGGCTATTACAAACGTGTTCATCAAGGACGCAATGACGGATTTTTTGAAGCATAACTTAGAAGTCTATTTCATTGAAAATCCCGATGAAGCACAGCGTATTGCAGAACAAGTAATGGTCAACAAGCGCAGCCGTGAAAATGCGGAAAAGGTGCGCACAAATATGCAGAAAAAGCTCACGGGAACTATCGACCTTTCCAATATGGTGCAGAAGTTCGTTGACTGCCGCACAAAGGATATTTCCCGCAGAGAGCTTTATATAGTGGAGGGTGACTCCGCTCTGGGTGCCGTTAAGCTGGCAAGAGAAGCCGAATTTCAGGCGATTATTCCCGTTCGAGGAAAGATACTCAACTGTCTGAAGGCAGACTACGACAAGATATTCAAAAACGAGATAATCACCGATATTATCAAGGTTTTGGGCTGCGGTGTCGAAGTAACTTCAAAGGCAAATAAGGAGCTTTCCACCTTTAATCTGGAAAATCTCAAATGGAACAAGATAGTTATCTGCACAGATGCCGATGTAGACGGATATCAGATAAGAACGCTTATTCTGACAATGCTTTACAGGCTCACACCAACGCTCATTCAGGAAGGTTATGTGTACATTGCAGAATCTCCCCTGTTTGAAATTGTTTCAAAGGACAAGACTTATTTCGCATATACCGAAAAGGAAAAGGCGAACATTTTGGAAAAGCTGGGTAATGCAAAGTACACTATCCAGCGTTCAAAGGGTCTTGGTGAGAACGAGCCCGATATGATGTCCCTTACCACTATGAACCCCGAAACACGCCGTCTTATTAAGATAAATCCCGATGATATTGAAGCTACCGCAGAAATGTTTGAAATGCTTCTGGGAGATAATTTACAGGGACGCAAGGACTATATTTCCGAACACGGCGCAAGCTATCTGGAGCTTGCCGATCTGAGCTAAGGAGGACTGACAATTGGCAAAGAAAGATAAAGAAAAACCGCAGAAAAAGCGTCAGGCTATCCCCAACGCTTATATCGAAGGTTCGGGAACGGTCGTTGAGGAACGCATTACTGACACGCTTCGGCAGAACTATATGCCCTATGCCATCAGCGTTATCGTTTCCCGTGCCTTGCCCGAAATTGACGGCTTCAAGCCTTCCCACAGAAAGCTTTTGTACACTATGTACACCATGGGACTTTTAAAGGGCAATCGTACCAAATCCGCAAATATTGTGGGACAAACAATGAAGCTGAACCCCCACGGCGACGCTGCCATTTACGAAACAATGGTGCGTCTGTCAAGAGGAAATGAGGCACTTCTTCACCCCTATGTTGACAGCAAGGGTAACTTCGGTAAAGCCTATTCAAGAGATATGGCATACGCTGCTTCCCGATACACCGAAGCAAAGCTGGACGCTATCTGCAACGAGCTTTTCAGAGATATTGACAAGGACACGGTGGATTTCGTTCCCAACTACGATAACACGCTGACAGAACCCACTCTGCTCCCCGCAACCTTCCCCACGATCCTTGTAAATGCAAATGTGGGTATCGCCGTTTCAATGGCAAGTGCAGTCTGCCCGTTCAACCTGACGGAGGTTTGTGAAACTGCCATTGCATATCTGAAAAATCCCGCTCACGACCCCATATCCACCTTAAAAGGTCCCGATTTCCCGGGAGGAGGATTTATCCTATACGACGAAACCGAGCTTCGGAAGATTTACGAAACAGGCAGAGGTTCAATAAAAATTCGCTCAAAATATAGCTTTGACAAATCCGCAAACTGTATCGAAGTGACCGAAATTCCCGCAACGACCACCATAGAAGCCATTATGGACAAGATAATTGAGCTTATCAAGGCGGGAAAAATCAACGAGATCTCATATATCCGAGATGAAACCGACCTGTCGGGTCTGAAAATTGCTATTGACATAAAAAGAGGTGTTGACCCCGATAAGCTGATGCAGAAGCTGTTCAGGCTCACCCCCTTGCAGGACAGCTACGCCTGCAATTTCAATATTCTTATCGGCGGAATGCCAAAGGTTATGGGTATCAACGAAATTCTTGAAGAATGGACAGCCTTCCGAAAGGAATGTATCAAGCGTAGAGTTTATTTTGATCTTAACAAGAAAAAGGAAAAGCTGCACCTCTTAAAGGGTCTGAAAAAGATACTGCTTGACATTGACAAGGCAATTAAAATTGTCCGTGAAACGGAAGAGGAAAACGATGTTGTTCCCAACCTGATGATAGGCTTCGGCATTGACGAGATTCAGGCGGAATATGTTGCCGAAATAAAGCTGCGTCATCTTAACAGAGAATATATCATCGGACGCATTGACGAAATCGAACAGCTGGAAAAGGACATTGCCGAAATGGAAGGCATTCTCGCCGATGAAAAGAAGGTCAAGGCAATAATTATTTCCGAGCTGAAGGACGTTATCAAGAAATACGGTCAGCCGAGAAAGACAATGTTCTTCTATGCGGGAGATATTGCCGACGAGGACGTTGAGGAAGATATTCCCGATATGCCCGTGACTGTGTTCCTTTCCGAAAGCGGTTATTTCAAGAGGATAACACCTCAGTCCCTCAGAATGAGCAGCGAACAGAAGCTGAAAGAGGGCGACAGGATTATCCTTGAACAGGAAACCACCACCAAGGCAGACCTGCTCTTCTTCACGGATAAATGTCAGGTCTACAAGTCCAAGGTGAACAATTTCGAGAACACCAAGGCTTCTGCACTGGGCGAATACGTTCCCGCAAAGCTGGGCTTCGACGAGGGCGAAAACCTTCTGGGAATGATAATCACCACCGATTACAGCGGACATATTATGATGGTATTTGAAAACGGCAAGGCTGCAAAGGTTCCCCTTTCCGCTTACGAAACAAAGACCAACCGAAAGAAGCTGTCAAACGCATATTCATCAAAATCCCCGCTGGTAAGCATTATCCCCGAATGTGACAATTCAAGCATTTACGTTCATACCACAAACGGCAGAGCAATAATTTTCGACTCCGCACTTATTCTCCCGAAATCCACGAGAGATACACAAGGCGTTCAGGTCATAACGCTGAAAGCAAAGGCAGCCGTTGACCGTGCCGAAAAGCTGCCCGAAGAAAAGCTTGAATCCATGAAAAAATACGTTGTTAAATCCGTTCCGTCCGCAGGTTCTATTCTGAAAGACGAGGACGATCCCAATCAGATGAAGCTTTTATAAAAACATCAATCCGCCGATACTGTCCAAATATGCGGACAGTATCGGCGGATTTTTTATAATGTACTATCAGAGAATAAAGCAGATCAGCCCTCCGCAGCCCTCATTTATCATACGCTCAATAGTTTCCTGCAGCTTGAGTCTTGCATCTGCGGGGAGATGATACAGCTTGTTGTGAAGTCCCTCGTTGACAAGCTCGTGAAGGGATTTCCCGAAAATGTTGGACTCCCATATCTTCTTGGGATCCTCCTCAAACTCGTTCATCAGATATTCCACAAGCTCCTGGGACTGCTTTTCCGAACCGACTATGGGACTGACCTCCGTTACAATATTCGCTTTCATCAAATGGATAGACGGCGCAGACGCCCGCAGACGAACACCGTATCTCCCGCCCTGCTTAACGATCTCAGGCTCTTCAAGCTCCAATTCATCAATGGACGGCATAACAATGCCATAGCCCGTTGCCTCCACCTGAGAAAGTGCACCTTCCATTCGGCTGTATTTCTTCCGTATCTCCGAAAGCTCCGTGAGAAGCGGCAGCAGGTCGCTTTCCTCGGAAATTGCAATGCCCGTTTCCTCCGAAAGCACCTTGTAAAACAGCTCGTTTTTCAGCTCTGCACAGATAGACGCACTTCCCTTTCCAAGGTCTATGCCGATGATTTCCGTATGGGAACAATGCTCGCAGTCTTTCAGCTTTTCGGAAATATTCTGCGCATCTCTCACCTGACGAATGCCCGACGCAGCCTCTCTCACCGCACCGAAAACCTCATCTTTCAGCCAGTGACCCTTTGGCAGAGAAGTTATCCATTTAGGCATTTTCACGTTGATCTCCTTAATGGGGAATGAGAAAAGCACTTCTCTGATTATTGCGGTAATATCCTCCTCATTCAGGTCAAGGCAGTTCACGGGAATTACCCTTGCGCCGTACTTTTTCTCCATATTTTTTGCCATTGCCGATGCTTCTTCGGAATGAGGATAAACGCAGTTAAGAAGCACCACAAATGGCTTGTTTATCTCGGAAAGTTCGCCGATTACCCGCTCCTCACACTCCTCATATTCCTTTCTGGGAATATCTGAAATGCTGCCGTCAGAAGTAACCACCAGCCCTATGGTGGAATGTTCTCTAATGACCTTTGCCGTCCCCACCTCAGCCGCCATGTTAAACGGCACTTCCTCGTCAAACCACGGTGTCATAACCATTCTCGGCTGCTCATTTTCGATATATCCGATAGAGCTGGGAACTATGTAGCCAACGCAGTCTATCATACGCACACGCATTTTTGCATTGTCCCCGATGCTTATCTCAGCCGCTTCTTCGGGGATAAATTTCGGCTCGGTAGTCATAATTGTCTTGCCCGCCGCCGATTGTGGAAGTTCATCTACCGCCCGTTCCCGTGAATATCCGTCCTTGATATTCGGTATAACAAGCGTTTCCATAAACCGCTTGATAAAGCTTGATTTTCCCGTTCGGACGGGTCCCACCACCCCGATGTAAATATCGCCCTTGGTGCGCTCTGCAATGTCCCTGTAAATATCGCTGCTGTTCATATCCGTTACCTCCGCTTTATACGATAGGAATGAGTATCATTCCGCCGTGAACTGTTTCATCTTCTAGTTCGTTTTCCTCCATTACCGCAGAAACAGAGGTCTTGTAACGCTTGGCTATCTCCCAGATGTCCTCCCCGTCCTCCGCAAAATAGAGTTTAAGAGCATAATCGCCGTCACGCTTCGCAGGTTCTTCCTCAATTACGGAAATGTCCGTCACCGCCTTTGCGGATATTGCCGAGGAAATACTGCCGCAGATTTTCAGCTCCGCCTTTACTTCAATGCTGCCCGATGACGACATACTGAACGAACAGGAAATCACCGAAGCGGACACCTCCGCTGACGAATCGGGTTCAGCCTTTTCCTTGACAAGCTCAAATGGTGTTTCCTCCTCGATAATGTCCGTCTTTCCGTCCGATGATGTTACAAGTGCGGAAAATATCACCGTTCCGCTGACAAAAAGCTTTCCCTCCTCCGTGACCTTTGCTGTAATTTGGGACGGTCTGCCCCACGCTGCGCACACGCCCGTCAGCTCGCCGTTTTTGTAATCCAGCGATTTTTTCACCATAAGACTGTCGCAGAATTTCACGGGAGCACTCATTATCTTAACATTTGTCATTGCAGGCTCGCAGCAGTATAATGTGGAAAAAGCATCGCAGACTATTTCCGCAGATGATGTTTTCACCGCCTCGCAGCATATAAGCAAGCCCAGCTCGCAGCTGACAAGCTTTGGCTCTCCCTCGCTGTCGGGAACAGGCGTCATATCGCAACAGGTAATGGAAACATCGGCACTGCATTCGTAGCGCTCGTCAATACCGTCCATATCAATTATCTGCGAAAAGGGCTG
Source organism: uncultured Ruminococcus sp. (assembly GCA_945877315.1). Lineage (GTDB taxonomy): Bacteria > Bacillota > Clostridia > Oscillospirales > Ruminococcaceae > UMGS1889. Next base: position 9,302 of record CAMCRP010000028.1, on the reverse strand, counting down.
AGTGAACTGCATAGCCTCCAGCCCGCAAAGTCCGTCCTTAACACAGCTATAAAGCAATTCTATGGACGCTTCGCCCTTCACAATAAGCTTGTTTGCAATGACCTTGCAGTCGGTGGACGTAACAGCGGCGTCACACATAAGTATGTCCCCGATAGGCGGCTTTGAGATACCAAGGTCGTATTCCTCGCTGACGGTAATATGCTTTGAACCTCTGATAACGCTTGAAACGAATGTGACAGGCAGCTTTTTCGTCTGAACGCCCATTCCGAAAATATCGCTGATAACATCGCAGCCCGCTTCGTCCGTCACCGTTATTTTAACGGAAACAGCCCCCCTGATATCCAGCCGCTTCTTGTTGACCGCACGGCAGTTTATGTAATCCGCAGACGGTTTCAGCGTGACCTTTGGCGATTTCGGACATTTTCCCAAATCGGCGGTTTTGGTGTAAATAAGCTTTTGCTCGGCAGAATGAACCGCTTCACTTTCCTCACTGCAATAAAGCACCCTTATGCAAACAGAAAGCTCGTAGGTAAGCCGTTCGCCGCTGATGTTGTAGGACAATATTCTCGGTATAGCCATACACTTTACTATTCTGAAAATATCGGGGCAATAGTCTGGCAAGGTGTAATCAAGCTCCGCCGACTGCTCCTGAACGCCGCTAAAAATAGTTTCACAGGCAGAGATCATCTCTCTGTTGGTTTTCAGATCCATATTTTCCTCCTTATCCGCAGGACAATTCGTCCGCAGTTTGTTCTTGGTATTAAGTATATTCGGAGGGTATGGCTTGTATGCTTTTTTTTTTTTTTTTTTATGTTGAGTGTTAAGTATTGAGAGTTGAATTATGGTGCGGCGTTTTTGAATGTGGAGTGTTATACTAAGAACCAATTAAAAAGTGAATAAAAAATCAAGCAAAAACTTGCGTATATGATTTTTGCGCAGATTTTTTATCTACACTTTTATTGGTTATTAGTATAAGTACCATTTCAAAAAATAGGAAAGAAAAGTTGAAGTATATGCATATAGCAGTACATTAAAATATCCTGACGGTGCTTGTTGGGGACGGATTTCCCGTCCCGCTTATTACATCTCTTTTTGCATTACACCGACAGTTCACACTTGTCTTTTTTGTCCTGCATAGTACTGTATGGCTTTATCTTGTTCACCAAAACCGCCCTTTCGCCGTTTGTTAAAAGCATTGCCTTGTCACGGGGCATACAAAGTATGGTTTCGGGAGTTTTGTAAGCCTTGCAGCCTATGAACTGCGCCGTTTCAATGTCCTGAGAGCCCAGGTATATCAGGTGATCGCAGTTGTTTACAATAGTCGTCGCTTCGGCGTGATTGTACATACTTTCAAGCTGAGTCATGCTTTGCAGAATAAGGCTGACAGATATTTCTCTTGAACGAATTACTGAGATTATCTTGTCAAAATCGGGTATCCTTGCGCTTGCGGCAAAGTCGTCCATAATTATTCTTACAGGCACCCTTAGCCTTCCATTGGGATTTGCATCGGCTTCTGAACAAAGAAGCTGCAACGCCTGAGTGTAGAAAACATTCACAAGATGATCGAACGTCCTGTCTGTGTCGCTAACGTTAAGGAAGATCACCGTCTTTTGTCTGCCAAGGCTTAGTATGTCAAAGCTGTCCCGATTTTCAAAAATGTGCCGTGCCTCTTCAAACTCAAAGGGCTCCAGCGCACGGTTTGCAAACTCCATTATGCAGCTCCACATTCTTTCGGCATTGGAAGATGAATTAATCTCACGAAACTTCCTTGCGGCGAAGGTGTCGGGATTTCTTTCTGTCCATTGCAAAAAAGAAAGTGTTCCGCCGGGGCGTATGTATGCCTGATGAAGCTTACAAATGCTTGTCATATTCTGCTCCTCTGGATCAAGCACCTCCAAAGCGTATGCTATGAGAAACGCAAGATACCCCGCAGCCGCCTTCTCCCAAAATGGCTCGTACATATCCAGCATAGGCATTAGGGTGTTTGCAAGAGTAAGCACGTCCTGTTCACGATATTTGCCGTTTGCATATCTGCGTATTCCGCCGATAGGATCATATCCGCAGGAACGAAGAGGGTCAACAAGGTCAAGCGTGAAAACCGCATAGCCCTTCTTTTCCAGCTTGCTCTTGAACATTTTGCAAAGCTGTCCCTTTGTGTCAGAAACCACCATGCTGCCGCTGATATTCTGCAAATTCGGGATAACATATCCGCCTGTCTTGCCCGAACCTGAGGAGCCGATTATCATATCGTTGTTGTTAAGACCTGTTTTCTTTGTATCGTTTGATACCGAAACATTCTCCGCAAGGATCCTTATGTTATTCATGGCTATCATACCTCTTTCAAAATTTCCGTTGCAAGTCCGAAGTCAATTGCTTCCTGTGCGCTGTAAAAAGTATCGTCAGCCGTTACCTTGTAAATCTCATCAATGCTTCTGCCTGTTGTTTCTGAAATTATCTTAGCAAGGGCTTCTCTTGTTTCATTCAGCTTGTCAAGCTCATGCTGTATCTCATGAGGTTTCCTTCCGCCAATATCCTTGTGATAATATGACGGATCATGTATCATAAGCCGTGTATGGGGCAGCATCTGACGTTTTTTGCCCGATAGGAAAAGTATTGCTCCCATGCTTGCCGCAGTTCCTATGCACACAGTTCTGACAGGTGCCTTCATCATGCTTATGATATCATACACCGCAAGTCCGCTGATTACCTCGCCGCCGGGACTGTTTATGTAAATGGTAATCTCCCCTTCGCTGTCCTGCCGTTCAAGGTAGATAAGCTGCTTGATAAGCTCGTTGGAAGTTGTTTCGTTCACCTCTTCGGTAAAGAATATCTCTCTGCCCGAAAGGAACTCGTCCTCCAGCCGAATACAGTCAAAACCTCTGACTGTTTCCTTAAGAATATTTGCCATATTAAACCGCCTCCATAAAAATATTCTCTTGTTCAAACTCAACATTTTCGTATTTATCGGTTATCCTGCTAAAATCAAACACCTCGGGAAATGCGGGCTTGAAACAATCCAGCATGAAAAAAATAAGGTCTTGATAGCAAAATCTCATTTTTTCTTCATATTCGGTAATGGAATTAAAAGGATTCCACCCCTGTGACTGATATTTTGACATCTGATTTAAGAACTTCTTTACTGTCGTAAGTGTATCAATTGGCTCGTAAAGATAACGATTGGTGCGGGCATAAAGCCTTCTGAAAAGATGTTTGCGTGAGCCTTCCGACTGACTTCCCTTTTTATCAAGATAATCAAGATAGCCCTTTACCGTTTCGGACATAAACAGCTTAATTGTTGCATTTGTCTTTTCCGCCGACAACAAAATGTTTATCAGATATCCCGCAAGCATCATACTCGCCTCCTCTCGTATCACTCTGCCATCTGAAGCAGTATATGGATCTTTTCGCTGCTCGTCAATAATGCAAAGCATCTCGCCGTAAGTTAATTCGCCTTTTCTTTCCGTGGGAAAATCATAAAACTCCATCAAGGTTTTTGTCACCTTGTTTAGTAAAGATCTCCCGTCATTTTCGCAGTTGAAATAATCTGCGGTAGTATTCAAAAGGCGGTCAATTATTTCATCTATGTCATTATAGTCATCAATGTAACCCTTTATTGATGAACTTATTGCTCTGTTAAGACTTTCACCCATAACGCTGCCCCTTTCGTTAGCTGATTTTTGCGATCGTTGGTGATCCTTCCCCGTAAGAACTATCCGTGCATTACGGTCACGTCAATGAATGGTCATTGTCCCCGAAGCGTCTTTTCTTGGCTTCGGTCAAGTTTTTCGGCTTAATTTATTCTGTTTTCAAGGTTCTGTATATATTATAATACGAAGCAATAAATATCCGTAAAATTTACGGAAACACAAAAATAACCGATATATCAGCTTAGTTTAGCCAATATATCGGTTATTGCTATTTTTTATTTGCACTTATACTCCTTAGAGCCTCCAGCTTTCTCACCTCATGAAGTGCTTCAGCTTCCTTTTCACGGAATATCCTGCCGATGTTCCTGCGATACAGATCCTCGTTTTCTTCTTTGGATATAAAATAGAGATTAAAGCACTCGTCAACACCCTCGGGCAGCCTTTCATTATTTTCATCTGGATAGTTTTCGTAAACGTCCTTCTCCGAAATTCTTGCGTTAAAGTAATCAAAAGCCTTTCCCACCGAACGAAAGCGTTTTTTGACGGTCATGCTCATGGAAATATCATAATCGGAACAGTCGTCCCCCTTTGAAACTGCGTCCACCATTGCAAAAAATATTACGCACACATAGCAAGCATCGGAAGAAGCCTTTTTATCTTCGGAAAATCTGTTGCTGCCGATTATGTAAACTCCCGCACCCGTGTTGGGGTCAATATAGAGCGGCACAAAAGCGTCCAAGCAGTTTTCACGAAGAAGAGAATCATAAAACAGTGTGCATTTCTCAATAAATTCACTCGTCAGTTGTGCCGTGCCGCCCGTTGTTTCAGTCTGTCCGCTTTTTCCACTGAACAGGTTGAAATCATACAGCATTTCAAATTCATCGTTGTAACCGTCGTCTTTAAGATGTTTGTTCGACAGCTTTACACTCTGTCCATGCTCGGAATTTCTGTTTGTTCGATATCCCAGATTATAGAAAAAATCGCTTACACAGCCCATAAGAAAACGCCGTTCAAACATTCTCTCCGCTTGATCAACTGCTTCTTGTCCGCATAGATTTTCATATTTTGCAGGCACCTTTATCTCGCCTGTCGCTTTGTCCTTTGTACCGATAAGACTTTTTATGATGTGGGAATATTCCTGTTCGGTTATGGTGTTATACCTTACAAGTGCAAGATATGCACTTTTTAGCAGGATATATTTGTCCTTTTTCTTCTGTGCAGAATAATCATAAAGCTCGCTTTTACTCCGTCCGATTACTTCTGCACGGCTGTCCTTTTTCTTTTTCAAATAGCTGTAAATGAAGCTGTTTTCACGTTCCTTTTCGGGTAATGAGAAATAATTGTTCCAAAGGGCTTCATAAAAATCGTCCTTGTCCTTTATCATCTCTCGCTACCCCCTACTGTCGAACGCTCCAATGATGCACACAGTCTGTCCGTTCTGTAATAGATCATTGCGCATACATTTTCCTCCGAGAAAACGGACAGCTTATGCTCATAGAGAAATATATCCACCAGCAATTCTATTTCTTCAAACAGATGATAACGGACAAACTTCGTTTGCGCAAAAAACAGCTGTCTGAACCTAAGATATTTCTTTGCAAATTTTTTAGGAGAAACAACTCTTTTCTTCCACTCTTCGTTTTTGCTTTTCTGCAATTCAAAAAGCTCATTATCCTCGTCAATATTTACACATTCCATATCCTCGGGAAGATCGCTGATGTCCGTTTTTTCAAGCTCTTCTTGTGCATTTTCCATGGACCTTTGATACTCCTCGTAGGAATCATATCCATGCTCATTTGCTATCTGAAGCTCTCGTGCGTGACACCGCTGTTTATATTCATCGGAAGGAAATGTTGATACGATATGCTTTCCCGTGAGAATGTAGTACGCCAAATCGGAGTTACGGAAAAATCCGCCCTCGTTAAATTCATCATAATATTTACATTCGCCCTTTTGAGTATCATACTCTCCGGAGGCAAATTCATAACCGTGGAGAGTGCCTTCGTCTATTAGAAACAGATTATTTTTATGTGCGGCAATGTCTGTAATATCCGAGAAGAAGCATGCAGGTCTTTCAACGTACTTTTCGCCCTCGTTATACACAGCTATTCCCTGTATCGCACAGTACAGAAAGCACTCGCAAAGCTCTCTCAGCGTTGGAGAGCTGTTTAGTTCAAGCCACAAGCTGCGTCCGCTGTATTTCTGAGGCAGTTTCAGAAGCTCATCAATAAATTGAGTCAGCTTTTTTTCGGATATTCTCCCCGACCTGCCGACAATAAACGGATAGAAGCTGCTGCTCCTGCCCATAATGCGGTTTTTCATTTCGTTAAGCTGCTTTTCCAGCAAATATTTTCTGGAATTAAGCTGTTCAAGCTCTGAAATATTATGGTCATTGTTCATATTCCTAAGGCTCCTTTCCGATATATTTGACTAACTGCTGACGGTTTCGGAGTTATTTCTCATTCTATGATAAGGCTGTGTCACAACAATTGAGCGATATATTGTGACTAAATTAAGAAGCATTAAAAACTCCCCGATAAATGGGAATTTGCGCCGAGCCGGCGCCGCCTTTCCGCGTCCTCGCTCCACTTCGTTCGGCTTTGTTAGCGTGAAACGAAAGCTTATGGTCGCGAAGGAAGTTTTGTAAAATACAGTTTACTAAACGAGAATTTCTTTGATAGAAATCAAATATATTCAACACCTGCTTTATTAAGCCTTTCGTGGGCTTTGGCAACTTTTTTAGGAGAAAACACCGTTGCGGTTCCTTTGCTGATAATTTTTGCATTTATTCCCCGTTTTGCTGCGCCAAGTGCCGTTGCAGTTACGCAGCCACATTCGTCCAATCCGCAAAGATGAAGTGTTTCGTATCCTTTTTTCTGAATAAGCTCACGCAGTTTCTTGTTTGAAAGCGCATCGCTAAAAAGTTTATCAAAACAATAATCTGACACAATGTCTAATCCTCTGAAAAGTTCGGCACCCTCCGTTCCTGCTATTGAATAACCAAACAGAAGTCGATTGGTTGGTAAATCCTGAATAATATGGCGTATGTAAATAATATCACAGAAATTATCTTGGTATTGGTGTATAAGTTCATTGACTGCGGCTGTAAGTTCAGCGGTGTTGTAGGAAAATATATCCTTTCTTTTTTCATAAAGGTAGTCATTTTGCATATCTATGACAATCAGTGCAGTTTTCATATTGATTTTCCTCCACAAATTCCGATTTGTCGAGCTGATATTCCTCAACATATTCCGTAAATACCATTATATCAGAAAAAGCATCTAAAATCAACCATGTTTCAATGAAACAATTATACTCCCCCAAAAATCCATACCGTAAATTTCACGGAACACTTTTTGGCTCTATTATAATTTGACATATGTTTTAGAATATGGTATAATAATGTAAAAAATTAGGGGGGGTAATTATGATGAAGCTTTTTGTTGACGACAGAAGAACTCCGCCCAAAACAGGCTTTGAATGTGCCGATGACTACGATGGTGCAGTTTTCCTTATCCGTTACATGGATTTTGAATTTGCAACGCTTGATTACGATCTGGGAGATGGTCATACAGGGCTGGATATACTCAAATTTATGCACGAACTAAAAAAATACCCACGTCACCTAAATATACATTCGGACCATTCCGAGGGTAAATATCTAATGCGTGATTTTGCAAGAGAAAACTTTCCCGATGATGTCAAAATAACAATGAATAACTTTGATTGAGCGAATTTTAACTGAACAGGAGGGATTTTATGCCAATAACGGAAAACGGAATTGAATATGAAATTCCAAAAGAAATAATCGAGAGGATACCGCCCGAGTTTTATCAAGCATTTTTCGGCGAGATCGTATCTGTATTTGGTTTTAGTTGGCTAATACCCGATAAAGATTTTTTTAATGATGATAATCCCGAAGCCGCATATATTAAAATGGTCGATAGGTATTTATTCAGTTTTGAAGGGACCTCAGGCTGGCATGCAGCATTTGTGCAGACGTGCAATAAGCTTTCAATGGAGTGGCTTGCAGATTATGTTAATGATTTGGAATGGTATGACTTTGATCTGTTCAGCGCAAAGATTACCGAGAAAACAATGGATCATTTCTGTGTTTCCGAACACAATTCCGCAAATGAATATTACAAGCGTCTTATCGATCTTCATTCTTCAAAGGACTAGTTATTTTGACCGTAAACCTGAATAAGCAAAACAATGTTTAACATATCGCACTATCAGAAATCCGTTTTGAAACCCATAATATCCCCACACTTACCACCGCAACAGCCAAAGCACAACCTATGCTCAAAATCAGAAAAAATCCCCCAACAGTAATATCCAAAGGAAAATCTGCCACCTGCATAAGGCTTTGAACAGACGCACTAAGCCTGTCCCACCCGAAGAGAATACCGACACGCAAAAACTGTGATAAACAGCACAACGCTGTGAAATTAGCTGATGTGAAAACAGTAATTAAGAGCCGCTTTGAAAACAGCTCTCCCTTGCCCTTTCGTGTAGATGAAATGACCTTGCAAAAAACCGTTTTGCTGTCCTCCCCGTAAATTGACGGTATCAGAATTATCGCAAAAATCAAGCTGAAAATAACGGGAAAAACACTTCTCCGAAGCAGTATGTTATAACCCGTATCATAGATAAACTGTGCATTTGCATTCCTGCCGACTGTTTCCGGCTGCTCGGAAACACGCAAAAGTGAACGTTCACCCATAAGGTGTTTTGATTATGAGGAATATACAGCATTGAAATACGTTTCGTTGATTTCACCGTTTGAAAAGTGAATTGAAAGCTCGTTCATCTGCTCGTTTATCTCGTCATAATATCAGTCTATTTTTTCTTTTGTAGAAAAATATTAATCCACTCCATCGCTAAACTTTATGTATAAATTATAAAATTTTGCAAACCCCCTTGAAATGTTTTGGAATATGTTATATAATGTAATCAGTTCGCAAGGCAGATATGCCGATGTTGAAGTTGAAATGTGTAATCGTTTACACAATATATCATTTAGGAGGATACGCAATGAAATTTGCAGACGGTTTCTGGCTCAATCAGAAAGGCTATGAGGTAAATTACACCGCACAGCCCTATGAGATCAAAACAACAAAGAATTCCATCAATGTATGGGCAACAGCTCAGTACATTCAGAACCGAGGAATGACCCTCGGCGGTCCCTGCCTGGACATTACATTCTCATCTACTGCAAAGGACGTTATCAAGATAACTATCGACCACTACAAGGGTGCTCTGGACAATGCGCCCAAGTTCGAGCTTGACGAAGATCAGGGCTACACCCCCGAGATCACCGATGACGGCGAAAACATGGTAATGGTATCGGGCAAGACAAAGCTTGTTATCAACAAGTATTCCTGGAATATCGCTTACTATTACGACGGAAAGAAGCTCACAGGCGGCGGCTGGAGAGCAACCACCGTTATCAACGAGAGCAAGTTCAAGGTTTCCTCCAGACTTGCCGAGCATCAGGACGATACCTTCTGGTCCTACCCTCTTGACGAGCGCAGTTCTTATCTGAGAGAGCAGCTCACACTGTCTGTTGGCGAGTGTATCTACGGCTTCGGCGAGAAGTTCAGATCGGAAGAGCACACGTCTGAACTCCAGTCACGTACGCAAATCTCGTAT